>DKID01000007.1 GCA_002454045.1 Nitrospina sp. UBA6727 | reverse complement strand
CGTGATAAAGGTTAGTGATGCGCGGAGTGATTTAACGGGACAGAATTTCTCGGACATGATGGTTCCTTTCTTTCATTTGGATTAACAAAATTTTTCTTCCTCGCATACTAACTGAGTTTCGCGAGTATTTCATAACGAAATGCGATACCTTATAAATATGAAACAAGTGATACTGATTTTTGCGGCGGCGGCGATGACGGCGATGGCGGGGTGCCTTCCATCGGAGCGCAGCGCAACTTCGTCGGCGGGCGCGCGGGAGGTTCTCGTCGTGTACACCGGCAACTTGCTGGCGGAACTAAAACCTTGCGGGTGTTCCAAGGAGGAGGACCAGGGCGGCATTGAGCGGCGGATGCAGTATCTCAAGGACACTCGCGGGAAACACCGTCACGTTTTGCTCGTGGACACCGGCGACCATTTCAAGGAGCCGACTCGACAAGGAAAACTGAAAGCCGCGACGCTTCTCACTGCGACGGCGCGAATGAAATACGACGCGGTCGCTTTGGGGGAGCGCGACTTGCTTTACGGCGCTGAGTTTTTGAGGGAGCGAACGCAGATTCCCTGGGTCGCGGGGAACTTGACCGTCGACCGTTTTGAACCAGCGCGGTCGCGGGTGAAGCGATTCGCCAACGGATTGACGGCGGGCGTCATCGCGGTGGCGGACGCGGATTTGTTTTACGACCACGTCGGCTTGCGCATCGACGACCCGCGGCAGACCGCGTCGCGCTTGGTCGCGCGCATGCGTGCAATGGAAAAGCCGGACGTCATCGTGCTTCTCACCCACGCGCAACGGGAGTCGGCGCTGGGCTATCTAAATCTTAGCGGGGTGGACGTCGTCATCAACGGACACATCGACACGGAATCGGATGTCGTTGACATGGCGCCGGTGCGGCAGGACGGAAAACTTTTCGTGCAGTCGTCATCGCGGGGACAAAAAATGGGGGAGTTGACGGTGCGGATTGACGCCGACGGCGAAAAATCTTTCGCGCATAATCTCGTGAAACTGGATTCAAGTGTGAAATTTGATTCCGAAATGGTAAAGTTGTACGCGCAATACAACGAGAAAGTCGAGGCGCTGTTTTTCGAAACTTTGGCGGGCAAGCGCGACAAGAGCAAATCGTCGTCCGTGTACGCGGGCGATTCCGCGTGCCAAGCCTGTCACCCGGCGGAACACGCAGTCTGGTCGCGGTCGCGCCACGGTCACGCTTACGACACTTTGCGAAAAATCAACAAGGCGTTTGACCCGGAATGTTTGGCTTGCCACGTGGTCGGGTTCAATCTTCCCGGCGGTTTCATCAGCGAGTTGGACACGCCGCGCCTAAAAAATGTTCAGTGCGAAGTGTGCCACGGTCCCGGTCGGGGACACGCATCGTCGCCGCGGTCGGGCTTCGGGAGTAACGCCGCGGCGGCGTGTAAGCAATGTCACGTGAAGAATCACAGTCCGCGTTTTAATTATGCGAAGTATTGGCCGCGGATTAAACACTAACGAATATGCGTTGCGAAAATATCAGGAGTGATTTATGAAAAAGATTACCGTCGTTTTGCTCGCCGCGTTTTTATTATTGTCGGCGTGCGCGCAGGCGGATGAAAAAATTCGCGGCAAGTATGAAGTAATCGGCGACATAAGCGCGCTCGATGGTGTTACAACGATTGAGATGACCGAGTTTTTCAATTATTCCTGCGGACATTGCTATCGGTTTCTGGAAACTTCCAAACGTCTGCACGCCAAGTTCAAAGACAAACTTCATCACAAAAAATTTCCCATCTATTGGGGCAACCAAACGGCTTACCCGGCGATGGCTTTTTACATCGCCGACGAACTGGGGGTGGAGGAAGAGTTCACCCACAAATTATTTGACACCAATTTCAAATTGAACATCAACATTTTTCAACTTAAAGTCATTCAGTTGCTCGCCAGTGAATTTCAGATCGGCAAAGAAATGGCAGCGGGCATGCAGTCGGCCGCCATCAAAGCCAAGACCGACCGTTCCTTGGAATTGGCGAAGCAGTTCAACGCCAACGAAACGCCGACGATAATCATCAACGATGTCCTGAAAGTGGCGCCGAGTCTCACCAACGGCAGCGTCGATGAAATGACGGACAATCTGGTAATTATTTTTGAAGACATCTTGCAACAGAGCGGCTAACCTCCCGAAGCATTTTTATCCGCGATGTTGACCCGCTCGAAAAATCTAAAATGAAGCCGCAGAGAAACTTCCGCAAATATTTGCTGAGCCTGACGGCGGGGCTGTTGGCGTTGTTATACCTGCCTCATGCCGATGTTCCCGCGACGGCGACCGCGGGTTTTTTCGACAACGACCTGGAAATATTCGCGGCGGTCGTCAACCTAGTTTCCGAAAAATATGTTTACCCTCCAGACCATAAAAAATTATTTTCCGCCGCCATCGAGGGGATGATAAAAAACGCCGACGCCGCAGGCGCGACACTCCACAAAAATGCCGACGGCAACACGCTACGCTACGGCAACCGAGCGACGCAATATCGCCTGACTTACGACCGAAGCCACGACTGGGATGAACTTCGGAAAGTTTATTATTTTCTCCACGACCATTCCCGCAAAACGATCACCAAGGAAACCCTGGAAAACTCGGCGGTGCAAGGGATTATGAATTCCCTCGACGCCTACTCCCAATACATGGATGAAGATTCCCTCGAAAAATCTATGCGCGACACGGAAGGAAAATATGGCGGGTTGGGAATCGTCATCACCATGAAAGACAACCGACTCTACGTGGTTAAGATTATGGACGACTCGCCCGCCGCAAAGGCGGGAATTCTCGCCGAAGATTCTTTCGTCAGCGTGAACGGAAAAAGCATCGCCGGCATGCACATTGCGAAACTCGCCGACTTGCTCAGGGGGTATCCCGAAACGCAAGTCACCGTCACCTTGTTGCGGCCGCGCGAAAAAAAACGACGAACCTACACGCTCACCCGGAAAATTATTTTCATCAACACGGTTGAATATAAAACGCTCGACCACCAAATCGGCTACCTAAAAATTAGCAGTTTTTCGCGACAGACCGAGCAACAGTTGCGCGCCGGTTTGAGGCAGGCGGAAAAAGACGGGGCGAAAGGATTCATCCTAGACTTGCGCGAAAATCCGGGCGGACTGCTCGCGCAATCGGTGAAGGTGGCGAGCCATTTTCTTTTCAAGGGACGGATGGTGGTTTACACGCAGGGCAGAACGGCGGGCGATTACCACGAATACCGCGGCCTGTACAAAAATAGTTTGCATCAAGTTCCGGTCGCGGTGCTCGTCAATCAATTCAGCGCCAGCGCGGCGGAAATTGTCGCCGGCGCGTTGCGAGATTCAGGCAAGGCTTTAATCGTCGGCGAAAGTTCTTACGGCAAAGGCTCCGTGCAAACTATTTTCAGATTGCGCGGCGGGTCGGCATTGCGCCTCACCACTTCGAAATACTACACTCCTTCTGGCATCGACATCACCGAGCACGGCATCGTCCCGGAGATTCGCGTCATCGACGACACCGCGGGGTTCGTCCACGATTCAAGCCGCGCCGCGGGAAGTCGCGCGCAACCTTCGTTGCATTTCAAAACATCGCGCCTCAATAAATTTTTCGCAAAGCAAGGCGTCGCGTTAAGCGCGGAGCACGACGCCACCGTGGAACTTGCCTTGCGCATTCTGAAAAATACCACCGCGCCCGGCAAAAAACAGCCGCTGGAAAAAGCCCGCGAGATAGCGGCGAACATCGATTATTAGTCCCGAAATTATTTTACAGAGGTTGCCAGAAATGAACATCATCAGTATCGACTACGAAAAAGGAATCGTGCAAAGTGATTTTTTCCGTTGGGAAATTGTTTCAAACAACGACAACAAATTCCTGCTTTTGCAACGGGAAGAAAATGGCAAGTTTCACGCCGCGGAAGCCGACGTCAAAATGAAACATATATGGGAAGTCAAAGAAATATCCTACCGCGGACCCAACGGCGACAGTTTTTTTTACGACGAGGAAAGCGGCATCATCCAAGTCTAGCGCGAAAATAAAACTCACCTGCCGGTCGCCGCCGGGCGGAAAAAATTTTCAATCGTCGCCCGCTTTTTCAATCCCTCAACATAAACTTCGACCAATTTTTTCGCCGCTTCCATGAACAAATGTTTTTGAATCGCCGGCTCCATCTCTTCGAAAGGAGCCTGCTCCGGCGGATATTTTTCGACGAGTTGGATGACATGAAACCCGAACGGCGTCGTCACCTTTTCGCTGACCTCGCCGGGCCGCAACTTCGCGATGGCCGCGTCAAAAGCCGGCGCGAACACTCCTTTGTAAATCGTCCCCAAGTCGCCGCCGTTGTCGCGACTGGCTTCGTCGTCCGATTTTTCCCGCGCCAGTTCTTCAAAGTCCGCGCCCTCTTTAAGTTCGCGGATGACGCCGTCTATTTTTTCTTCCGCGCGCCGCGTCAAATCTTCCCGCTCGCTTTGCAATTTTTCGAGCGCAGTTGACTTCAACAAATGCGCGGGAAAAATCGCCGCGAGAATGTGGCGCGCGCGAAAAGATTCGGGGCGATGAAATTTCTGCCGATTGTCCGCGTAGTATTTTTTAATGTCCTCATCGGAAATGTCAATCTTGCCGGCGATTCGCGCCTGCAATAATTGTCGAGCGTGGATGTCCACCGCCATGGAATTTTTGAGATCCTGCGCCGTGATGTTTCTGGCGCGCAAAACTTTTTCAAACTCCTCATCGCTGGCATACGCCGCGCGCAAAACTTGCATCTCCTTCGCAATTAAATCCGCGTCCGCCGACAAATTCTTTTTTTCGCCTTGTTGACGAACCAACTCCCGCACGATTTCTTTTTCTATCAAGTCTTGCGCGACGCGGATTTTTTCGCGTCGGGTCAGCGGCCGCGCGACGTTTTGTAAAACCCGATTCATCCTGAACTTGATATATTTTGACGGAATGTCCACCCCGTTCACCCGCGCCACGACGGCGGGAATTTGTAGCGCCGCCGCGGAAGATTGCGCC
>DKID01000033.1 GCA_002454045.1 Nitrospina sp. UBA6727 | reverse complement strand
TGCTTTCAAAAAAAGTGTAAGTATTGTTGCCATGAATACATTGGCAAAGAGACCGCAGAGCGCGGCGGTGACGGCGGCGGCGCTCGCGATGAAAAACGCCGCGGCGGGAATGACGACGGGGGCCCGCGCGCCGTCACGTCACCGTCATCGCCATCTTAGTTTTGGGTTGCGGGCGGCTTGGGCTTCGCTGGGGCGGGATACTTTGGTGCGGTTTGGCAGGGTGCGAAAACTCTCGGCGTCGGTCTTGCCTTTTGCGGCGATGGTCTGGATGGCTTGGATGAAAGTGTCGAGGGTTTCTTTCGATTCGGTTTCGGTCGGCTCAATCATCAACGCTCCTTTGACGATTAGCGGAAAATAAATCGTCGGCGGATGAAAGCCGTGGTCGATGAGCGCTTTGGCGATGTCCATGGTGGTGATGTTTTGTCCTTTGTCGCTGAAGACGCATTCGTGCAGGGAGGGTCCGTCGAACGGCAGGTGCAGGGTGTCTTGCAATTTAGCGCGGAGATAATTCGCGTTGAGCACGGCGGCTTGCGCGGCTTCGCGGATGCCTTCGGGTCCCATGGTGCGGAGGTAGGCGTAGGTGCGCAGGAGCATGCCGAAGTTGCCGTGGAAGGCTTTTAGTCTGCCGATGCTTTGCGGTAGGTCGGCGTTGAGTTTGTATGTTGCGCCGGATTTTTCGACCACGGGCGCGGGCAGGTAGGGTGCCAAAATATTTTTGACGCAGACGGGTCCGGCACCGGGACCGCCGCCGCCGTGGGGGGTGGAGAAGGTTTTGTGCAGATTGGTGTGCAGCACGTCGATGCCCATGTCGCCCATTTTTGTGATGCCCATGACGGCGTTGAGATTGGCGCCGTCGCAGTACACGAGCCCGCCTTTTTTGTGGACGATGCGGGTGATTTCCGCGATGTCTTTCTCGAACATCCCCAGCGTGTTGGGATTGGTCAGCATGATGCCGGCGGTTTCTTCGTCCATGGCGGCGTTGAGTTTGGCGATGTCGATTAGCCCGGCAGCGTTGGACGAGAGTTGCACGGTTTTGTATCCGCACAACGCGGCGCTGGCGGGATTGGTGCCGTGCGCGGAGTCGGGTAGCAATATTTTTTTTCTAGGATTGGCGGCGTGGTAGGCTTTGATCATCAGTATGCCGGCGAGTTCGCCTTGTGCGCCGGCGGCGGGTTGCAGGCTGACGTGGTCCATGCCGCTGATGGTTTTCAAACATTCTTGCAATTCGTACAGCAGTTGCAAACTTCCTTGCGAATCGGCGTCGGGCGTCATGGGATGGTGCTGGGCGAAGCCGGGCAACCGCGCTAAGGTCTCGTTGATTTTCGGATTGTATTTCATCGTGCACGACCCGAGCGGATAAAAGTTGGTGTCGATGCTGAAGTTCCATTGCGACAGCCGGGTGAAGTGTCGCACGACGTCAAGCTCCGTCAGTTCGGGGAGATGGTCAATGGCGGCGCGGATTTCCGCGGGCGGGAGTAGCGTTGCGATTTCCACTTCCGGCACATCGCAGGGCGGCAGGGAGTAGGCTTTTCGTCCCGGCGAACCCATTTCAAAAACGATGGGTTCATCGCAGATTAACCCGGGCGTTCCCGGACTTTGCGGTGCGTTCGCCGCGTTTGATGCTGTCGGTCGCGTCGTCATAATTTCCTTTGCGATTGTTTCAGAGCGGTAGCGCTTCGTCAATGAGCATGACGGGGGTGTCGTCCTTGATCGGGAATTTCACGGCGCAAGGTTTGCAGATTAGCCCGTCTGCGTTTTCGCTCAGCGCGATATCGCCTTTGCATTTCGGGCAGACCAAAATGGCGAGCAGTTCTTTATCAATTGCCATAACTTTTCTCCTTCAAGATTTTTTGACGAACTTCGCGAGCCGAAAATAAATATAACGGTAACACAAGGCGCCAATCAAACTGCCGTAGAGTGCGCCGCCGAGAACATCGGCGGGATAGTGTACTCCTGAGTACACGCGCGAATAACCGATCAGCAATGCGAAGATAAAAACCAGCACGGCGGCGGGACGAAAGCAACGGCTGATGAGTGTCGCCGCGGCGAAACTAACGGCGGCGTGATTGGAGGGAAACGAAAAATTGCGTGGGCAATTCATCGCGCTCACGATGTCCGGCAAAACTTGACAGGGCCTGGGGCGGGCGATAATTTCCTTCAGGACATGATGATTGAACGCGTCGGTGAAACCGACGGTCACGGCGAGCGTCAACAAAAAAGCCAGCCCCGCGCGTTTGTAAATGACGAGGACGACCACCGCGAGGCCGCCGCCCGCTTGGTAAAAATATTTTTTGGTGGCAATAAGTTGCATGAACTTCCCCACCATCGGGTGTTGAAAATGCTGGTTGATCCAGTAGAATAGCGAAACATCGAGATCGTGAAAGATGGGCGGTCCCTCGCAACGAAAGTTTTCGGCACACGCAAATCTTATGGAGTTCGGCGGTTTGAGTCAAACAATTTATTGCGGATGGAACGCGGCGGCGCGATGATTTTTTCACTCCGAAGTTGAGACGGTTGATGACGACACCTTGCAACAACGCCGTGATGCTATTCGCCCGCGACCCGGTTTTAGGTCAAGTAAAGACGCGGCTGTCCCCGTCCATGGACGCAGCCACCATCCTCAAACTTTACACCTGCTTCCTGCGCGACAGCCTCGACAAAATCCGCCAAGTGAAAAACGCCGACCGCTTCGTGGGAGTCGCGCCTTCGCACCAGTCCGGATTTTTCACCGACATCGCGGATTCCGACATCCGCCTTTTCGTTCAAGAAGGAAAAAAGTTAGGCGACAAAATGCGCCGCGCAATTCAAGACCGATTGGCGGAAGGGTACGAAAAAGCCGTGATCATCGGTTCAGACAGCCCGTCGTTGCCGGTCGCCTACATCGAACAAGCCTTGGATTCCGACAAAGATATCGTCCTCGGGCCCAGCATCGACGGCGGCTATTACCTAATCGCGATGCGGAAAAAAGTCATCGAAGTTTTCGACGGCGTGAGTTGGGGGACGGAACACGTCCTGCGCGAAACCGCCGCGCACCTGCAACGCGACGGCGCAACATTGGAACTGTTGCCGATTTGGTATGATATCGACAGCCCCGAAGATTTACAGTTTTTCCAAACCCATCTGCAACTCATCAGCCGCGGCGGACTCGAGAAAGTCGCCAGCGCGACGGAAAAATTCCTGCACCACCTCCACGCCACAACGCCGCGATGACGGTGACGGCGATGACGATGACGATGTTGGTCAGTGGATTCATATATAAGGAGAGGTAGATATGGAAGATTTATTCGCAGGCACATTCGGAATAGTAATTATCATATTTTGGGTTGTCGTAGCAGTGCTATGGTTTCTATTGCCATTTGCAGTATTCGGCATAAAACGTCGCTTGGATGTATTAGTAAAAAATAGTGGAACATCTATCGTCTTAATCGAAAGCCTTAACCATGAAATAAAAGAGTTGCGGTTAAATGGCAAACGAGATCGCGAATGAGGATAGACGATTCCAAAACACGCCAATTATTTTTAACGCGTTGAATATGAAACTTTGCAAATTCACAGACTCGGATTATCAAGCGGTGGTCGCGGCGTTGGAAAATCGTTCCGCCGTGGATTTATTCGCCCGCGACGAAACCGTCCGCGAAATATTGCGGAACGTGAAGGACGGCGGCGACGCGGCGGTGCTGGAATACACGCGGCGTTTTGACCGCCACGATCTTTCGCCGTCGCAGATGCGCGTCACCGCGGAGGAAATTCGGCAGGCTTACGCGGGCGTGAGCGACCGTGAACTCGCCGCGCTCCGGCACGCAGAAAAACGCATCCGCCGTTTCCACGAACGCCAGCGGCAAGAGTCGTGGCGGTATCAAGAGGACGGTATAACTTTGGGGCAGATGGTCAGACCGCTCGCCGTCGCGGGAATTTATGTCCCCGGCGGCAAGGCGTCCTATCCCTCCTCCGTGCTGATGAACGCGGTCCCCGCGAAGGTGGCGGGAGTGGAGCGCGTGGTCATGTGCTCGCCGTTTCCCGATGGGCAAACGCGGCCGCATGTTTTGGTCGCGGCGGATATCGCCGGCGTCACGGAAATTTATAAAGTCGGCGGCGCCCAGGCGGTGGCGGCGATGGCTTTCGGTACCGTCACCGTGCCGAAGGTGGACAAGATTGTCGGGCCGGGAAATGTTTTTGTGGCGGCGGCGAAACGTCTCGTGTTCGGAATTGTGGACATCGACATGATAGCGGGTCCCAGCGAAATCTTGATCGTCGCCGACCATAGTGCCGACGCGGCTTACGTCGCGGCAGACCTGCTATCGCAAGCCGAGCACGATGAAGAAGCGGTGTCGATTTTGGTGACGCCGGAGGAGGGATTGGCGAACGAGGTGATGGCCGAATTGGCGAAACAGAAAAACGCCTTGCGCCGTCAGTCCATCGCCGACGTTGCGTTGAACTCTCAGTGCCGACTGCTGGTGACGGAATCCATCGCGACGGCGGTGGACCTCGCCAATCGCATTGCCCCCGAGCATTTGGAGTTGGCGGTCGCGGACCCGGAGCATTGGGCGGAAAAAATTCAGAACGCGGGGGCGGTATTTTTGGGGCATCACACGCCCGAGGCGGTCGGGGACTATCTCGCCGGTCCCAACCATGTATTGCCGACCAGCGGCACGGCGCGGTTTTCGTCGCCGCTGGGGGTGTATGATTTCATCAAGCGGACCAGCCTGATTTCTTACTCCCGCGACGCCATAAAAAAACACGGCGAAACCGTGATCCTGCTGGCTGAAATGGAGAATTTGGAAGCCCACGCGAACGCGGTAAAACTGCGGATTGGCGGGCGGGAAAAGGGCGGCAAAAAATCCGCCGCGGAAGGGGAAAGGGGCGGCGAAAAATCCCCCTGAAAAAAACTATTTTCCGCGGTCAAAAAAGGTTTAATTTTGGCTTGACACTAAAAATCGGCTGTGCTTTAATCCCCGCATGTTGCGGACGCTTACGTCGTTGCGGACGAAGTTGGAGCAACCCGAATTAGATTGCCGCGCCGCTTCGCGACTGGCGATGACGGCGGCGGCGTTGATAAACTAAACGTTGATGTAGATATTTGCGCATGAGTTCCAGTGCCTTTGAAAAAAAATAGTTGTCTTAATTCTGCGGGTTCCTAATCAGACCCACGAAGGAGGTCAAGTCATGTTGGGGAAAAACAAGCGTAGCGTAACGGCGTTTTTATCAGGGCTGGTGCTGACCGCGGTCGTGTACTTGGCTCCGGGCATGGTCGGCGATGCGATTGCCGCGGAGGCGTTTGCAGAGCAGGCTTTCGCTGAGGAAGCGTTCGCGAAGGAAGTTTTGGCCGAGCAGCCTGGACTGTCTGCGGTCGATGACGGTGCTCCGGAAATTGAGTGGGGGCAGGACGTATTTTACAAGGACTGGGAAGGCAATCCGCTGAAGGGACCGGTGAGCGGTGCTCCCGCGCCGGAGTTGGGCCCGACGGATTATAACAATTACGAATTCGCCCCCAGCCGGATGCTCATCTGGGTTGCAAATCAGCAGCATCTTTATTTCGGCAGTTTCGTGTTGGCGGTGCCGATTTTCTGTATGATCATCGAGTTCATCGGAGTCCGCACCAAGAGGGACGACCCGATTATGTCCGTCAAGTATGATCGGTTGGCTCACGACCTGATGAAGATCAGCCTGACTGCTTATTCTTGGACGGCGATTCTCGGCGGTATCCTCCTCTTCACATTCATCACATTATTCCCGGGCTTCTTCAAATACTTGGCGGGGATTTTCCGCCCCGTCATGCACGTCTATGCCCTGATGTTTCTCGCTGAGTCCGGCGTTCTCTACGTTTATTATTATGGTTGGGACAGGATGAGTCAGGACCCGTTTCTGAAATGGATTCATTGTAGCCTCGCCGTTCTGCTCAACCTCATCGGCACGATTCTCATGTACTTGGCGAATTCGTGGGCGACCTTTATGCAGGCGCCCGGCGGGATTGACTCGGAAGGTCGTTTTCTGGGGAACATCTGGCACGTCATCCACTCCACGCTTTGGAATCCGGTCGGCGTTCACAGGATTCTTGGGAACATCGTGTTTGGCGGCGGAATCGTCGGCGCCTACGCCGCGTATCATTATCTCACCGCGAAGACGGAAGAGGACCGGGCGCATTACGACTGGGTATGCTACGTCGCCATGTTCATCTGCATCTTCGGTTTAATCCCGCTTCCCTTCGCCGGTTACTGGTTGATGAAGGAAGTGTACGCGTTCCGTCAGCAGATGGGCATCACCTTGATGGGCGGCATCATGGCGTGGTTGTTCATCATCCAAGCCGTGATGATCGGGCTGTTGTTCTTCGCCGCCAATTCCTACCTGCACAACGGGATGGCGCGGGTCAAGGGGTCGCATCGCTACATGAAATATTGCAAGTACATGGTGCTGTTGCTGATCGTGTGTTTCACCATGTGGATGACCCCGCATACCATCGTCATGACCCCGGCAGAGTTGAAACTGATGGGCGGTGCCCAGCACCCGATAGTGGGTCACTTCGGCGTTATGTCGGCGAAGAACACGGCGGTCAATCTGATGATCACCACCACGATTCTTTGTTTCATACTGTACCAGCGGGCGAACAAAAAGATTATGGTGCCGTGGGCCACGGTCGGTAACTGCTGGATCGCGGCGATTTTTGTCGGCGCCGCCATCAACATTATATTCCTCGGCGTCTACGGTTATTTTCTTCCCGCGAACCAGCGGGTTGGACTCTCCGTGCCGCAAGTATGCACCACGCTGACGACTCTGTTTGCGGGGACGGCGATCAACATTTCCATGTTCAAGGATTCGGAATCTTACGGGGATATTCAGTGGGGAAGTCAGTCGAAAGTAGGCACCTACGCCGTGTTCCTCTTGGCTATTTCCTTCACCTGGCTGATGGGCCTCATGGGTTATATCCGCTCCTCGGTTCGTTTGTTCTGGCACGTAACGGAGGTGGTTCGCGACAATTCCGTTGACGCCTACACGCTCACGATTGGTGAAGCGGGGAAGATGCTTACCTTCAACACCCTTTTCGTATGGGTGCAGTTTGTGGTCGTGTTCTGGGTAGGTAGCCTGACCGGTAAAAAGGCGCCGGCAGAAGCTCCGTCTGGCGTGCCGGTGCCAGCCCAACAACAGCAATAACTGCTACAGCTTTTCGACGGGGCTCCCAAAAAATCGGGAGCCCTTCGTCAGTTTATAATCCTCGGGCATAGGAGAGAGTGGAAAAATGTTACCAGAGCAACACGACATCTTGTTTTCGTTCCTTGCTATTGCATTCGCGATTTTCGGGATTTTTGTTTTCAGCAACGTGATTCGCGAGTGCAGGGAGAGGGAAGGGATTAACGCGAAGTTGTGGGGGGCTGTATTTGGCGCCTTCGCCATCGTGTGTTTCTTGATGACGGTTCACATGTTCGGTCTCGTTCAGGCCGATCAGTTGGCGTTTTTCTTCTCGATATATCTTTGGGTCGTGCTCCTGTTATTGTTCATTTGGGGAGTGTTCTACAAAAGCAATAAAATTGAAAGCCAATCCCCCCCGATTATCAGAGGATTTTTCTTTTGGACCACGGTGTCGATTTTGCTCGCGGGATACACCAACTGGTTGCCGCAACAGCGCAGTGATCCTCCCCCGAAGGAAGCGGCGGTAATCGGCGACGTCACCATGGAAGAGTTCGCCGAAATGGGACGCGTCATTATTTTTGGCGCCAAGCAGGTCGCCGGTCAGAAGTCAATCGGCAAAGGTCAGTGTCCGCTGTGTCACACGTTTGACCCGGGCGATCATATGGGACGGTGCCCGAACCTGTTCGGGGTTGAAGAGAGAAGTCACGGCAGGGTCAAGGAAGATCGGTACACGAACTTACCCGTGAAGATCGGGGAGACGGAGCCCGCCTCCGGTATCGTGAAGGGTAAGCACGACGAGATGCCAGAAGAGTACAGAAGGCAACACGGTCCGGAAGAGTTTATCGGCGAAGATTATATCCGCGAATCCCTGATGTGCCCGACCTGCTACGTGGTGGAAGGATTCGGTCAAGACGGCGACACGAGAAGTCCGATGCCGGTTATCGTCAAACCGCCCATCAGTTTGAGTCGGGTTGAGGTGAACGCGATCATCGCATACTTGCAATCCAAAGACACGCCGGGCGAGTTTTCCAGCGTGACGGTGCCGTTGCCTCAAGATGACCCGGGGCACACTGGCGGTGCGGTCGCCGAGGAGCCCGCTGCGGACGAAGACAGACCCGTGTTCGTCACCGGCAACGAGGATATCCAGACCATGATCAACACTTTGGGTTGTCCGCTCTGCCACACCATTCCCGGGATTGATGGTGCCGTGGGCGAGTTGGGGCCGAAACTTCACGAAAAGATCAACGCCCCGCAGCGCATCAAAGACCCTAATTACAAGGGCAAAGCCACCAACACCAAAGAGTATGTCCAGGAGTCCATTTTGTCCCCCGGCGCTTACGTAGTTTTTGACGAGGTGGCGGGGGAGCCGTTCCCGGATGGTTTAATGCCGACAACTTTTTCGCAGATGCTTTCCGTTCAGGCTCTCGACAAACTTGTGAATTTTATCAGTCAGACCGAACCACCGGCTGGCGGCTAATTAGGAGACAACAGTGAATAAGAATCTCGTAAGCTTTTTAGTTTTTGCTGTCGGCTTGGCGGTGTTTCATAACGCCATCTTCCCCATCTTCACGCCGAAGGAGACGGGCTGGCTGTTGAACAGATACGTCTACTTTTTGGTGTTCGTCGCCTATCTGATCATCGTCAACATAGCCCTCCGACTCAAGCCGTCGATTTCCATGAACGCTTTGTTCGTGTGGCTCCTAGGCTTCTACTTTTACAAGTCCATCTTATACCCGCCAATTCCCTGGACCTTGTTCATCACCTATATGGTGATGTGGTCGATTGGTTGCTTCCTGTACATCAGCCAAGACGCCGAGACGTTCCGGGAGTTCCGCAAGCCGATTGTCAAAACCATCGTCGGCGAATACAAATTTGCGCAGGTTGTCGTGATGACCGCGATGCCGATTTTGGTTGGCTTCGCGACTTACAACACGATTTATCCTTCATACCAAGAGCCGGTGGAATTGAGAACGGTGCATCCCGCGCCACCCGCCACCACCAAAGTGCACGGAAAAACTTATCCGTTGGAGTCCACCAACAATCCCTTCCGCATCGACGAGCAGGACAACTACAAAGATAGTTTCCCGTTTCTGGACGCGGACAAACACGAATATATGAAGTATGTGACGGAAGGAGGCACGATCTTCTTTGAGAACTGTCATTACTGCCACGGTGACCAATTGAACGGGCTGGGTATGTTTTCCCACGCGTTCAATCCCACCCCGGCAAACTTCATCGACCCGGGCACCATCGCGATGTTGCAAGAATCATTTCTTTTCTGGCGAGTGTCCAAAGGCGGGCCAGGTTTGCCGAACGAGTCAACGCCGTGGTCGTCAGCGATGCCGGCTTGGGAGGAACATCTGAAGACCGATGAGATTTGGAAAGTCATCCTATTTGAATATTGGTACACAGGCTGGCATCCCCGAACATTCGGCACAGAAGGTTCCACCGCGGACAGCAGGGGCGGAGAATAAAATGAATAACTTTCGGTTACCAAAACCCAAACATACGGAAACGACTATGACTACGAACGACGGCCCTATCAAGTGTCTGCTCTTTTCTTTTCTGACGGCGGTGGCGTTGATGGCGGTTCCTTCCGCGGTATTTGCCGCCCCCCCCGATGCCGTCAAGCAAGACCTGCTGGAAAAGGGCAAAAAAGTTTATTTCAAAAGATGCGTCTGGTGCCACGGGGTTGAAGGTGCCGGTGATGGTCCCTCCGCCGACCGCCTGTTCACCCGCCCCAGAAATTTTGTCCAAGGAACTTTCAAGATACGCACGACGGATTCCGGCGAACTTCCCACGGAAGAGGACCTGATCGAAACCGTCAAAAATGGATTGCAAGGTTCGGCGATGCCGGCTTGGGGTGAATTTTTGGCGGACGACGAAATCGTCGCCGTCGTGAACTTCGTCAAAACTTTGGTGCAGGACCGGGATTTTAACGACACCGAGGACGAAGAGATTTTTGTTCAGGAATTCGGGAGCAACCCGTGGGGGACGAAGGGACCCTATCACCTCGGTATTCCGCAGAGCGACATCGATGTCGGCAAAGAAATTTTCACCAAGAATAAATGTTTCGAATGCCACGGCGGCGAAGGCAGGGGCGACGGTAACCCGACGATGAAAGACGATTGGGGTTTTCCCATCATCGCGGCAGATTGGCAACAGTGCTGGAATTTCCGCGGCGCGCGCCGAGACCCGTTCAACCCGTTTCACATTGTCCGCACAATCTCCACCGGATTAAACGGTACGCCGATGCCGAACTTCAGTGACCAAATTACGGTTGAGGATCGCTGGAAGATTGCGGCGTTCGTCAACTCTCTTTGTCCGCGACGGCAAGTCGACAAACTGACCAACAAGCCCATCCCCGACTTTCTCATTCAGTCCGTCTACAACGAAGGCCCCGTGTCTCCGAAGATTGACGACCCCAGTTGGCAATCTCCCGATACCGATGCAAAAATCGACGCGCCGCCAATCGAGTTGGAGGAAAACCCGCAGCGAAATTACATCGCGATGGCGGGACAAATCACTCTCGGTCAGCGGAACTTCGATCCGAAAACCGATAACCTATGGGTCACCACCCGTTGGAGCGCCGAGGAGAACGCAGTTTATTATCTGGTCGAATACCACCTGCGGTTTTTGTCCGACGACCCGGAATACCCGGATGCGGTAGCCGTCCAATGGCCAGCGAAACTGCAGGATCTTTACGGCGCGGAGAAACCCTATTTCATCATGGGCGATTCCAAAAAGCCGGTGGATATATGGAAGGCTAGTTTCATGGCTAAAGATTACAGCGCTACGAATGCTCCGAGTGACGAAGGTTATCAGTTGGATATAAACGTTGAGGAGTTCGTTGGCTTCGGTTTCGACGCGTTGTCTGCCAAAGAATCCGAGGGCAAAGTGGAAGTCGTGGACTCCATTTACAGACAAGGTCGCGTCAAGATATTGTTCAGGAGGGCGTTGGCTACGGAAGGAGAATTTGATGTCCAGATTCCCACCGAGCAATTCATCCCGGTGGTTTTCATGCAATGGGCGGGTAGAGACAAGGAGAAGGATGAGCATATGGCGATATCCACCTGGTACTACACCATTCTGAAACCGGCGTTACCTCAGTCTCTCTACTACATGCCGCCCGTGATCGCCGCCATTTTTGTTTGCTTCCAAGGGTGGTTAGTGTGGATGACAAAGCGCACGCGTAAAATGTATGACGAAGGGAAAGTTAAACGCGACGAGATTCCGAAATAGTTCGTCACGTTCATCATCAGTATTTGCAAGAAAAAAGCCCGCCGATTTTTTCGGTGGGCTTTTTTTGTGCCGTCCGCCGCCGCCGTCATCGTCACGCCGCGTCACCGTCACGTCGTCGCATCGGCCACCCCGCGCCGTCATTCCAGCGAAAGCTGGAATCCAGAATTCCCGCGCAAGCACCGTCGTCACTGCGAGTTTGTGCCGTGAGACGGAGCGCGCGTTTCTTTTCTTTATCCGCTTCCGCTAAAAATGTTTTGCTGAATTTTGCAAGGTGAGGGGGAAATTATTCTTCGTCGGCAACTTGCTCCATATCCATATTCCCTTCAATAATTTCCCTGAGCGCTAACTCAAAAAAAGTTTTCTGCGAAGAGTATTGGTCGGGGTCAACATCAATAGTGGGTTGGGCTCCGTTTTCAAGTTGGTGAATCCTCTGCGTTACCAAGAGACACAACAGGAACCGACTTTTCACTACGTCTTGCGCTTGGCGAATTAACTCAAGCGTATCTTGCATTTCCATTTCAATCATGTTTTTTCCTATGCGTAAAAGTTTCGCCCATTGTAATGGCAACTCCACTTCCTGTCAACCGCCCACCGCGGCGGGATGACGGTGACGGCGACGCGACGGCGGGTCGGACAACCTTTGCCCATCAGCGATTGCCGTCGGTCCCTCACTGGGAAGTTAAAATGGATTGGATGGTCTGGGCTACGGTTTCGATTTGTTCCCCGGTTATTTCCCGATGTAGTACCGCCCGGAAAACGTCGCGGTCGGTCATGAGAATTTTGATGGACTTGGCTTCCAGCAAGTCGATAAAAATATCCCCACTGATTTGCGGATGATGTAATTTGAAAAAAATAATATTTGTTTTTACTTTGGTTTGGTCGAGTTCAATCCCCTTCGTCAACGCCAACCGTTCCGCCAATGTTTTGGCGTTCTTGTGGTCGTCCTTCAAACGTTGTGTTAGATTTTCCATGGCGACCAGCCCGGCAGCGGCGAGATGCCCGGCTTGCCGCATTCCGCCTCCCACCATCTTCCTGAATTTTCTGGCGCGTTGGATAAATTCCCGGCGACCGCAAACCAGCGAGCCGACCGGGGCGGACAGTCCTTTGGACAAACAGAACATGACCGAGTCGGCGTGTTGTGTCAACGCGTCCACTTCAACATCAAGCGCGGCGGCGGCGTTAAAAATTCTTGCTCCGTCCAGATGAATTTTTAGCCCGTGCTTCGTCGCCAAGACCATCACGTCGTCCATGAATTCTGGGCTAAGCGGTGAACCGTAACAAAAGTTGTGGGTGTTCTCGATGCAGATCAGCCGGGTCGAGGGATAATGAATGTCCGCGCTCCGTATCGATTGCTCCACGAACGGCAACGGCAAAGTGCCGTCGGGATTGTTGGGGATGATTCTCGGGTGGACCCCTCCCAACGCGGCGATGCCTCCCACTTCGTGCAGGAAAATATGGCTGCGGTCGCCCAGCAATATTTCATCGCCGCGCTGGCAATGACTGAGTACGCTGATAAGGTTTCCCATGGTGCCGCTGGCAACGAAGAGAGCGGACTCTTTGCCGGTTTTTTGCGCGGCAAAAGTTTCCAGTTTTTTAACGGTTGGGTCTTCTTCAAAAACGTCATCCCCGACTTCGGCGGTGGCCATCGCCTCGCGCATGGCTGCGGTCGGTTGGGTGACGGTGTCGCTTCTCAAGTCAATCGGTTTCATCGTTTTCCTTTTTGCGCAGGATTGTTTTCCGCCGCCGATCTTTTTCTATACGGTTGCGTTTAATTCTGTAATAAGCCAGCGAAATAAAAAAGACCGGCATGACAAATCCACTCAACAAACGGAATTTTATTTTGTCGGGGGGGTAGTCCAAAGCGAGTAGCCCTTGGTACATCAACTGGATCAGGTAGGCGAGCAGACCGCAGACGATGAATAAGTAACCGATGCGCTTGGAGCCTTTCGCCCCCGGGAAGACGAGGGAGTAGGCGACGAAGTTCAAGCCGAGGAAAAGGATGCCGTTCAAAAACATCAGGTAAATGATTTGGTTCTGCGTTTGCGTCAACATGGTCGCTAGGTTTGAAAGGGTCTGCGTGCGTGCGGTGACCGTCGACATTTTATAAGGTAAGTCGGGGGATATAAACTTTTAATCGCGCGGTGCTAAAGAAAAAGCCCGGCGCCGAAGATTTTCGTCCGACAACCGGGCTTGCTAAAGTTCCGCGCAAAAACTAAAAACTGCGGCTGACCCCGAACACTACCGTGGCGTCGCAGCCATCATCATCACCACCAACCTCACTGTTGTCACAGCCAACGGGCGACAGGTCTGTGTCAATATAAGTTACGCTGAAGTCTAATCCGTGGATGGAATAATTCAAACCGATGCTCCAGTCGAAGTAGTCTTCTGCATCCTTATCCTTGTCTTCACCCGTAGTCCACTGGCGTCCGAGGTGTCCCGCTACGGTAACGCCGTTGGGCAGGGGGGCTTCCGCACCGGTCTCAAAATAAAGTAAGTCTCCATAGCCATCTTCGTATTCGGGTATGTAGTCGATGCCGCTGGAGAATGCAAATTGAGAAAACTCGCGTTCTACTCCGAATGCAAATTCGAAGTAGTTATCATTATCGTCGGAACCTGGGTAACTAACATAAATTGCGCTCACGTCTAAAGTAGTCCCGTCAAGTTCTTTGGCTACCCCAAAATATGTGTCAAATTCGGAGCTGGCATCATTATCACCGTAGTCGACATTGGAAGCCCACACGCCGAAATACTGGCCGTCATCGTGAGACCAATCCAGACTTCCCTGAATCGCGGGAGCCTCATCGGTTTCGCTGACTCCACGATATCTATAATCTGTGACGAACGCCACGGTTCCACTGAACTGTCCAAAAAGTTTAGGAGCGTCTTCGGTCTGAGCATGACTAATTGGTCCCGCGGAAAACATCATGCCTAATACCAAAAATGTTACAAATGCTGATTTCGGAATGAACGATGTAAAAATCCTCATACAGGTTTTTCCTTTCTATTTGGTTTTCGTGCTGGCTGTCGCAGTTATTTTCAAACGACCTCATTTTGTACAAGTTCAATTTCCGTGCCAATGTGAAAAAATAAAGTCTATAAACGGAAGTAAACCAGATAACTGCTTTAATAACAAGGGTTAAATATAAATTTTTAGTCGCTACGAAATAGGTGAGAAGGTGCGGGTTGGCGGAAATGGATTGTTTAGCCGGTAAGCGACGGCGTCAAAAATTGCCACAAAATGTATCAAGGAGTGATGTTTTCTTTCCGCCCGCGGTTCTCGAAAATTTGGAAACAGCCAAGTAAGAACGACGCCGGCAATGGGTTTGATTTTTAACTGGCATCAAGATAAATTGAACGACCGTGGCGCGCACTTGCAATCATTCGGTCACTGCAAAAGAATGGCGTATGAAAAATGGCACACGAAAAAATGGGAGCAAATCTGAGAGTCTTGGCAGTCGGTAGCGGAAAAGGTGGCGTCGGCAAAACTAACTTCGTCGCCAACTTGGCTTATGCCTTGTCCAAAAAAGGACGGAAGGTACTCGTCGTGGACGCCAATTTCGGATTGAACAACATCGACATCCTGTTAGGATTGACTCCGCAAAAGCACATCGGACACGTGTTGACCGGCAAGTCTAACGTGGAGGATATTATTCTTCGCGGTCCCGCGGATGTCCACATACTGCCCGCCGGGGATGGTCTTCAGGAATTGACGCAGTTGTCGTCGGAAAAAAAATAGTTCTCATGGACGAGTTGGATCGCGTCAGCCGGGGATACGACTTTTTAATTTTCGATACCGCCGCCGGCATCTCCGCCGATGCCACCTACTTCTGCGCCGCCGCCCACGAGACGATTCTCATCGCCACCACGGAACCCACCTCCCTGACTAATGTTTACGCGCTGATGAAAATCCTTCACAATAAACACGCGCAAAAACGTTTCAGGGTGGTCATCAATTCGGTAAGTTCGGAGCGAGAAGCGCAAGGGGTTTGTCGTAATTTGATGGCGGTGACGGACCGGTTTCTCAAAGATGTCTTCGTTGAATACCTGGGTTATATTCTTCACGACGCGAATGTCCCCAAGGCGGTGCGGCAGCAAAAAGTATTTTTAGAGTTATACCCTTTTTCAAAATTCAGTAGGTGTCTTAACGAATTGGCGGAAAAAATTTCCAAGGAGAAACCCGCCGCCTTGCTGCGCGAAGAGAGCCAACTTTATTTTTGGCGGAGCCTATTCGTGGGCTGATGTCATCGGTAAATCCTGGTTCCTTTTTCTTCCGGCGGACGGGTCTTCCAGCGACGATGACCGCACATCCAGAACGCGGGATTTTCTCTGACAACATTTTCTATGATCAGTTCGCATTGGCGAGTCCATTTCAAAATATCATTTTTCTTGCTGTCGGATTTTTCAAATTGGATTTCCGGTCCATACTCAATGCGATAGGTTCCTTTGCCCGTAGGATGACAGAATAGAGGAAGGACGGGCGTGCCGGAACGATAACTCAACAACGCCAGCGACCGCGGAGTTGCTGCCTTCTTGCCAAAAAAATCGACGAAGACTCCGCCCTTCGACGCATTCTGATCCATCATCACCGCGACACCGCCGTTGTTTTTAAGTTCCCTCACAATTTTCAAAGGGGACTCGCCGCGATAAAAAATTTTGTTTCCAGAAAGAGTGCGAAAATTTTTGGCGGCTTTGTCCAGATAGGGATTGTTCAGTTTTCGCACGATGGAAGAAAGCGGACAGATGCCCAAATAACCGTGCAACAATCCCATGATTTCCCAGTTGCCATAATGCGCGGCTAGAAAAAATATCCCTTTATTTTTTTTCAGACACTGTCGCAATATGTCCAGCCCGGTAGGTTCTTCCTCGATGAGTTTTCGAACGCGGTGTTCGGTGTCGCGGGTAACCCAAAGACATTGCAAAGCTGAAACTGCCAGGTTCTGGAATGACTTCTTGATGATTTTATTTTTTTCGTCGGGGGATTTTGAATCTGCAAAAATAATGCCGAGATTAATTTTTGCGAAACGTTTACGCTTTCCTGAAAAGAAAAAAAACAGACCGCCCAATCTGTTCCCCAACTTCACCACCAATTGCTGAGACATGGGTTGCACCAGCAATAGTAGCAAGTTAAAAAGAATGTATTCCAGAAAATGCCGTAGCGATTTCAATGATTCGGGTTCGCGCGGAGTTATTGTTCGGCGATGGCGTGGGCGATGGCGTAATGTTGGTCATGCGAAATGGAGACGTGAATAGATTTGAGGTTCAACTTTTGGAACAACTTTTTTCCTCGTCCAATCATTCTGACGATGGGTTTCCCCGAATCATGGTTCACGACTTCGATGTTTTTGAATCCAACGCTGATGCCGATACCTAGGCTTTTGGAAACCGCTTCCTTAACGGCGAACCGCGCGGCGAAATGTTTGCCCGGGTCCGCTTGGGATTGACAATAATCAATTTCCGTGTCGGTGAATATTTTATTTTTGAAGCGGAGGGAATATTTTTCCAAAGACTTTTTTATCCGCCTTATTTCTATGATGTCCAAGCCGATTCCATAAATCATCCCGTCACCTCCGAATGAACGGTGTTGGCGGCGTCACGAAGCGCCGTTTCGATTTCTGAAAATGCGACCGCGCCGCGCCGAACAAGTTGGGCAGACATTTCCGCCGCGTCAACAATGGTCGAAGCTTCCCCCCCTCGGCAAGCGCCGCCGTCAATAATCAAGTCCACCTTGCTCCCAAAAAATTGTTGCACTTGTTGCGCCGTGACGGGCGGACTCTCCCCAGATGGGTTTGCGCTGGGCGCGGTGATGGGCTTGCCGATGGCGGAAATCAAATCGCGTGTCACGGTGTTCCCGGGTTGCCTAATCCCCACGCGGTTTGACCGCGCCGACACATTGTTGGGGATAACGGAGCCGGGTTCAAAAAGAAGGGTCAACGGTCCCGGCCAGAATTTTTGCATCAAGGCGAAATGGGTCGGAGTAATTTCTTTCACCATTGTTTCTAGTTGGCTTTTTGAACTTATCAACAGAATCAGCGGCTTATTTTTTTCGCGGCCCTTCAGTTCAAAGATTTTGTCGACGGCTTCGCGGTTGCAAGGGTCCGCCCCCAACCCGTAAAAAGTGTCGGTGGGAAACGCGATCACTCCGCCCGCATCAAGAACGGTTCGTGCGTTGGCGGAAACGGTTTCTATTTCATCACCGCCACCGCGGTCAACTTTCAAAATTTGCGGCATGGCTGGTCTTAAGTTTTTTGCTTTTTTGCGCGACGGATTTCGCTTGTTCCTTTTTGTACTTTATGAGTTGACTCGCGAGTTTTTCATCGGACAAAGCAAGAATTTGCACGGCTAACAAGCCAGCGTTTTTGGCGCCGGATTTTCCAATCCCGACGGCGGCCACTGGAACTCCTCCCGGCATTTGCGCGGTTGACAGGAGGGAGTCGAGGCCGTTGAGTGGGGTGGAGTTGATGGGAACGCCGATTACGGGGAGATGGGTTTCTGCCGCCACCACGCCGGCGAGATGTGCCGCGCCCCCGGCACCGGCGATCATCACCCGGATACCGCGGCGTTTGGCTCCTTGAACGTACTTCCGAGTTCTTTCTGGGGAACGGTGGGCGGAGGTGACCAAGACATCGTGACGCACGTTGAATTGGTCCAGCACTTTGCTGGCTTCTTCCATTACCGCAAAGTCTGAATCGCTTCCCATCATAATGCCGACCAAAGGTTTGCTCAAAAAAATGTCTCCCAGTTTCGGAACCGATTTAAAGCTTTGAAAAACTTTTATAACAATTTTTTAGTTTTAGTTCAAGTCTGCGCAAACGCGGAGTGAAGATGGCAAAGGGTCGCCGTCATGCGGTGCCCCCTTTCCCGTGTTTGATTTCCGGGATGAGCATCAAGGTTGCGATGAGCATCATCGCGAAGGACAGGATGCCGATGTTTTGCGCGCCCATCAAACCGACTGCCCAGTAACCTATCAGCGGACCGAAGGTGCCGCGGATGCCCGTCAAACTGACGTGCACCGACATGTAAGCGCCGACTTTCCCCGGCGGGGCGTATCGGGTGACCCACAGGTTCCAGGCGATGCTACCGCCGGCGAAAGCAACTCCTATCAAAATGGAGCCGACTCCGATGACCCATGTGTTGGAGCTGACGAAAAACATCAGGACGCCGCTGGCAAAAAACATATTCAAGATCATCCGAAGAATCACGAAGTTCATTTTGTCAAACAGTCTTGCCCAGAATGGAATGAGAAGCATGCGCACGGTTTCGGGAATGACCGTAATAATCATGGCGACGAAAATTGCCGACCCTTCGATGCCCCATCGCGGCGAGGTGATATAATCCACTCGCAACGGGAGTGTCCATAAATTGGCAAATCCCATGATGAACCAGGTCAATAAAACATAGCCGAAGGAACGATCTAGCCAAGCGTATTTCATGTTCCCGAAAGGATTTCCGTGCGGACTCTTATCCACTTTTTTTGACGGTATGCAATAGATGGCGACGGCTTTGGAAAATGCGCAGAAACTCAGAAAGGTAAAGATGAGCGGGTAATACTCGATGTTCTTTTGCAGGATGGAAGACCCGATGAAACCGGACAGGGCGGCCACTCCTACTGACAAGAGCAAAGATTTCGAGAAGAATGTTGCGCGCCGACGCAACGGATAATTGTCTCCATAAATATCAGTGATGAAGGGAAACAGAGTGCCGCGGCAAACGTAGGCGGCGATTACAAAAAACGCGAACAGATACGCGGATGTAGTCCATGCGGAAATCAAAAGGCAGGCTCCCGTGGCGATTGATGGAAGAGCGCCCCATGTCGATTTTCCCCAGTTGGTGGCGGAGGCGTAATGTAATAAAAACATGGAGAGGAACATTCCGATGAAGGGCGCGGCGGCGATCAAAGATTTAGTGAGTTGCCCCGCATCGAAATATCGGATGGCTATAAACAAACAGAAAGTTTGGGCGCCAGAAGAAAGCACCCCTTCAAACCCTCCCCGCCACAAATCACATTTATAAGTTTTCTGCGTGATTTCATCAGGAGTCAGAGAGGAATGTCTCTGTTTGAATTCAAAAATCATCGTGCTAAAAAATGCCCGAACCAAAAACGATTCGGTGTGCCTCTCGCGGGCGGGTGATTAAAAGGGTTGAAAACTATTGCGCGGCAGTGGTGAACTTTTTGGCTGGGTCGCAAAGTGCTTCGTCTTCAATTATAGCAAGGCGGGCACGCATCCTCTAGGGGGAAGTTTGGCGGCGAGTATTATCTTTGTTCGTACTTGAACATCGTGAAGGTAGAATACTCGAGCATGTTTTTTTAGCTTAGGTGGCTCATGATTTTCGGTGACTCAAAATCTCCTCGCGCCGAACTGGTGGTGATTGGGGACGAAATAATCAGCGGCTTGATTGCGGATAAAAACTCGCAATATCTGGGCGCGCGGATTCATGAATTTGGGATAGAGGTTTCCCGCATAACTGCCGTGGGCGACGCGGCTTCCGTCATTGAGGATTGCGTGAAACTTGCTCTGCAACGTGCGGAGTGGGTTGTTCTGACTGGAGGCTTGGGGGCTACGCATGACGACATCACCAAATCCGTTCTGCTAAAATTTTTTGAATGCGGTTTGAAAAAAGATTCCAAAGTCGCCGCAATGTTGGACGCAATGTTTCGGAATCGCGGCCAAGGGCAAGAAGTTCCCGCGAGCGTGAGAAGTCAGTGCGAGGTGCCCGAAAAAGCGGAAGTCCTTTATAACGAAAAAGGCACCGCGCCCGGATTCAAAATGCTGAAAGGGAAAAGTATTTTGTTTTCCCTGCCAGGCGTTCCGATGGAGATGCAACACTTGTTCGAAAAATATGTCGGTCCGGAAATGGCCAGTCGCGGGGAAAAATTTTTCTTGCACCGTTTGATAAAGACCGTCGGACTTACCGAAGCGGACTTGTGGACAAAAGTGGGCTCGTTAAAAGCATTGCAGGAAAAAACGACGATAGCCTCTTTGCCTTCGCATCTTGGTGTCCGCGTCCGCATTTCAGTGTTGGCGAAGTCTAAGCAGGAAGGAGAACTTCGTCTGGATGAAGCGGAAAGTTTTCTGGCGCAACGCCTGTCCAATTATATTTATGGCAAGGACGAAGAGACGCTTGAGGAAAAAGTCGGCGGCTTGTTGCGGAAGAAATCATTGACCCTGGCGACGGCGGAGTCTTGCACGGGAGGTTTGATCGGGCACCGTCTGACGCAGGTCTCGGGTAGTTCGGATTATTATAAGGAAGGGTTTGTGGTCTACAGCAACGACGCCAAAGTGGTTCGTCTGGGAGTGGAGCCAAGATTGATTGAAGAGTTTGGCGCGGTGAGCGCGCCGGTCGCCGAGGCTATGGCGCAAGGGGTTTGTCGCGTGACTGGCGCCGATGTTGGAATTTCTGCAACGGGAATTGCCGGGCCTTCCGGAGGTAGTGAACTCAAACCCGTTGGCTTGACTTATATCGCGGTGCATGATCGGTCGGGCACGCATTGCAAGAAATTTATTTTCACGCATGACCGCGGCCGAAACAGAGAGCACGCGGCGCAGGCTGCTTTGAATTTGGCGCGACTAAAAATCCAATGAACACCGAACAAGTTGGTGTGATGCCGATGGCACGGCGGCACTGTGATAATATCGGATTAAAACAAGAGAAGGTTCCGCGAATGGCTGAAGATAGTTACCATCTACCGTCTGGTTGTCATTTATGAACGGCGAGGAAGAACTGGTTTCGGGTTTTGACGGGGGAAAAATTCCTCTGGCTCCGGAACGCCCCGAAGAATCCATCGAGTGGGTTGTAGATACTTACCGAAAGCACCAGTTGAAAAAAGTTTCCCGGTGGCTGGATGAAACTTTACCGAAAGGGAAGAGAAGCAAAACTCTTATCCCGCTGGTCTTGTTGGATGTCAATCCAATTATGCATCGGCAAAGTTTACTCGAGCAAGTGTTCCCCGCGCCGAGAATCATTAGCGAGGATTTGCTTGACGTCAATCGGTTGAAGATCATGCTGGACGCCGCGTCGGGAATGGGCAAAACCACTTTCCTGAAATGTTATTTGGAAACGCTGCTGCAGAATCCCGCCCCCAAAATATATTCCCTTCCGGTGTATTTTCATTTGGGAAACTTGCGGGAAGGTGCCGAGTTTGCTCGGTTTCGTAGCGAGGTGAACCGTGAAATCATCGACGTGGTTCTGCTTGAACAGGAAGACAATCCCGATTTGATTTTGGATGAAGGGCTTCTTGAGAACACGCTTGCTTCCATCTTCAACCGCAGCAAGTGCATGTTTCTGTTAGACGGATTTGATCAACTTCACACTCAAGACCGTTTCCGATTTTTTATGGAATCGTTTCTAGAGGATAACGCCTTCCGCAGTAATTTTGTTTTGCTCGCGAGCAATGGGTTTAACTTTGGTTCTCTATCCACCGACGCGGTTGTTAAGCGTGGAGAGCACGCCGCGTTTCAGATGGCTTTCCAGAAAATTGATCCGCGGGATAGTTCCGCTTTTCTGGGAGAAGCCTCAAAAAATTTGCGGGTCAAAGATCTGGCTCTATACACGCCAGAACTTTTGGAAGTGCCCATTTTGCTGAGCATGATTCGCGAACTTTCCGAAAACGAAATCCTCGCAGGATTGAAAAACAGGATGGAGATTTACTCCGCTTGGTTCCGCTTTAAACTAAAGTCGGCCAATCTTTCCGCGGATGAAAACTGGGTGAAAAGTTGCCTCGACCAACTTTCCGAAATTTCTTATCAATTGATGACGGAAGGGCGGCAGCAACGTTTCCTCGATATCGATCCGGGCTACGAAAAATCTGTCTTGGAAGGAAAGGCGACTTTGTTCTTTGAAGGAAACGTTGCGCCGTGGTGGGAAGGAATTTTGCAACAGACGCGGCAACGTTGGGAATATCGTCATCCATCGTTCCAGGATTTTTTGGCGGCGCGGTATTTAAAGAGCAACAGTTCGTGGAAGGAAATTGTCCGCAAAAATTGCGGGGACGAGAAATGGCACGAAGCCATTAAGATTTTGGCCGGCGGCGTTTCTGGGAAAGACCTGTTCGATATTTTGATTGCGGAAGGAGAAGTGATGTTGGCGGGAAACTCGCTGGCCGAGGTGGGCGACCTGCCGAAGGGGCAAGCTCTACTGACGCGGCAATTGTTGAAATACCAGTGCCGGGAAACTCTTCCCCAGTTTTCCCAATGCCGAAAGGTTCGCGTCCAAGATGTCATTCAATATAACGAAACCGAATACCTGGAAAAATTGCTGAGCCGTTTATTAAAGCGGGAGCACCGCGATAGTCGAATTTTATTCAGCGTGCTGGAACTAATTATTGCGAAGCATGGGCTTGATTTTCATCGGCTGCTGGATGCTTTTAATTTTGAACCGCTGAAGAAACTGGACGAACTTAGTGAATTTTTTAATGAGATTGCGCGGTTAGAAAAGGACGGTCGAGCAACTCTTAAAAAATTTGGAGAAATGGCAACGGTTCCCGCCGGAAAATTTATTTATCAGGATGAGACGGACGAAGAGGATTTGGTTATGCTGAAGGAATTTTCGATCATGAAATTTCCGGTCACCAATGCTTTGTATCAGCAGTTCGACCCGCAACACCGCAACAGGTTTCCGCAATATTCTTTTGATAGCGATCATCCTGTCATCGGCATCAATTATTATGAGGCGGTGATTTTTTCCCTTTGGATGGGATTGCGATTACCTACTGAGCAGGAATGGGAAAAGGCGGCGCGGGGCACAGACGGCAAGACTTATCCGTGGGGGGAACCAATGGGTTATGAAAAAGGATTTGCAAACACCTGCGACTTTATGGCGTGCAAGACAAACTCGGTGCTGGAATTAGATCAGGGGATGTCCCCTTACGGATGCTACGATATGGCGGGCAATGTCTGGGAATGGTGCATGCAAAAAAACGCCGCCGCGCATTCCACTCAGAGGATTGTGCGTGGCGGGTCGTGGATGAATTATTTGGTGCACGCCAAATGTGTCTTCCGAAATTCTTTCGACCCCGCCGAGCGGCATTTGGCCGTGGGATTGCGGTGTGTCGAAGCTCCCCAATTTACCGAAGTTGAAAGAGATGATGAATTTCCGTAAAACTTTCCGCAAAAAATTCTCACTGGCAACAGATTGGGGGCATAAATAAAAAAGCATCCGGGCCACGCGAGCCAAGTGCTTTTTCATGATGGCACGCCCGAGAGGATTCGAACCTCCGACCTACGGTTCCGGAAACCGCCACTCTATCCAGCTGAGCTACGGGCGCATTGATTCAGATTATACTTCTGGGTCGGGCACCTTCATCAAACCCGGTTACGGTTCCCACTTGACGGCCCAAATCTTGATCGTATTCTTTGATTATCTTTAAACGCCATGCCCACCACTTGGCTTCCGCCTGCACTTCTTCCGACGCGTTCGCGGGGACGACCATATTATATTTTTTATTCGTTTCATCAAAATTGATTTTGATTTCGTCGGCGACTTTCAACCCGTGCGCTTCCAATATTTTGAAAGGGTCTGCGGCCAAACTCTTTTTGAATGCTTCGTCGGTGACCGCTTTCGCCGCCACGGTTTTCCAGTTACCATCAAGTTGTTTTTTTCTGATGGGATTAATCGGGGAACTGGAACCCGCAGAACCCAATATCTCGCTCATGTCTTATCCTTTCCGTGACCGCGTTTAGTTGACGGACGAGGAGCATACAAAATTCCCCGTACCATTTCTATAAAACTTTCGCGGCGGAACTACGCAGCGCGGATTAACTCTTCCGCTTTCTTGAGGGCTTCGTCGAGTTTGTCAATCCTGACACCGCCGGCTTGCGCCATGTCCGCCTTGCCGCCGCCGTTTCCTTCCACGATGACGGCGACTTTTTTGATGATATTTCCCGCGTGGTATTTTTCGGTCAAGTCTTTGGTGACACCCGCCGCCATGAAAACTTTACCGTCGACGACGGAGCCGACGACGACAACCCCGGATTTTAATTGGTTCCTGGCGTTGTCGATGAAAGTGCATAGAGTTTTTGCATCCATACCTTCCAACTTTTTAATCAAGTATGAAATCTTCCCCAACTTTCGCACGTCATCGGCGTCGGTGGATTCTTTGCCACTGACCAGTTTTTCCTTGAGAGCGGCGACCTCTTTTTCTAACTGCCGATTTTTTGCCAATAGTTTTTTTAGTTTTGCAATTTCTTCGCGGGAAGGAGATTTCAAGAGTCTGCGGATTGCCGCCAAAGATTCTTGTTCGTCGCGGATGGTGTCGTAAGCGACGGCGCCCGTTACGGCTTCGATGCGGCGAACACCGGATGCGATCCCCCCTTCGGAAATAATTCGGAACAAACCGATATCTCCCGTCGCGTTGACATGAGTGCCGCCGCACAATTCCTTGCTGAAACCGGGGACGGTGACAACGCGAACTTTCTCGCCGTAACTTTCTCCGAACAAGGCGATCGCCCCTTCTTTTATGGCGCTGTCGATGTCCATCTCCTGCGTCGCGACTTGAATGTTCTCCCTGAGTTTTTCGTTCACGCGAGATTCAATGCGGAATTTTTCTTTGTCCGTCAATGGAGAAAAATGGGTGTAGTCAAACCGCAGTCGATTGGACGCGACCAGCGACCCGGCTTGTTTGATGTGTTCGCCGAGAACTTCCCGGAGCGCCGCGTGCAAAAGATGGGTGGCGGAATGGTTGAGGGCGGTGTCTCTCCGAGTATGTCGGTCCACTTCCAAAGTTAGGTTGTCTCCGGCGTGAAGCGTTCCGTGAATAATTTTTGCTTTGTGCACAATCAAGCCGGGCAAGGGATTGTTCGCGTCATGGAGTACCAGTTGAATATTTTTATTGAACGCCCGACCGGAATCTCCAACTTGTCCTCCGGATTCTCCGTAGAAGGGAGTCTTGTCGGTCAGAAATTCTATCTCGTCTCCCGCACTAGCAGCGTCTACGGGTTTCTGATTCTTGAAGATGGCTAACACTTTGCCTTCGCTCAACGTGGCTTCGTAACCTTCGAAGACGGTCGGCGGAGAGGATCGCAGGAACTCTTTGTAAAAGGAGGCGACTTCTTTTTCTCCCGACCCTTTCCACGCGGCCATGGCTTTGGCTTTCTGGTCGTTCATGGCGCGGGCGTATCCCTCCATGTCGAGAGTCAACCCGGCGTCCTTGGCGGTTTCTTCCACCAAGTCCGCGGGGAAACCATAGGTGTCGTAGAGTTTGAATATTTCTTTTCCGGGGATGACGGTGAGTTTTTCCGCGCGCACTTTTTCCATGATTTCATCCAGACGTTGGGTTCCATAATGCAAAGTGTTGCCGAAACTTTCTTCTTCGTTGACGACAACTTTTTGAATGAAATCTTCGTTGCTACCTAAATCGGGATACGCTGCTCGAAAGTCATCGATTACCTTGCTGGTGATGCGGTGAAAGAAGGAACCTTTCTGCCCGAGAAGTTTCCCGTGTCGCAGACCTCGGCGCATAATTTTTCGCAAAACATAACCCCGTCCTTCGTTGGCGGGGATGACGCCATCGCTGATTAGAAATGCCGAAGCGCGGGCATGGTCGGTCAGCACGCGCAGGGAAATATCCACTTCGCTCTGCCTGCCGTATTCTTTGCCGGTGATGCGGGCGACTTCGTTGATGATGGACATCATGAGGTCGGTGTCGTAATTGGTGGTGCGACCTTGAACGACGGCGGCCAGTCTTTCCAAGCCCATCCCCGTGTCGATGCAGGGGTTGGGAAGCGGCGCAAGTTTTCCGGATTTATCCCGACTGTATTGCATGAAAACTAGATTCCAGATTTCGAGGAAGCGGTCGCAGTCGCAGCCGACTTCGCAGGAGGGTTGCTGACAGCCTACCGTTTTTCCTTGGTCGATAAATATTTCCGAGCAGGGACCGCAGGGGCCGGTGGGACCCATCGCCCAAAAGTTATCCTTCTCTCCCATTTTGTATATTCGTTCGCGCGGCATTTTTATTTCATTAGCCCACAGGTTGAAGGCTTCGTCATCTTCTTCGAAGACGGAAATATACAAACGGTCGCGGGGCAAGCCAATCACGTTGGTCAAAAATTCCCAGCCAAACTGGATCGCTTCGTTCTTGAAATAATCCCCGAACGAAAAGTTACCAAGCATCTCAAAAAAAGTGTGATGCCGTGCCGTGCGCCCGACCATTTCCAGGTCATTATGTTTTCCTCCGGCGCGAACGCATTTTTGTACCGACACGGCGCGGCTATAATTTCTTTTTTCTTCCCCCAAGAATACATCTTTGAACTGCACCATCCCCGCGTTGGTGAACATAAGAGTCGGGTCGTTTTTTGGTACCAGCGAACCGCTAGGCACAACCGTGTGTCCGCGCTTTTGAAAATATTGCAGAAATTTATTTCTGATTTCGTCGCCAGTCATAACTTAAATCGGGAAGTGCTCGGTAAGGGTTAAACGACGCCCGCCTTGAGGATGTCGTGTAGATGAATGATTCCTTCCGCCCGCCGGTCGCCGTTGACCACGACCAAGGAGGTGATGGAATGGTCTTGCATAATTCTGACGGCTTTTGCTGCCAGAGTATCTTTCAAAATAGTTCTGGGGCGGCGGGTCATCATGTCCTTCGCGCGGGTTTGGGAAATGTCTTTTTTCTTTTCAATCAGACGCCGCAAATCTCCGTCGGTAATGATGCCGAGAAGTTGGTCGTGATTTCCGACCACCAAAGTTATCCCCAATCTTTTTTGCGAAATTTCATGGAGCACCTGATAGATGTCGGAATCTTCTTTCACCTTGGGGACGCCGTCGCCAAAATGCATCAGGTCGTCGACGAGGGTGAGCAGTTTTCGACCGAGACTGCCGCCAGGATGGTTAAGCGCGAAATCTTCTTCCTGCACTCCGCGGAGTTCCATGAGCGCCATCGCCAACGCGTCGCCCATCGCCAACGCCGCCGTCGTGCTGGCGGTGGGAACCATGTCCTTGGAGCAGGCTTCTTCCTCGACGCCGATGTCGAGAACATAGTTGCTGCGTTTGGCTAGCGACGATTTTCTGTTGCCGGTCATCCCCACCAAAGTGCAATCGATGCGATTGAAAACCGGTAGCAACTTGACGATCTCTTCCGTTTCCCCGCTGTTGGAAATGGCGATCACCGTGTCGCCTTTGGAAATCATCCCCAAGTCGCCATGGCTAGCTTCCGCCGCGTGTAGAAAAAGAGCGGGCAATCCGATGCTTGAAAATGTGGATGAAATTTTTTTCCCGATCAGTCCTGATTTTCCAACGCCCGAAATCACCAGATGCTCGCATTGGTCCAGGTGTCGGACGACCGCAACGAATTGGGAATCGATATGACTTTTCAGTCCCGCCACGGCTTGACTTTCGATGCTTAAAACCCGGTGGGCGGTTTCGATAATCAACCGAGTCTGGGCTTCCTGATTTTCTGACGAACTTTTCACGGCGACAAATCTTTCACGGCGATGACTTTCACGCCACGGCGCGCATTTTTGTGGGACTCCAAAAGTTTATAAGCACGCGGGAGTTCCATAATAACACAATATGATTAGACATGGCGAAGTCGCGACTTTATACTTGGGCGATATTTTTTATACTGCAAGGTCGCCGTGAGCAAATCCAAATCCCTCTATCTGATAGATGGTTCCTCCTATATTTTTCGCGCCTATTACGGCGTCCAACAACTTTTATCGACGGCAAAAGGGTTCCCCACCAACGCTCTATTTGGGTTCACCAATATGTTGCAGAAAGTGGTGAAGGACGAGGAGCCAGATTATTTGGCGGTAACTTTCGACAGCAAGGAAAAAACTTTTCGCCACGAAATGTACGCCGACTACAAAGCCAATCGCGAAGCACCGCCCGAAAACTTGGCGAAACAATTTCCCTACTTTGAACCGCTGGTGCGAGCCTTCAATATTCACAGCGTCCGAGTTCCCGGCTACGAAGCCGATGACATCATGGGAACCCTGGCGAAAAAAGGCGTGCGCGAAGGTTTGCAGGTGGTCATCGTCAGCGGGGACAAAGACATGATGCAGTTGGTCGGTCCAAATATCCGCATGCTTGATACGATGAAAAACAAGTGGTTCAACGCGGAAGGCGTGGAAGAAAAGTTTGGCGTGCCGCCAAGCCAAGTGGTCGAGGTGATGGGTTTGATGGGCGATTCCAGTGACCACATTCCCGGAGTGAAAGGAGTGGGTCCCAAAACCGCCGCGGAACTAATACATAAATTTGGTTCCATCGATACTTTGTATGAACGGGTCAACGAAGTGGACAAACAAAAACTCAGGGAAAAACTCGTCGCGGATAAAAAGATGGCGTTGCTCAGCCGTCAACTGGTAACCATCAATACGTCCATGGAATTAGAATTTAAACTCGCGGATTTTGAACTCAAGTCCGCCGATAATACGGAACTAAAAAAACTATTTTATGAATTCGAGTTTTCATCCTTGCTCGGGGAATTGGGAAATCATCCCGCCGCCGTTGTAAGTCCGCCGTCACCGTCATCCCCCCGCCCCCCGGTCACCGCCGCGCCGCCGTCGTCACCGTCACCGATTGCAAGTCGATATGAAACTATTCTCACCGCCGCCGATTTTGCGAGATGGCTCAAGCGATTAAAGCAGTCAAAAATTTTCGCGCTGGATATCGAAACCACAAGCCTGCATCCGGTCCGCGCGCGGATGGTGGGGATATCGTTTTCTTGCGAAGAGGGGGCGGCTTGCTACATTCCGTTGGCGCATCATTACTTGGGCGTCCCCGACCAACTGCCGCTTGGCGAAGTTATCGAGAAACTCAAACCGCTGCTTGAAAATCCGCGCATTAAAAAAGTTGGCCAGAACATTAAATACGATTTAATTGTGTTGAGGAACGAAGGGGTCAACCTGCGCGGCGTCGCTTTTGACACCATGCTGGCTTCCTACATTCTGAATCCTTCTAGCAGGCGACACAATATGGACGCGTTGGCTCAGGATTATCTCGACCACACCACCATCAAATATAAAGACGTGGTGGGCACCGCGTCCAAAGAGATCGGGTTTGATGAAGTGAAGATTGAGCGCGCGACCGAATACGCGGCGGAAGATGCAGATGTCACTTGGCGACTTTATAAAAAGTTTTCGTCCCGCTTGCAAGGCGGCGACTACCAACTTTTTCGCGATTTAGAATTACCTCTTTTGGAAGTTTTAGCGGAGATGGAAATCCATGGGATGAAACTAAATCAAAAGCATCTGCAAAATTTTTCCGCGACCATAGAAAAAAAAATCAAAGAGCATGAAAAGAAAATTTATTCCATGGCCGGCGAAACATTTAACATCAACTCCCCGAAACAACTTGCGGTGATTCTGTTTGAAAAACTGGGGCTGCCGAGTGTTAAGAAAACCAAGAGCGGCTACTCGACCGATGTCACCGTGCTGGAGCAACTGACCGAAGAGCACGACCTTCCCGAAATGGTGTTGGCATATCGGCAACTGGGCAAACTCAAGTCCACTTACGTGGATGCGTTGCAAGGTGAAATATTCGGCAAAACGGGAAGAGTTCATACATCGTTCAACCAGTCGGTCGCGGCTACCGGGCGGTTGAGCAGCAGTAATCCGAACCTGCAAAATATCCCAATTCGTACCGAGATGGGACGCGAAATCCGCAAAGCGTTCATCGCGGAAGGAAGCAGTCATTTGCTTTCCGCCGATTATTCTCAAGTGGAGTTGAGGATTCTCGCCCACCTTTCTGGCGACGAGGCTTTGATCGAAGCGTTCGAAGGCGGAGAAGATATTCACACCCGCACCGCCTGCGAAATTTTTGGAGCGTCCCCGAAACATTTAGATGCGGAAGCCCGCAGAATGGCCAAGGCGGTGAACTTCGGCATCGTTTATGGTTTAAGCGCTTTTGGTCTCTCGCGGCAATTAAAAATTTTTCCGAAGGAGGCGAAAAAATTCATCGATCAATATTTTACGCTCTATAAAAAAGTCAAAGTTTATATGGAAGAGACCGTGAGCAAGGCGACGGAGGTTGGTTATACTCAAACTTTGATGAACCGAAAACGTTATATCCCGGACCTTAAAAGTCAGAATCGACAAGTGCGCGAGGCGGCGAGAAGAGTTGCGATTAACTCCCCGGTGCAGGGAAGCGCGGCGGACTTAATCAAACTGGCGATGATCCGATTGGCGCAGAAAATCCGCGAGAAAAAATTAACATCGCGGATGATCCTGCAAGTTCATGATGAGTTGGTGTTTGAATGCCCGGAAGAGGAGGGGCAGGAAATGCGGGCTTTGGTTAAGAAGGAGATGGAGGGAGTATTTCCCCTTCGCGTTCCTCTTGTGGTAGATATGGGGTGGGGAAAAAATTGGAACGCCGCCCATCACTAGTCGTTAAGGGCGACAACCGGCAACGGATTTTTCCCGCCGCCGTCGCCGATGAATTGTGACCGACCGACTCCGCGCCAGATGGCGTTGGTCGAGCCGAGAGGAGAATTGAATTGACCGTCGAGCGATTGCAATTTGGCCGCGAAGGCGAGGCCGCCGCGCTGACTTTTTTGAAAAAGAAAGGCTACCGGATTCTTGAAAAAAACTTCCGCGCCAACGTCGGCGAAATAGATATCGTTGCCGAGCATGGCGGGGTGATCGTTTTTGTCGAAGTCAAGGCGCGCACGAATCACGAGTTCGGTCATCCCTTCAACGCGTTGACGCCGACCAAGCAGAAAAAAATTATTCAGACCGCCAAAAGTTTTCTCGCGCGGAAGAGAATCTCCGGCAAACCCGCGCGGTTCGACGTGGTGGCTTTGACGTCCGACGCTGAAAGTTCTGATTCGTGGCGGATTGAATTGCTCGAAAATGCTTTTCAGATTTGACGGTCACCGCAGTCATCTACACCTCGATGTTTGAAAAACCGCGGCGGAAATTTTGCGGCGGAGTTTGCAACCTTCTTATATTTCTTGCATCTGTACGGAAGAGAGGTCTATCATGATGTTGGTGGTGTTGGCGTTATTGACGAAAGAATGAACTTTGCGGGAGACGATTCTTATGAACTTAATAAAAAGTTTTTTTGCGGGCAGGAAGCAAGAAGCAACGCCGAAGTTGATGACGGCGGACGAAGTTGAAAAAAATACTGCGGGCGAAGTTTCTCAATCTAACACCGCGCCGCCGTCGCCATCGTCATCCCCCCCGCCCCCCCCTGTCACCGTCACCACCACGCCGTCGTCGCCGTCGCCGAATTTCCCCGCGGTTCGCCGTGTTCTTAATATTCCGACCATTGCTGAAAACGTTTCCCCAAAAGTTTCCGATGAAGTTTCAATCAAAGCGCAACCTTCGCCAACGGGAGACCAATGTCTTTTCGCCGTCAACCGCACTTTAATGAAGGGACATTCCTGGTATTTTTCAGATTTTGAAAGCGCGACGGAATCTTCTCTCGCCGAAGCGCTATTTTGTTTGGACGGTGTGGAAACCGTTTTAGTGTGCGAATCCACGGTGACGGTCACCCGCAAGGATAAAACTTTGGTTGACTGGGTGCCGTTAGCGAAGCAAGTCGGCGCCGGAATTCGTGACGCGTTGGGGACGGGGAAAAATCTTATCGCCGCGGCGATCGTTTCCAAGTTGCCGGCCGAAGAGGAAATCCGCGAAGCAATTCAAAAAGTGATTGACACCGAGGTGAACCCCGGAGTGGCTGGTCACGGCGGGAATATCAGTTTGCTCGCCGTCAAAGGAAATTCCGTCACCATACAAATGGGTGGCGGATGTCAAGGGTGCAGCGCCGCCGACTTAACTCTCAAGCAAGGAATCCACACCTCGTTCAGAAAAGCCGTGCCGATGGTGGGTGCGATCTTCGACGAAACCGACCACGCCGCGGGTTTGAACCCATATTTTTCCTGAGGAAAACATGCCGAGAGTTAATACGTTTAAGGTCAAAGTGCAAACCGGCCGACAGGGGATGACGGAGCCTGTGCATTTTAATTTCAATAATCATAAATTACCTTTTGAAAATGTTTCCGGTTCCGCAGTGGCGGGCGAAGTTTTCGCGGGGAGTTTTGACGTGAACAGTTTCGCCCACAGTTTGACTTTGGTTGGCCCGGAGTCCGGGAAATGGGAGATAGAAAAAATTACCGTCGAGTATGATTGCGAAAACGAGAAACCTTACACGGTCAACTTCGGCGCGGTCACTTTGGATGAGACGACGGAGGTGAACATCTGGCAGGATCCGCCTATTGTAACTTTCGCTGTTTGAAACTGCGTCCCTTCCGATTGCCAGGCTTCCCGCGATTCTAAACCGTCACCACCGCACCATCGTCATCGCCGTTGCGTCACCGCGACGGTGGCGAGATGCAAACGATAGTTGTCGGCGGAAAAAATAAAAAAAGTTGTTATATTTTTCAATATTATTTTAGAATGAGAGGGTGAGCGGTTCGTTAGCCATTAGCCCTTTTGCGGCAGTTTCTTATCATTCGCTATGCCAGTAGAAACATTACCTTTTGCGCCGGGAATCGTTGAGGAGACTGAGGGGGGAACCCTTCAAGCCTATCTCCCGCTCTATAAAATTATTATGTGGGACGACAATGTCACGACGATGGAATTCGTTATCCGGGTTCTCATTAAGTTGTTCGGCAAAGATTATTCGAACGCGGAAAAGTTGATGTACGAAATTCATTTTCACGGCACCGCGCTTGCCGAGACTTTGCCACTGGAGCAAGCCGAGTTTAAGGTGGAGCAAGTACATTCCGCCGCCGCTATGGAAGAGTTCCCTTTCACCTGCACCATTGAGCCCGCCTGATCGACACAAGTTTTACCCCTGCCTATTTTCGATGGCAACATAATCCCTTTTGGGAGAGCCGATATACACCTGCCGCGGGCGACCAATCTTGAACTGCTCGTCTTCCTGAAGTTCTTTCCATTGCGCAATCCAGCCTGGTAGACGTCCCATCGCGAACATGACCGGGAACATATTGGTGGGAATGTTCAGCGCTCTGTAAATCAATCCCGAATAAAAATCAACGTTTGGATAAAGATTTTTTTCGATGAAGTAATCGTCCTTGACGGCGATTGCTTCCAGTTGCAACGCGATGTCAAGCAGCGGTTCGTGGGCTCCCGGTTTGCTGAAAATCTTGTCGGCAAGTTTTTGGATGATGCGACTGCGCGGGTCGAAGTTTTTATAGACGCGGTGTCCGAATCCCATCAGCCGGAAAGGGTCGTCGGGATTTTTTGCTTTTTGTATGTACTTGTCAACGTCGCCGCCGTCATCATAAATGTCTTGCAACATTTCAATGACGGCTTGGTTGGCGCCGCCGTGAAGGGGACCCCACAGCGCATAAATGGCGGACGACACCGACGCGAATACGTTGCACATGGAACTTCCGACTAAACGGACGGTGCTGGTGGAGCAGTTTTGTTCGTGGTCGGCGTGAAGAATCAATAAAACATCCAGCACCTTGGCGGCGTCTTCATCGACCTCATAAGGTTCGCAGGGAAGGGTGAACATCATTTTCAAAAAGTTTGCGGAATAACTCAGGGCGTTATCGGGATACTGGAACGGTTGGCCGGTAGATTTTTTGTAACTGAATGCCGCGATGGTCGGCAGTTTTGCTATCAACCTATGGATGGCGATTTCCACCTCGCGCGCGTTTCTGACACCCAACTCGTCTTGGTAGAATGTTGCCAGAGAACCAACGACCGCGCTGCATACCGCCATCGGATGCGGGTTGTTGGGGAATCCGTCGTAGAGATTTTTTATGGATTCATGAATCATGGAATGGTGTACCACGTGATACTTAAAATAGTCGAGTTGCTCACGGTTTGGGAGCTCGCCGTAGATGAGGAGATAAGCGGTTTCGATGAAGGAACTTTTCTCGGCGATTTGTTCGATGGGATAACCTCGGTATAGCAGGACTCCTTTCTCTCCATCTAAAAAAGTGATCCGACTTTGACAAGACCCCGTGCTCATATACCCCGGATCAAAAGTAATCAGTCCCGTGGTATTCCTCATCGTGGAAATGTCCATCGCTTTTTCTCCGCAGGTGCCTTCTAAAATCGGGAACTCATAAGTTTTCCCCTGATAAATTAGCTTGACGGTTTCTGTCATAGTTGCTCTCCGATTATTGCGCGTTCGTTATAATTAGGACTTGTAAAGCCACTGCCGTCCTGTAGTATAGCCCCATCGGCAGGCTCGGATGAATTTTGTTTTTTTTAGGATAACTCGCGATGAAACAAAACAAACTGTTGTACCTGATGATTGCGGGCATCGTTCTGGGAATATTTTCCGGGTGGATGTTTGGCAGCGCGATGCTGTCGGTGGGATGGATCGGCGAGATGTTTCTGGACGCCCTGAAAATGTTGGTGGTCCCCTTGATTATTTCCTCAATGATAGTCGGCATCGCGGGGTTGGGCGACATAAGGAAAGTGGGAACGACCGGCTTCATCGCGTTGGTGTACTTTATAACCACCACTTGCATCGCCGTGGTGATCGGATTGGTGATGGTCAACATCATCGAACCGGGCATCGCGGTTAAGATGACGGTGGAACAAATCCCGGCGAAAGTTATAGGCAAAGAATCGATCGGCGTCACCGACATTTTCAAAAGTTTTATTTCTCCCAACTTAGTGCGGTCGATGGCCGACATGGAAATCCTTTCGCTCATCGTATTTTCTTTGGTGTTCGGCGGAATCTTAACCACGCTGGGCGAACCGGGCAAACGCGTGATAGATTTTTTCGACACGGTCAACGCTTCCATCATGAAAATCGTACATCTACTGATGTACTTCGCGCCGCTCGGAGTCTTCGCGCTGATCGCGTCTAAACTTGGCGCGGCGGGCGGCGGCGATTTGTTTCTGGCGGAGTTGGCGAAAATCGGGAAGTATGTCGTGACCGTCGTCTCCGCACTTTTGATTCACGGACTCGTGGTCTTGCCGACGATTCTTTACGTGATAACGCGGCGGAATCCCGTCATCTATTTTAAGAATGTGATCGCGGCACTCACCACGGCTTTTTCAACGGCGAGCAGTTCCGCCACCTTGCCGGTCACCATCGAGTGCGCCGAAGAGAACAATCGGATTTCCCGGAAGTCCAGTCTCTTCGTCCTGCCGTTGGGCGCGACGGTGAACATGGACGGCACGGCGTTGTATGAAGCGGTTGCCGCGTTGTTCATCGCGCAAATGCTCGGCATCGAACTTGGATTGGGCGAACAGATGATCGTGTTCCTCACGGCGACGCTTGCCGCCATCGGCGCGGCGGGAATTCCGGAAGCCGGCTTAGTTACCATGGTGATGGTGCTCCAGTCCGTCGGGCTCCCCCTCGAAGGAATCGGCATGCTTCTTTCGGTGGATTGGTTTCTCGACCGCTGCAGGACCACGGTCAATGTCTGGGGAGATTCCATCGGCGCCGGGGTGTTGGATAACTTAGAAAAAAGTAGGTAGAAAGAAGAGGGAAAAATTGATCACCTTGGCGTTGGCTGGAATAGTCATAGGCATTTTTTCTTCGGGCGCCGGATTGGGCGGGGGTTTTCTGGCGGTCCCGTTGTTAATCTTCTTGGGCAGGGAAGCCAAATTGGCGGTGGGCACGGCCTTTATTTTTATTTTGGTGACGGCGATATCTTCCATCCTCGCGCATTACCGCTTAGGAAATATCGACATCAAAACTGGATTGATTCTCGCGTTGGGAGGTTTGGTCGGCGCACAAATCGGACCGCATCTAATGCAACACGTGTCCGACCAAAATTTCAAGCGACTCTTTTCCGCGCTTCTGGTAATCACGGCGGGCGTGCTTTTCGCCGACTCTTTCCCCAGTTCTAAAGGATAATCAGGCACCGTCTTTGTTGCCGTCGCCGCGCACTAGTCGGACGGCAAAGGGACCTTCGCCGAGTTTATTGATCCAACTGGAACGTCCCTTGACCAGGCTGAACAGCATGGCGCGCTCGCCGTTGACCGTGTCCGTCCAGGTGCAATCCGCGCATTTGGGTTCAAACTCCGCGGGGATATAAATTTCGTTATTTCCAAAATCCTGTTGGCGGAAACTTTTGTCAAAAATGGTTTTGACATCTTCCAGTTTTGGCACTCTCCAGTCGTTGAAACCACCAAAGTTTTCTGAGTTTTTATCTTTGGCAAATTGGATAGCCTTTTCCTGATGAATCCATTTTCCCAGCAACTGCCGTGAATCCTTCTTGGACCAAGTCAAGCCGGTTTGGTTATCCGTGATGGTGTCGCTTCCGTTGTCTATGAATCGGGACATGACGCGCGCCTCATAAAAGTTTGACCGTTGCGGGCGATTATAGCAGAGTTTGATAGGAAAGTTAGCGGGTCGGCGGTGTCAATCTGGCGAGGAAAACTCTATTCCTTGGAAACTGTAAGGCAGGTAAGAAGGGTAGGGTAGCGAGAAGAAGCCGTCGTCGAAGGGCGGGTTGAACGCCTCGGCGATTACTTTTTTGTAATCGTGTCGGCTCTCTTCGCAGGAACTGAAAAAACACCAGCGAAAATGAATGGGACGCCTTTTGTTTCTTTTGATGATGATGCCGAAGATATCCTTTTCGTTGAAAAAAAATTGCAGGCTGAATACTTTGTGGTTGACCTGATAGGTTTTTCTTGCGGGGAGTTTTGAAACTTCCATGGGGTTGGGAACGATTATCCCCGTTTGCGGATAGGTTTTGAAAGAAACTTTTTCCACGGCGGCACACAAGTACGATGGAAATAGGTTGAGCAAAATCGGCAATAGGTAAATGAGGAATGTTTGTGCTGAGGGGAAGGCTCCGCTCTTGTTGGGCATGGAGAAACCAGAATGGTTCGGTGAGTGCGAATCTTAATGAATCAAGAGCCGAAATGCAAAAAAAGCCGGTAAGGCAATCCGTCGCCCTACCGACTTTTCCCTCATCAAAGAGGTGAACCCTAATTTTAAGGTGAAGCGTTTATTTCAAAGTACGATGATATTCACCGCATTGAGCGTTAGAAACCAGGATTTCTTTCGTGAAACCCTTGCGGCTCTGGTTCATTTGCTTACGATAAGCTGCATCAGAGTTGTCGCCCTGACAGTCACCCGCAACCAGTCCATAAACCTGAGCTTCTTCGACTGTTTTAGCGGCTTTCCAGGATTGTTCGTACTGAGAAGAGCCGAATTGGTAGTCGCCACCGCCAGACCCCGTGTTTGAATTAGCTCTTGAACGACCTGCTCCAGAAGCCAGGTTGACCGCATTGGTCAGAATTCTAGAAGCGGCTCCCATTTGCATCATAGTCTGCCCCACACCCATTACACTGGCATCAGACTGACCATAAGACCCGGGAACTACGTCATCTGCCGTAGCTACGGAACCCAATGCCATGAAACTTAAGAATGCGCTTACCACTACGAAAAGAATTACCTTTTTCATTGCTCGCCTCCCAACTGATGATTGGAAAAAAAACCATTAAACTAAATAAGCACTACCAAACAAAACGACTTTCGCCGTGAGTAATCTCAAACGACCTTTGGATGTCAGAACCTATAATCTTATGGCGGGTTTGTCAATAAAAAAACCGTGCCTTCCATCAGGCTGAATAAAGCACGGAGCGAATAAATCTTTAAACGAACACAGTTTTGCCAGTAACTCATTGAAAAAAAAGCGCAAAAAGGATTGTGTTTTTTTCAACGGCCACTCAAAAAAATCAGGATGGTGTTTTTATTTGGCGAGCCCGGTCATCGCCGGCGGTTTTCCAAACTAAGGGAAAATTGGATAAGTGCCTGCAAATTTGTATAATGAAAAAAATTCAGCGACGCCGTCATCATCGTCGCCAGTGCGGCGAACTACAAACAAATCGGAATATATTTTCATGCCTTCAAAAAAACTTTTTACCTTGGACGAAGCCAATTCTCTAGTTCCCAAACTGCTCGGCTGGGTTCCTGAAATTCAAAAGTTGTTCACTTCAATGACGCAAGATTTTCCCGACATCCGCAACGCCCGCGAAAAATCTAAGTGGAGTGGTGGCAGTGCCGAGGGGGTCGGATACTTGAACGCGGTGATGAAATATAATTATTTAATCCGACAGGTTGAATCAATCGGTTGCGAGATTAAAGGAATTCGTGAAGGCTTAGTGGATTTCCCCTCCATCCGCGAAGACCGAGAAGTCTATCTCTGCTGGCGAATGCCCGAAAAAGAAATTCGGTTTTGGCACGATCTTCATACCGGTTTTTCTGGACGCCAGCCTATTTAGTTTTTTTGTCGCGCTCCGCAAAAATTTTACGAACCTGCTGAACAATTTTGGAATTTCCCACCACCGCGGTTCCTTCCTTAACATCGGCGCCGTTGCCGACGAAGTTCGCGAAACGGCCGCCAGCCTCCTGCACCAAAATTTTGCACGGCGCGTAGTCCCATATTTTTCCGAGCGGGTCCACCATCACGTCCGCGGCGCCTCTTATCGCCATCAAATGACCGAATGCGTCGGGATAAGTTCGCACCGTCCCGGCTTCCCGGTTCAGTCGATCGAAAAGGAAGGCGCATTTTTCGTCGCGGAAACAATAATAATCCGCCACCGCGACAAAAGATTTTTTCAATTGCGACCGCGAAGAAACGCGGAGGGGTTGTCCGTTTGCGAAAGCGCCTTTCCCTTGCACCGCCCACGCGGTTTCCCGCAACACCGGAAGTTGGATGACGCCCAAAACCGGTTCCCCCTTGTGCAAGAGGGCTATCATGGACGCGAAGAGCGGCAGTCCGCGCACGAACGAAAGGGTTCCGTCCACGGGGTCAATCGTCCAAACCCACTCGGCGTCCGGGTTGTGGTCTCCGAACTCCTCGCCGATGATTCCGTGGTCGGGAAAATATTTGGACAGATTTTTGCGCAGAATTTCTTCGGCTTTCCGGTCCGCGATGGTGACGGGACTGCGGTCTTCTTTCAGGTCGACGGAAAACTTTCCGCGGTACCATTTTAAGATTTCTGCCGTCGCGGGTTTCATGATGGACAACGCGGCGTCTTTAACTTCCAGTAAATTCATCGCTGAAATAATTTTGCAAAGTTGAGAAAAACTTCGGGCAAGAGGTCAGGCGGAGCGGGCAAAAATGTCGTTGCTTTAATCACTGGTTAAATTATAATCAGCCGTTCATATTTATCCATCCCAAAAAATTCGCTTTGCGTCCAAACTAAAAATTATGCGTGACAGAAATTTGATGTTCGCGATTATCGGTTGCTTCGTAATCGCCATTTTATTTGTTGGGGTCATCGTCTGGGAAATAAAAAAATCCATCGACCACGACGAAAGAGTACAACAAATAGCCAAAAAAACCAACAACGTCGCCGTCGCCGACCACCGAGATTTCAGCATCTATGAAACCCTCGCCGGCGACGATGGCCGCGAAATGATTTTGGTGCCGGAAGGTATTTTTTCCCGCGGCTCCAGTTCCGGCGGCTTCGACGAAAAACCCTCGCAGGAAATTTACCTCGACGCCTTCTTCGTGGACAAGTACGAAGTGAGCGTGGAGGTGTACAACAGATATCGCAAGGCGGTCAATTACGTGGCGCCGTCGGTTCCATTTTTCCCCGGCGACAGCGAAGTGCTGAAAGTTCCCCGTCACGCCGTCGTCGGAGTTTCTTGGGACGACGCGGTCAACTATTGCGACTGGGCTGGCAAAAGACTTTTGACCGAGGCGGAGTGGGAAAAAGCGGCGCGCGGAACGCACGGGCTCAAATATCCGTGGGGGAATAAAATCCTCCCCGACCGCGCGAACTTCGCCGGCACGGGCGACGGATACCCATACGTCGCGCCAGTGGGAAGTTACCCGATGGGGCGCAGCGTTTACGGAGTCTACGACATGGCGGGCAACGTTTCGGAATGGGTCGATGATTTCTACGACCAGTTTTATTATAAAGACGCCCCGATGATGAATCCGCCCGGTCCCGAAAATAAACGCAACCGCGTTTTCCGTGGCGGCTCGTGGGACGCACGTAGCGTGGACATCCGCACCGCCACGCGCTTCGCTGCTTCGCCCGGAAGGAAGGACAGCATCCTCGGCTTCCGTTGCGGTCGCTCGAAAAATCCCGAATAACCACCGCCCCCATCCGCCCACCACCGCCCGCCGCCGTCATCAACGACGCAATCTTCCCCTTGCAAAGTTTGCGTTGCAATTGCAAAGGACACAATGGCTCGTCGCGCGGAAAATGTAATCGTCAACAGTGAAACGCCGTTGCAAATTTTCCGCGGCGGAACTCCGCCCCGCATCTGCGTCCTGCTATTTTTTTTCGTCTCCGGCGCGACCGGGCTAATCTACGAAGTCGTGTGGACTCGCCTGCTCACCTTGGTGATGGGAAACACGCATTACTCCGTCGCCACCGTCTTGACCGCGTTCATGGGCGGACTTGCCTTCGGGAGTTACGCCGGCGGCAAAGTGATTGACAAACGGTTCCGCCCCTTAACCGTCTACGCATTTTTGGAATTGGGAATCGGCTTGTATTGCCTGATCATCCCGGCGTTGATTGACTTCGCGTTGCCGATATTCAAATGGGTTTACCTCAACTGGGGAAGTTCGTACACCCAAGCCAGCATCGTTCGCTTCTTTATTTGCGCGGCGATTTTAATCGCCCCCGCCACCTTGATGGGCGCGACCTTGCCGGTGCTCAGCAAGTTCGTGTCGCGTGACGAAACCCGTATCGGAAAAGACGTCGGAACTTTGTACGCCGTCAACACCCTCGGCGCGGTCGTTGGCGCGTGGTCGTCCGCGTTCATCTTCATGCGACTTTGGGGAGTGCAATCGACAATTTGGATGACGGCGCTGTTGAACCTCGCCATCGCCGCCGTCATCTTCACGGCGTTCCGGTCGCCCGCAAAAAGTTCGACCATCGACGATGACGCCGCCGCCGCCGATGATGTTGTCGCGGACGATGACATTGTCGCTGCCGATGAAGTTGTCGTTGACGATGCCGCCACCGTCGCCAGCGATTGGCGGGAAAAATTAATCCTCGCAAGTTTCGCGCTTTCGGGCGTGGCGGCGTTGGTTTATCAAGTCGCGTGGAACCGCGTTTTGTCGCTCCTGCTGGGCTCCTCCGTTTACGCTTTCAGTTTGATATTGACCGTTTTCATATTTGGGTTGGCGGTGGGGACCGCCGTTTGTTCGCGGCTGCTGTCCAAGTTCCGCGACTTGATGACGGTTTACGGATTCACGCAAGTCGCCATCGGCATATTTTCACTTTCCATCATTCCTTTGTTCGGCGCGGTCCCTTTCGTCAACCGTTGGGTTTACGAAAATTTGGGACTGCAATTTGCGCTCATCCAACTGACAAATTTTTTAATCATCTTCGCGTTGCTCTTCCTCCCCACTTTTTTCATGGGGACGCAATTTCCATTGGTCGTCAAACTAACGGCGCGCAAGTTGGAAACTTTGGGACGCCACGTCGGACGAGTTTACGCCTGCAACACCATCGGCGCCATCGCGGGGTCATTCGTCGCCGGTTTTATTTTGATACCCGGATTGGGATTGCAAACCACGCTTATCGGCGGCGTGTTTCTGAATGTTGCAACGGGAACCGCGATACTCATGCTGGCGTCGCGGCTTTCGCTCGGCGTGAAAATATATGCGTTGCCGGCGTTGCTAATTTTTTGCGCGGTGGCGGCGAAGTCAATTGGCGCGTGGGATAAGTCGGTGATCTCCAGCGGCGCCTTCATGCCTTACCGTATCGCGGATCTTGCCGCCGCCGAGTTGAAAAAAAATAAAATCCTTTTCTTCAAAGAAGGGGTGCACACGACGGTGACCACGGAACTTTCCGTCGACGGAAATATTTTTTTGCGCGTGAATGGAAAGACCGACGCTTCGTTGGCGTTGGACATGCGAACGCAATTGCTTTCCGGTTATCTTCCCATGCTGTTCCGTCCCGATTCCAAATCCGTCTTGGTGGTCGGGCAAGGCAGCGGCGTCACGCTCGGCGCGGTGGAACAGTTTCCTGTTGACGAGATTACGCTCGTCGAAATTTCTCCCGCGGTGGTGGAGGGCTCGCGATTTTTTGCTCCCTTCAATCACCGTGCGTTGGACGACGAGCGGGTGACTCTGAAACTTGAAGACGGTCGCAACCACATCGCCCTTTCCGACCGCACCTATGATGTAATTATTTCGGAGCCTTCCAATCCGTGGATTTCGGGCGTGGGGGCTTTGTTCACCGTGGACTTTTTCAAGTTGCTGAAGCGGCGGTTGAACGCGGGCGGGGTGGCGTGCATTTGGATTCACACCAACATGTCGCCGGATAGTTTCAAATCCATCATCCGTTCCTTCGGCGCGGAATTTCCTTTTGTGAGTATGTGGGAATCCATCGCCGGCGACGATTATCTTTTGCTAGGGTCTGAAGAGGAACACACTTTGCCGTATGAAAAGGCGCGGCGATATTTGTCGCGCGAAAATGTGCGCCGCGATTTACATCGGATTGGTATCGACGACGTCCCCGACCTTTTGAGTCTGATGATTATGTCGCGGGAAAAATTATTGGAGTTCAGCGCTTCGGCTCCCTTGCATACCGATGACAATTCCCTGCTTGAGTTTCACGCGCCAGAATATGTTTATAAAGACGAGCGCGTAGTTCTGGTGCGGCAGTTGACACCCTTCATCAAACTGGAACCTGAGTTTGTTGACTTTTCGCAAACCGATGTTGGCGTCCGCGAAAAAGTGACGGCGAGACTTGCAAAGTTGCAACGGTCGGAAAGTCAAATCGCAGACATCGAGAGGAAAGCCAAACTAGAGAGGCTTTTAGATCAGGCGATGGCGGCGTTTAATATCGGCGACATCAGTCGCGCTCTGCAAAGTTACCGCGAGATATTGGCACTGGACCCCGAACATGTGATGGCGCATTACAACATGGGCAACATTTTTCTTGAACTCAAGTTGACGAGTCAAGCCGAGTCCGCTTACCGGCGCGCCCTTGAGATCAACCCGTTTTATGTGTTCGGCACCATCGGCTTGGCTAGGCTGCATGTGTTTTCCGGTCAGCCCGACAAAGCCATCGCGGTTTTGCGCGACACGTTGAAGTGGTATGCGGGCGACCATGAAGTCAGCCTGTATCTCGGGTTGGCGTATGCGTTCAAAAAAGATTTTGCAAGAGCCGTTCGGGAGTTTAATAAATCATTAGAATGGGATTCGAATTTTCCGCCGACTCATTATTATTTGGGAGTCCAATATCAAACTCGGAATCCTGGATTAGCCAAAAAACATTTAGACAAATTTTTGAAGTTGGCAACCTTGCGCTCGGGTTATGAAAATCTTCGACCGCGGGCGGAAAAAATATTGAACAAACTTTAAACGGAAAACTGGTATATTCGGTGCGGGTTGCTCCTCTCGGTCAATGGTCCCGCTGGAAAAAATTTTCTCCCGCAACTGGAATATAACGTCCAATGCCTGTAAAAATTAAATCCCTATGGTACTTTTGTATGGTCGTCATCACGGCAGGATTTTTGGTGCTCGCCGTCCAAAGTGAGATGGACAAAGCCCGCGAGCAGGCGGAAGCGGCATCTCAATCGGCGGCGGAAAAACAAAAGGAGTCCGCCGAGAAAATAGTAAAAGTTAATCCGATTAAAAAAATCCGCGAACTGAACGCGCTGGGGAAATATCAGGAGGCTGTAGATTTGGCGCGGCAAGTTGCCGAAAAATTTCCCGGTCACGCTAAACTTCAAACATGGTGGGGGATTTCTTTGGTCAAGTTAGGGAAGAGAGCGGAAGCCATCGACCATTTTATTCTTGCATCGGAAAAAGATTCGACCGATGAGAAGGCGCATCTGTATTGGGGATTGACGTTGGCGATGGATGAAAAGTTTGCAGACGCCATCGCCCATTACAAGACGGTGCTGGAGATTAACCCCGAGCACAGTAACGCCTATGCCTACTGGGGAACATCGTTGAGCGCGATGGGAAAGATGGAGGGGGCGGTTGCCAAGTTGGAAGAGAGTTTGACGTTAAACCGATTCAACCGCCATGCTTACGAAATCTTGATTGATGTTTTATACCAGCGGCAACAATATGAGCGCGCGTGGGAAATGGTTCGTCGCGCCCGCGCCGCGAATGTTGCCCCGAAGCAAAGTTCCATCGACCGTTTGGCGAAGGCTTCCCCAGAGTCCGCCCAAAAGTAGCACTTGAAATTAAATGGATTAATAGTTAGTTATTATCAGTCGGTAGCAGACGGCGGGCAGAGTTTTTTTCGGCAATCTGGATTGTTAGGGAGATGACAATGCAAAAGACAAAACAGACGAAGACAATGAATAAACATTTTCAGCTAATCAATACAATACAACACGGCGACTGCATAAATTTAATGCAAGAAATGCCTGACGAATGTGTTGACTTGATTATCACAGACCCGCCTTTTGCGATTGATTTCAAAGCAAAAAAACACAACTACAACAGAAAACAAAGTAAAGTTTTAACTGGATACAAAGAAATAAAAGGGAGTGATTATCAGTTTTTTACTTCTGATTGGCTGTCACAAGCTACTAGGGTTCTTAAGAACTCTGGTAGCATGTATATTTTTTCTGGCTGGAATCATCTCAAAGAACTTTTGATAGCGATAGACGAATGCAACCTTACCACGGTCAATCATCTGATTTGGAAGTATCAATTCGGTGTAACGACGAAACGAAAATATGTGACTTCTCACTATCATTGCCTCTTTGTTTGCAAGGATGACCGCAAGAGATATTTCCAACCCTATTGTAGGTTTAGCAAACATGAGCGTACTTCAAACGGTGGATCGGCGCATTACAAAGATAAAGAGGATGTGTGGGAAATCAAACGAGAATATTGGCATGGCGACAGGAAAACGCCGACAAAACTACCTGCAGAAATAATAAAGAAAATTCTTGATTATTCCAGCAAAGAAGAAGATTTAGTTTTTGATCCGTTTTTGGGTTCGGGGCAAGTTGCCGTAGTCAGCAAGATGAATAACAGAAATTACATGGGGTTTGAAATTGTGCGTGGTTATTACGAATTTGCACTTGAAAGACTGAATTCTGGAAACTATAGACTTAATGAAACTGAAGAAGATGCTGACAAGATAATAACATCACTATTCGACTAATCATGAACAAGTTAAAAAATCTTGTAATTGCCATCGCTGAAATAGGGCGTTGTAGTGGGCTTAAGCCTCCCGCTCATGAAATAAAAGCGTTTAACCATTTTTTCACTGATGGAGTTTTGGATAGATCGTGTTTGGACGACCGGGACGGGGGTTGCACTCGTAGAGAACTGCTGTTGCGAATGTTACTGCTGAACGCAGTGCTTGATCAAGGACCTGATATAGAAGGTGTTAGGGAAATGATGGTGGATGTTGTGAATAATCTTTATGAACGGGAGGTTCGGATGTTTCACAGACCTTTGGATTTTTTCAAAGAAATAAATATATCAGTAGATCAAATATGGAATACGCATGAAAAAGTAAAATCTAACAAATCTGCAAAGTGGGCGGAAGATAACCAGTCAACAGCTTCTAAATATAATCTGTATATGGATAACAGTAAGCAGACGTTGAATTATGCTATTTTCCGCTGGGGTGTTCCGCTAGCCTTGCCTTATTTGCTTGGGAAGAATCATGAAAATAGACAATCCACATCTCTTGTAGACTATTTAGAAACTTATTCGTCTGCAGAAAAAATGAGTAATGGCTTGAAAGATGATGAAAAATTTGGTTTGGGAAAAGCAATAGGCGACAAAGCGTGCCATTTATTTGCTAAATGGATGGTTTCTACTTTTCGCCTTACGAGAAAACAAGATGAATCCAGTTGGGGTGAGTTTTCTTATGAAGTGCCTTTTGATTCAAATGCTGGTCGAGTTTTGTGGAGAACTGGTTACTTGTCCAATCTTGCAAATAAAGATGAATTTATAAAAAAGGATGTTGTGCAACAAAATAAGGGCAAAGGTGGCAAACACTATATTCGTGTGACTAATATGAGGGGCATGCCTGTAAGTAAAAATGTACCTTCGGAGTTATTTGACATATATAAGGACATTTGTGTCAATCACTTAAAGACGCATAAACGAGAACCTAAAAAGATAGAAATTCAGAGGTTTCAACATGCGCTTCTTAAGCAAAATGGAGATGAAAAACTTACCGTGTCCGCCTTTGATGATGGACTTATTGAAATCGGTAGAAACTATTGTCTAAACCACGAAAACCCACGTTGTACAGAATGCCCAATCAATCAGCACTGCGATGGAAAAAATTCCGACAGGTCATTAATCACAGACTACAGAACCTAAT
>DKID01000034.1 GCA_002454045.1 Nitrospina sp. UBA6727 | reverse complement strand
GATTCGGGTTCGTCAGAATATTCATGGGCAAGTTCGTGTGAGTGAGATTTCGAATAAGATTTCTGCGGCTATTGAATAACAAATAGATCAACGCGCCGCAAGTTTTTTCCGACGACGACGGCGATGTTGCCCGCGACCGACGGTGCCAGCGACTCCGTGCTTCGTGACGGCGAGATACTAAATCAAAAACTGGTTTTGTGTCAAGAAAATATGGGTTGCATTGAAAACGTTTTTCGTATTTTGATTTATTCGCGCCAACCGTATTTTCCAATCAGGGGAACGAACTTGCACGCTCCTAATTCGCGCCGACTGATGCGGCTTTTGGTTTTGGTCAACACCACCAGTTTCTGTTCATCCGCGTCGCCGACGGGCGCCGTCAGTTTGCCGCCTTCGCCTAACTGATTGACTAGCGATTCCGGGATTTCCTTTGCTGAAGCCGTGATCAGGATGGCGTCGAATGGTGCTTGGTCGGGCCAGCCGTAAGTTCCGTCGAACATTTTGAAAACGATGTTGGTGTAGTGCAATGCTTCCAAAACTTTTTGGGCTTTGCGGGAAAGGTTGTTCAAACGCTCAATGGTAAAAACTTGGCGGGCTAGTTCCGCGACGACGGCGGTTTGATAACCCGACCCGGTACCAATTTCCAAAACCTTTTCTTCGCCCGTCAAGCCGAGTGCCGCCGTCATGGTTCCCACGATGTAGGGCTGGGAGATGGTTTGGTTTTCGCCGATGGGCAGGGGGTGGTCGCCGTAAGCGCGGTGCCGCAAGGACTCTTGGGCGAACAGGTGGCGGGGCACTTGGCTCATCGCTTCCAGCACGCGCAAGTCTTTAATCCCGCGCGCCGCCAATTGTTCGTCGACCATTTTGCGGCGTTGTCCGGCGTGGGAGCGGATTATTTCTGGCGACAAACGGCTCATAATTTTTTCGCGGATGCGACGAAATGGAACGACCGCCGGGTGCGTCGCCACGGGCGATTCCCGTTCCCGCCGATTGAGGAGTTACTGCGGCGGCGGGATTCGGGTGGTGGTGGTCAGGAAAGGTATCGGCTGTCTGGGTCCAGTTTCTCCCACCCAACTTTGTGGAACGGACTCATTCTGAAATTTGCGTAGGGCAGGTCGTTCATTCGCTTGGGGTTTTGGTAGAAAACCCATTCCCAACGGTCCGTCCGCTTATCGTATTTAAGGAGGTAAATATTTTCGTCATCGGCTTTAACTTTGAAGTAGGACGAACCTTCCCCATACCAGCGGTCGATAATCTCCTCCACTTTGTAACGGCTGTCGCGGAGGATGAAGGCAACTGGATTTTCCTGCAACTTGGAGCCTGTGTAACATTCCACCTTAAACATGCGGCGATGGTATGACTTTCAAAAAGAATTGTAAAGCGCTAAAGTTTTTCGCACCGCGATGACATCGCCGTCGTCGTGATGACGGTTGCGGCGTGACGACATCGCCGTCGTCGCGGCGATTATTTCGGCGACGTTTTGTTGAGTTCTGCCAAAACCGACGCGGCGTCCGCTTCCACTTCTTCCCGCTTCCTCCACTCCCAAACTTTCAGATGCGAGCCCATATAATACGAATGATCCAAAAGAGATTCGCCGTCCATCAATCCCCACTTTCCGTCCTCAACCGCGGTCAAGGCTTCGTAGATAGGATTTTCCGCCGAGGTGAAAAAGAGTTCCATATCCTCGGCGGCGATGGGTTTCCCCAGCAAAACTTTTATGGATGAGTCGTCCATTTCGTAATCGTCCTTGATACTTTTCAAAGCCTCTTCCCGCGAACGTCCCGCTTGCATTTTATTTGCAATCTCGTCCTCAATCGCTTTGTTCCGCTTGGCGAATGGATAATGCGTGTAGCCGAGGTCGCGCCCAATATGAAAATCCAAATCCGGGAAATACAAATAAGTCCAGTCGTCAAAATCAATCGGGATGCCGGCGGAGGCGCCGTATTCCTTCGCCTTTTCCGGGGACTCCGCGACCAACTGGTTGTGGATTTTCACGAACCGTTTCATGCTGTCATAAACCACCGCGTAAAAATACGCGTTCATGCGATACCAATTGTTGGCGGAGTTATGCCCGTTGAAAAGTTTGCGGAGCATGGCCATCGCCGTCGTCGCGTCGGCAAATCGGCAAGAATTGGGGAAGGCGCTCTTGAGATAATCGTGCAACTTTTTTTCATCCCCCGCCAATTTTTTAGCGTTGAGTTGCAGGTGATTCTTCGCGTAGTCCAGCGCGTGATAAACCAATCGCTCGTGATTCAGTTTGCGCTGGTAATTCATATACTGCTTCAACTCATCGTTTTCAGACTCCTTCGATGTCGCGGGCTGATGCTTGGTAATGTCTTTGGCGAACGCTAACATTTTTCTCTCTTGATAAAGTTGCTTGCGAAAACTTCATTCTGACGTTTCGGGAAATTGATTTCAAGATATTTTAATCCGCCGACACAATTTTATCGCGGCGAAGAAAGTACGCGCCGCCGCGGTATATTGACAAGACCCCAGCAGTTTGGTAGCGTAACGCGATGACGATGATGATGTTCACCGTGACGACGCGACGACGACGCGCGGCGGCGAAATAAACTTTTTCTGGCGATGGAGCGAATACATGCCTTGGGATAATTTACACGAGTCGAAAGGTGCCGAAGAGCGATTCAAAGGAAGCGGCGGGCAAGGCGGCGGTCCGATGAAACCGCCGTTTGATATTCCGCAAATTAAGATGCCGAAATTCAAACCAGCCATGGTGTTGTGGATCCTCCTCGCCCTGCTCGTAGTGTGGATTGTGCCGGGAACTTTTTATTTCGTCGAGCCAGATGAAGAAGGCGTCGTCACCCGATTCGGGAAATTCCACCGCACCGCGTCGCCGGGTTTGCACTTCAAGTTTCCGTCCCCCGTCGAACACGCCGCGACACCAAAAATCCGCCAAGTGCAAAGGGCGGAAATCGGCTTCCGAACGTCCGAAGGAAGACCCACGCAGAAGGTCCCCGCCGAGTCCCTCATGCTGACCGGCGACCAAAACATCATCGACATCAACTTCGTCGTTCAGTATCGGATTATGGATTCCGTACAATATCTGTTCAACGTGCGACGGCCCCATAAACTGATTCGCGACTGCGCCGAAACCGTCATCCGCGGAATCACCGGCAGCCGCAAAATTGACGAAGCGCTGACCACCGGCAAGGCGGAAATTCAAGTTCTCGCCAAAGATCAAATTCAAGCACTCCTCGACAAATATAAATCCGGTTTGCAGATCGTAGCCTTTCAACTACAAGACGTACACCCGCCGCAGCAAGTCGCCGCCGCGTTCAAAGACGTCGTCAGCGCGCGCGAAGATAAAGAGCGAATGATTAACGAAGCGCAAGGTTACCGCAACGCGGTCATCCCCGAGGCACGCGGGCAAGCCGCGCAAATCGTCCGCATGGCAGAAGGGTATCGCGCGCAAACCGTCAAAAAAGCGGAAGGCGACGCAGACCGTTTTCTGAAACAATACACCGAATACAGAAAAGCCCCGGACATCACCCGCAAAAGGATTTATCTCAAGACCATGGAAGAAGTTTTGCCCAGCGTCAAAAAGTTCATCATGGGGGAAAAAGGCAGCGGCGTCCTGCCGATTCTGCCGCTGGGCACAACCCCGCTGGGAGGCAATAAATAATCGTGACGAATAATCGCGCCGACATCATGATGAATACCGCAAAGCAAAAGGGCGCGGTTTATTGCGTGACAAATCCAACAATGCAGGACTTAGTGAAAATCGGCATAGTCGAGAGTGATGACGCTGGCGCGGTAAAAAGGCGCATAGATAATCTTTACAATACCAGCATACCGGTGCCGTTTGAATTGCATTACGCGGTGGCGGTGGATGATCCCAGTGCAATAGAAAAAATGTTGCACGATGCATTTCAACCTTACCGCGAAAATGAGAGAAGGGAATTCTTTCGCATTGACCCGGAGCAAGCAGTCGCGGCGATGCAGTTAACTGGTGGCGAAAGGATTACGATTACCGATGCGCCCGGTGGCGATGACGCCGAAGTCACCCAAACCGATATCAATGCACGCGAGAGAGCCCAAGCGCGCGAAATTAAACGGTTTTCCAAATTTAAATTTTCCATGGTTGATATTCCGCCAGGGGAAACGCTGACTTACTTTTACGACTCGTCCATCACCGCTGTGGTGCATGATGACAAAAATAAAATTCGCTTTGAGGGCAAGGAGACCACAACATCCGCTGCCGCAAAAATAATTCTCGAACGGCAAGGTGGTGGTGATCGTAGTGTTGCCGGTCCACGGTATTGGAAATACGATGGCGAAACTCTCAACGAAAGACGCATGCGCATGGAAGAAGCGGAAGCGGAGTCGGACGAATAACATCACTATCGCGCCGTCATCGGTGACGGTAGGGAGAACTTGATATGAAGCAAAACGTTTTCATTTTAGGCGGCGTTGCCGTTATCTTTATTCTGTCGTCCTCCATGTTCACGGTGCATATGACGCAGAACGCGGTGGTGTTGGAGTTGCAGAAACCCAAAGAAATCATCACGGAACCTGGGCTGTATTTTAAGATTCCGTTCTTCCAAAAGGTGCGGTACTTTTCTAGCCAACTTTTGGATAACGATTCCAATCCCGCGGAGGTCATCACCAAGGACAAAAAAAATCTGCTGATCGATAACTTCACCATGTTCAAAATCGCCGACCCGTTGAAGTTTTTGGAAACCGTGCGCGGGGAACGCGGCGCGCGGGCGCGGTTGGACGACATCATCTATTCCGAATTGCGGGTCGAAATCGGCACCCACGATTTGCGCGACATCGTCACGGAAACCCGCGACACGATTATGGCGAAGGTCACCAAGGAGGCGAACATCAAAGCCGCGGAGTATGGGATTGAGGTGGTGGAGGTACGCATCAAGCGCACCGACTTGCCGCCGGAAATCGCCAACTCCATCTTCAACCGAATGCGCACGGAACGCGAGCGGATCGCCATGGAATATCGGTCGGAAGGGAAAGAGGAAGCCACCAAAATTCGCGCCGAAACGGACAAGGAGAAAACTATTCTGGTCGCCGAAGCCTACAAGGAGGAGCAGATTGTGCGCGGGGAAGGGGACGCGGTGGCGACCAAAATTTACGCGGAGGCTTTCAACAAAGACCACGAGTTTTATACTTTCATGCGCTCCATGGAAGCGTACAAGAACTCCTTAAAAACCGACACCACCCTCTTCATGTCTGAGGATTCCGATTTCCTGGAGTTCCTGAACAAATCCAAATAAAACTTGCGCCATCGCCGCCGTCATGGTGAACGCCGCCACCACCGTCATCGCGAACAACGCACGCGGTGACGACGGTGAACATCCGTTGCGCGACGGTTGCGGTAACATTCTGGATTCCAACTTTCGTTGGAATGACGACGGTGACGCGGTGACGATGCAACGACGGCGGGAGAAAAATGAGATGCGATTAACACGGGTCATCCGGTGACATGAGAATACTCATTGTGGGCGCGGGGATAGTCGGGTTCAACCTTACGCAGGAACTTTCCCAAGAGGGCCATGACGTCGCCATCGTGGACCAGAACCCGGAAAGAATCCGCCGCATCGCCGACACGTTGGACGTGCTGGCGGTCGAAGGCAACGCCTGTTTGCCCAGCGTGCTCATGGAAGCGGGAATCAAATCTTCCGAGATGGTAATCGCCGTCACGGAACGCGACGATGTCAATCTGCTCACCTGCTTTCTGGCTTCCCGGTTTAACGTCCCCAAACGATTCGCAAGACTCCGCAACAGAGAGTTCACCGAAAACGGCAGAGTTTTTTCGCCGCAAGAATTGTGCGTCGACCACGCCATCAATCCGGGGCAAATCATCGTCGACACCATCCTGAAAATTCTCGAGACCCCCGGCGTGGTCAACGTCGCGGAATTCGCCGACGGCGAAATTCTGTTGCGGGAATTTGACGTGCCGGAAAACGCTCCCATCGCCGGCAAAACCATTCAAGACATCCGCAGTATCACGCAGATGGATTCGTTCCTGATCGTCGCCATCGTCCGCGCCGGCGAGTTAGTCGTGCCAAAAGATCAGGACGTCATTCAAGCCGGCGACCGATTTTACACTCTGCTCGGCAAAGAGTTTTTGCCGTTCCTCCTGCCGATGCTGAACCGAACTTTGGAAAACGTGGAAAAGATCATCATCTACGGAGCGACCTCCACATCCATTCACCTAGCCAAGGCGCTGGAAAAAGATATGCGCGACGTTTGCGTCATAGAACCTTCCCGCGAAAAAGCGAACCGCGCCGCCGGCAAACTTCAGCGGACACTCGTCCAACACGGCAGCGGCACCGACATGGATTTGTTCAACGAGATTAACATGAAGGACGCCGATTTTTTCCTAGCTCTTTCCCACGACGACGAAAACAATATCCTCTCCGCGCTGTTGGCAAAAAAGCACGGCGCCAAACGCGCGCTGGTCATCACCAACGACCCGGAATACTTGCCCATCATGGACTCCATCGGGATGGACATCGCCATCAACCCGAGGCTCATCACGGTCGGCGCCATCCTGAAACATTTGCGCAAGGGGCAAGTGATGTCGGTTTTCAAACTGATTGAAGACGCCGAGGTGATGGAGATTGGGGTGGACGAAAACTCTTCCATCATCAACAAAGAAATCGGCAAAATTAAATTTCCGCAAGACGCAATCATCGGCGCAGTCCTCAGAAAAAAAGAAATGTTGCTCCCCAACGACGATGTAACTTTAGCGGCGGGGGACTCGGTCATCGTAGTCGCCCTGCCCGGCGCAATCGAAAAAATCGAAAAACTGTTTGACCGCAAAAGATCCTTCCTCCCTTTCCGATGAAGTACTAAACAGATGAAGATACGCGCGATTTTCAACGTCGTCGGAGTTTTGCTCGTACTCCTTTCCGGGCTGACTCTGGTGCCCATCGGCGTGTCGTTGTATTTCGACGACGCCGCGATCGACGGGTTCATGTCCGAGACGGCGGCGTTTGGGTGGACGTTTGGTCTCAGCCTGGCGTCCGGCTTGCTACTCTGGAAACTATTTCCCTCCGGGCTGGACAAACTTCGCGACCGCGAAGGGTTCGCAATTGTCACCGTTGCGTGGCTGTCGATCTCCGCGTTCGGCGCGCTCCCGCTCTATTTGAGCGGCGCCTGCCCGGAATTCATCGACGCGTTTTTCGAAAGCACCAGCGGCTTCACCACCACCGGCGCGTCCATCTTACAAAACATCGACGCGATGCCGCACGGCATTTTGTTCTGGAGAAACTTGATACAGTGGGTCGGCGGGATGGGCATCATCCTGCTTTCCCTGGCGATCTTCCCGATGCTAGGAATCGGAAGTTTCCACCTGTTCAAGGCGGAAATCCCCGGCGGCTCCACCGTGGAACAAACGCAACCGCGCTTAGTCGAGACCGCAAAAATCCTGTGGAAAACTTATCTCGCCTTGACCCTCATCGAAATTTTCGCGCTACGGGTCGCCGGCTTGAATTGGTTCGACGCGATTTGCCACACCTTTTCCACCGTCGCGACAGGCGGATTTTCGCCGCATAACGGCAGCATCGGCGTCTTCGACAATGTTTATATCGAGAGCATCATCATCCTCTTTATGTTTCTCGGCGGGATTAACTTCGCCCTGCACTTTCAGTTAGTCAGAAAAAATTTCGCCGCCATCTTCAAGAACCCAGAGTTCAAGGCATATTGCGGGATGCTCGTCGTCGGCATCTTGTTCGCAACTTGGAGCCTCACGCGGATTTCCGCCACCGGGGACGCAAGCCAAGCCTTTCGCAGCGCCGCCTTCACCGTGGTTTCCATCAACACCACCACCGGGTTCGTCACGGACGATTTCAACTCGTGGCCAGAATATCTAAAACTTTTTATCGTCGCGGTGATGATGGTCGGCGGATGCTCGGGTTCCACCAGCGGGTCTTTCAAAGTGATTCGTTTTATCATCCTGCTAAAAATTATTATGCGCGAACTTAAAAAACTGGTGCACCCGCGCGCCATCTTCCACGTAAAAGTCGGCGACAAAAATATCGACGCGGACGACCTGTCCAACGTCACCGCTTTAACTTTTCTGTTCATCGGATTTTCCGCGATGGGCGGGGTGCTGCTCTCGGCGATGGGCGTCGACCTCACCACGGCATTGTCGGCAACGGTGGCATCATTGTTCAACATCGGTCCCGGCTTGGGCAACGTCGGCGCGACGGGGAACTACGCGGAAATCCCGGCGTTGGGGAAAGGACTCCTCATCGTCTTCATGCTGTTGGGGCGACTGGAAATATACGGCGTCATATTGCTTTTTCTGCCGATGACTTGGCGAAAATAAGATTTGATTTTGCACCGGCGATAATTTAGAATTCCGCCTCCCGGTCAACTTTAACTTTGGCAAATTTCGCAACCGCGACCACGCGGCGGCGTTGCGGCGCAGCGAATTTAACAATCACACACTCACGCAAACTCGTCGCCGATTCGTAAAGGAATTTGAAACATGGCAGCCGCTCCTCTAAAAATTACCGAGATCGTTTTGCGGGACGCGCACCAATCCCTTCTCGCGACCCGAATGCGCACCGAAGATATGTTGCCCATCGCCGAAAAACTCGACCAGGTGGGCTTCTTCTCTTTGGAGATGTGGGGCGGCGCAACCTTCGACACCTGCATCCGGTTTCTCAACGAAGACCCGTGGGAGCGCGCCCGGGCGCTCAAGAAAAAAATGCCGAACACCCCGTTTCAAATGTTGTTGCGGGGACAAAACGCCGTGGGCTATCGGCATTACGCCGACGACATCATCGAGCGATTTGTCAAGCAATCGGTGGAAGTCGGCATCAACATCTTCAGGATATTCGACGCGCTCAACGATTTTCGCAACATCGAAACCGCCGTGAAAACCGTGCAGCGTTGCGGCGAAACCGTCGAAGGATGCATCAGTTACACCGTCAGCCCGGTGCACAATGTCGAACTCTATCTGAAGATGGCGAAGCAACTTGAGGACATGGGCGCCGACATCCTCTGCATCAAAGACATGGCCGGCTTGTTGACTCCCGCCGTCACCAAAACTCTGGTCACCGAAATTAAAAAGACCATCAAACTTCCCGTCCACTTGCACACGCACGCAACCACCGGGCTGGCAGGCATGAACATACAATGCGCCATTGAAGCAGGCGTCGACATGGTGGACACCGCCATCTCCACGCTGTCCATGGGAACTTCCCACTACGCGACGGAATGTTTGGTCGCCGGCTTGAAAGACACTCCGCGGGACACGGGACTGAGCCTCGACCTGCTCGAAGAAATCAACGACTACTTCGCCGAGGTGAAGAAAAAATACGCGGAGTTTGAAAGCGATTTCAAAAGTGTTGACATCAGCATCCTAAAATCTCAAATTCCCGGCGGCATGATTTCCAACATGGAAAACCAGTTGCGGGAACAAAACGCCATCGACAAACTCGACGAAGTTTTGGAAGAAGTTCCCCGCGTGCGAAAAGACATGGGCTACCCTCCCCTCGTCACGCCGACGAGCCAAATCATCGGCTCGCAGGCGACCTTGAACGTGTTGACGGGGGAACGCTATAAAGTGATTACCAAAGAAACGCGGCAATGTCTGCTCGGCAATTACGGCAAACTGCCGGCTCCCATCAGCGAAACGTTGCGGGAAAAAATCGGCGACGAAGAAATGACAGTCTGCCGCCCCGCGGATTTGCTCGCCCCCGAATGGGACACGGTTTGCAAAGACTTGGGCGACGAATACACCAGCGAAGAAGACCGGCTGACGTACGCCCTGTTCCCAAAAGTGGCGCTGAAATTTTTTAAGACGCGCGGCAAACCGCAACCAAAACCCGCGGCGAAACCATCCCCCGCAGTCACCGCCGCCGCGCCCGTTGCGCCCGTCACCGCCGCACCCGCCGCCGCGTCGGCATCCGCGGTGTACAAAGTTCGCGTTGACGGCAAAGATTACACCGTCGAAGTTTTAACCGGCGAGACCGGCGCCGCGCCCGTTGCAGTTTCATCCGCCGCGCCCGCCGCCGCAAGCGGTTCTCCTCTGACGGCACCTTTGCCCGGTTCCATCTTCACCGTGAAATGCAAAGCAGGCGACGCGGTGACCAAGGGCGACATCGTCCTCATCATAGAATCCATGAAAATGGAATCCGAAGTCACCGCCCACCAGTCCGGAACCATTCAATCCATCCTCGTCAAAGAAGGTGACAACGTGCAAACCGGGGATGAACTCGTCATCATCGGATAATGGAATTCAGTTTCAGCGCATCCGCCACCAAGATACTAACCACCACCGGAGTTGCCCACTTGCAAGGCGGCGACGTGCTCATGATCTTGGTCGCCGGCGTCATGATTTACCTCGCCATCTGGAAAAAATTTGAACCGCTGTTGCTGCTTCCCATCGGCTTCGGATGCCTGCTTGCCAACATCCCCATGAGCACGATGGCGAGCACCGACGGCGGCGGACTGCTCAACTTTTTTTATCAAGGCGTGAAACACGAAATCCTCCCGCCGCTGATTTTTCTCGGCGTCGGCGCGCTGACAGACTTCGGCCCGCTCTTGGCAAATCCCACCACCCTGCTACTCGGCGCCGCCGCGCAAGTTGGAGTGTACATCACCCTCATCGGCGCGGTGCTCCTCGGGTTCAACCTGCACGAAGCCAGCGCCATCGGCATCATCGGCGGTGCCGACGGACCCACCTCCATTTTCATCGCCAGCAAGTTAGCGCCGCATTTGCTCGCGCCCATCGCCGTGGCGGCGTATTCCTACATGGCGTTGGTGCCGCTCATCCAACCGCCCATCATGAAATTTTTGACGACCGAGAAAGAGCGGAAAATTAAAATGGCGCAGTTGCAGCCAATATCGCAAACGGTGAAAATTCTTTTTCCCGTGGTGGTGACCCTCGTCGGTTGCTTGATGTTGCCCGGCGTTGCGCCGCTTTTGGGAATGCTGATGTTGGGCAACCTGTTCCGCGAATCCGGAGTTACCGCCCGCCTACACGAAACTTCGGAAACTCATTTGATTAACATCGTCACCATTCTTTTGGCGTTGGCCGTGGGCTCTTCCATGACCGCCGAATCATTTTTGCGGCTTGAAACTTTGAAAATTATTTTGCTGGGATTGCTGGCTTTTTGTTTCGCCACGGCGGGCGGAGTGATTTTCGGAAAGATCATGTGCAAAATGACCGGCGGTCGAGTGAACCCGCTCATCGGCTCGGCGGGAGTTTCGGCGGTCCCAATGGCGGCGCGGGTTTCCCAGAAAGTCGGCGCGGAAACGGACGCGTCTAATTTTTTATTGATGCACGCGATGGGACCAAATGTCGCGGGTGTCATCGGCAGCGCCGTCGCCGCGGGAGTGTTCATCTCCCTGTTCGGCGATACCGCGGCGGTCATGGAACCTCACGCCGCGGTCGCGGATATAGTTGGCGCAGCGGAACCCGGCGCGGACGCCGCCATCACCAAAGTGAACAGCGCCGTCGCCCAAGTAATCGAGGCTTTGCGCCCGTGATGGAAACTTCAGTTCTCGCGGCGGCCAACATTTCCGCCATGGCTTTGGCGGTGATTTTTATCGTGCTCATCATTTTAATCTTCACCATTAAATTGTTGGTGAAGTTGATCCCCTACGAAGTTCCGCCGTCGTCGAAAACACCGCGCCGTCAACCCGCCGCCGTGTCCGCGGGGGGCGACCACGCCGCTCATGTCGCCGTCATCACCGCGACTTTGGCGAGGCACTTGGGAAAGTCTCCGGACAAACTCCGCATCGTCAACATCTCTCAACCTTAATTTTGCAAACCGCTAATTGTCCGCCGGAGTTGTGGAAGGCGGTTGCGTCGCCGACGTGTCGCCGACGATAGGTGCTATGAGTTCTTGCGGAGTTTCCAGCAACGCTTGCAAAATTCCCATGACCTGTTTTCCTAACGACGTGAAAGGAGCCACCGTAATTTCCGGGTCGTCAAAATCTCCCGTCACGGTGTAGTAAGTTTTCAATATACTTTTTTCGTCGCCGCCGGTGATGATTTTTCCCACCAAGGGAATCTTGGCGAGGAGCCGATCCAACCCTGCCAAAGGAGCGACGCCGACGACTGTGTCCATCTGATTGTTCACCAAATCAAAAGTACCGACGATGGAGGTTCTGCGATTTTCTGTTTCGATCACAAAGTTCTGCGTTTCAAAAACTCCGTCCTTCGCAACGAAATCTCCGGCGAGATGTTTGAAGGGAGAGAGGGTGCCTTGTTCAATGGGGTCTGTCGGAGGAAGCGAAGCGAACAATCGGCGAACTCCCTCTTTAAGTTTTTCCGTGTTCATGTTTCCGGACTGGACGTTCAACGATAAATTTCCGGACAACGATTGGAGAATTTCTTGCCAGTCTTTTCCGTCGCCTTGCAGACGGGCGTCGATCATTTTTACATCGCCGCTCAAACTGTTTTCAAAAATATCGCCGAAAAAACTGAACAGGTTTTCGGTCTTCATATCCTGAGCCTGAACGCTTACCTCGAAGTGGCAGACGCCCGCCGCGTCAATCCACATCTGCCCGCCACTGCGGATGGATGCGTTGGAGGCAAAAACCAAATCCTTCATTTCTATCTTCCGATTGTTGAGCACAATGTCCCCGGCGACATGGTCTACGGTGAAAAGTTTGTAGCCTAATTTGCTCAAGGCAAACTTTATTTTTCCTTTCCCCTTGGCGAAAAATTCGGATTGGTTCAGTCGGCTTACGAGAGAATTTTCTTCGCCTTGCGGTGCCGGTAAAAATCCGTCAACGTCTAGTCTCTCGCCGGTGAGATTCAGGTCTAGACTGGGCGCGTCGCCCCTTTGATAACTTCCGAAAAACTGAACTCTGCTGTGGTCGGATTCGATACTCCCGGAACGAATGTCCAAGAAGTCTTCTGCAAATCTCAGTCGCGCGTTAACCGTCAACGGTGATTGTAAATTTTTTGGCTGGATTTTCAGGCGCTTTAATTTTATTTCACCTTTGAACTTTGCATCGTGGAGGTCGTCCAAACTTCCCGCGCCCGTAACATTAAACGCGGCGGCGGCGGCGGCGTCTATCTCTGCGTCAAGAAAACGAAAAAACTGCCGCGAAGGATTGACCTTGAAATTATCGGAGACCATGCTGACCGTGAACTCCGGGCTGTCAGTGTTGGGAATGCTGGCGGTTCCCGCGACGCGGTCTCCGTCCAACTCATACGACCAACTGTCGAGGACAACGCCGCCGTTTTTCAAGACGCTTCCCTTCGCCGTGAATTGGTTTGACACTTCGGGTTGCTTGTCGATGACGCCGGGAATTTGGTATCCCGCCTGCGTCAAATCGGCTTGATGTTCAAACCCAAACGAATCCGCGTCGCCATGCAAGTCTAAAGAAACTCGGGCAGGTCCCGTGAATTTAAAGTTTTCAAAAAGGGGAACGTTCTTCAAGTCGGTATGCACGAGTTTCGAAAATTGCAGACGGAGAGCGTATTCCAACTTCGCAATGTTTTCGCCGCGGTCGATTTCACCCTCAAGCCGAAACGCGGAATCTCCATACCGACCGCTCCAGTTCTCCAACTTTATCTTTCCATCGCCGTAAGAGATGCTGCCGTTCAGGCGCGACACCGTCATCAAGCGGTCCGGGTATTTCATGGCGAGGTTTTTTATTTCTATTTTGCCCCACTCCTTTTCGGTTTCGGGCATGGTCGGGTTGCCCTGCGAACGGTATTTCAGAATCAAATCGCCGGAAGTAAAATCCAATCCATCTTTCAAATCCGCCAGTGCACCTTCAGAATCATCGGGCAAGACGTAACGCAAGTCGCCGGAATCTAATTTGTAAGTCGCCGACATTTTTTCCGTAAGTTCGCCGTCGCCGAAACCTATCTCGCCGTGCATATCCGAAAAAGAGCTTTTGGAAAAATCGCCAGCGAGGTTGTCAAACTTGATGACCGGAATCCTGCGGGCATCCTTGCGATTGTCCGCCGCGGGAGTGTGGGTATAGATAATATTTCCGTTGATGTTTTCCACGCGCGGCTTAAATCCTTTTTCGTTGAGCGAAACATTTTTAAGGCTTATCTTTCCCGTGACCGCCAGTTTATCGAAATCATCAAGCGAGCCTTTCACGTTCACGCGGACTTTCGCGGTGCCATCCAAGTTGTCGTAAACCGCAAAGGAATCGAGCAAAGGATTGTTCTTAAAAACTTGTTCGAGCGTTTCATAAAACTGGTCCACATCCACTTCGTTCTCAACCTCAAAATCCATGATGGGACGCGTCACGAAGTCATCGATGGTTCCGCGCGCGTCGGTGACGATCTGGTTTTCATACCGGGCTTTGGCGATGTGAAAGACGGCGTTCCCCTTGTCCACGCTGAGAGTTCCCGTCACGTTCTTTAACGCCGCCAAGGGAGACTGCAAGTCCACGTTCTCCATTTCCAACTCTGCAAAAATTAAATCCTGGTTTTCCGCCTTCCCCAATTCCCGAAATTGCTCCAAGCTTCCCGCGAATTTCAAAGACTTTATTTTCATCGAACCGTTTTTGAAACGGGACTGCACCGAGGCGTGATATTTCTCCGGGAAAAAATTTAGCGGCGGATAATCGATACTTTTACTAATCAGAAATGGATCGGTAACCAGTTCAAAAGACATGAACGGCTCATCGGAAAAGAAATCTTCAAGAGCGCCTTTAGTCGCAAACTTAAATGGAAGCGATTCCGATTTCAATTCTTCGACATAAATTGAGTCGCCGTTAAGAGAAACCTTGTACTCGAATCCGCCGCGGTGGGGCACGCGAGCATCTCTCAACGTTGCGCGATTTTTATCTGACTTGAAGGAATACCTCAACGTGCCTTCAGATTTTAGGGCGCCGCTTGAATTTCTTGAAAAGTTGGAGTCCAAAGACAACCAACTATCTTGAGGAGTTTTTGCCAGCACCTTTTTTAGATAGGGACGAAAACTTGCAACGTGCAGTTCGTGGACGCGAACTTTGCCGTCAATGGAAACGCCAGCGAACCCACGGTTTTGAGAAAAATTATCGACCGTCCCGGAAATCTGGAAAGTGGTGGCCGATCCTCTACCGGGACCCTCCCCGTTCAAGGCAAACTGAAATGATGAATCAAGAAATTTTTTCCGCGCGGAAAAAGAAATGTGTTTCAAGATTAACGGAGGAGAGTCTTCGGCGGAACGATTGAAATGGTCGTGAAAATTTACGGTGCCATCTTCCACCGTGAGTTGGTTGACAAAACTGGCTTTAAAAATTTTCGACAAGTTACTTTCGGAAGGCTGGGCAATCCAATTTTTCACATCGCCAAAACTGAACCGCCCCTCAGCGTCACGCACCACCCGAAGAGATAATCCTTGGATGATAATTTTCTTAACCTCGACGCGCTTGTCCAATAACGGCAGTAACTGGACCACCACCCAAACGTCGCGCGCCGCCAGTTCTGGCTCCGCAACCCGTCGCGACTTGACCGTCATGTCCTTCAGGCGAATGCTGAGTCCGCGGACGATGTCTATCTCCACGTCGCCGATTTTCACTTCCCGCCGCGTCAACTCTTCGAGTTTTTCTACGGCCAGCGCTTTGAATCCTCCCAAACTACGCAACTGATAATAGGCGAGAAAAAAAACGGCGGAAGTCGCAAGGACGAAAATAAGCAGCGAGTAAAAAACGATCCTTTTTCGGGAAATCGCCATACGGGGTTTACGGATTACGGAAAAAGGTTAAAATGAACTTCGCGTTTTTTTGCGCGGGAAAGAAAAATTTTCGAGAAAGTTGTACCCTCGCGAAGTTATAAAACATTTGCTGCCCTTCGTCTAGAAAAATCCCGTACCACATCGTCACTCTAATTCGGGACGAGTTGCCATTTTGCCAACGATGAAGCCTGCGGAACAAACTCTGATTGTTGGAATCAACGCGGTGCGCGAAGCTCTTCTAGCCGCCAAACGCCGTTGCTACCGAATAATTTTCGAGCGGGGCAAAGTTCCGCCGCGAATCAATGCCGTAATTAAATTGGCGGCGGAAAAACAAATTCCCGTTGAATCCCTGCCTCGATCTGTGTTCCAGAAAAAATTTCACCGCCAGATTCACCAAGGCATCGCTGGCTACTTTTCCACCGTCGTCACGTTGGAATTAGAAAGCCTAATCGAAATTGCATTTCAAAAAACTTCCTTGCCCACGCTCGTCATCCTAGATGGAATTCAGGACCCGCAAAATCTCGGAGCAATCATCCGCTCGGCGGAAACCCTCGGCATTCAAGGACTGATTCTGCCTAAACGCGGCACGCCATCCCTGAACGAAACTGTTGCGAAATGTTCTTCGGGAGCCATTGAACATTTGCCGATTGCTACGGCCGTCAATTTAATACGCTGCATTGCGCAACTCAAAAAATCTGGGTTCTGGATTGTGGGAGTCGTGCCCGATGGAGAAACGGCGTGCTACCAATACCAGTTCAACACTCCCGCGGTGTTGGTGATTGGAGGGGAAGAAAAAGGCGTTCGGCCTTTGCTCAAAAAATCCTGCGATGTCACACTCGCAATCCCGATGAAAGGCAAGTTGGAATCCATGAACGTAGCATCGGCCAGCGCGGTGATCTTCTACGAAAATTTACGTCAGAAAAAATTGCGGGACGGGACCAACGAGTGAAGCGGAGGCTCGCCGCGCGCAGATTAAAGCGGGACGAAAAATGGGACGACGTTTACTAAAGTCGGTTGTAGGAACGCATGCGGCGCAAGGCGGCTTTTCTTTTTTTCTTGGCTTCCTTCTGTTTTCGTTTTTTCTTCACGGAAGGCTTCTCGTAAAATCGCCGCCGCTTAAGTTCTTTCAACAAGCCTTCCTTGGTCATTTGTCGTTTCAAAACTTTCAACGCTTTTTCAACTTGATTCTGATAAACCGTGACTATCAAAAACCTCTCCCTTCTACCCTAAATTTTTAGTCGCGACGAAAAATCTTTCTATCGCTTAAAATAATGATTCGCAAAAAAAATCCCGCCGGCGACGCGTCCGTCATCTGCGGAAAAATCATCCTGACACGAGCCCGCGATTATCGACAAAAACTCGTATAAAGTCAATACCCCAAATTCACGAACGCCGATTTGTTCGCGACCAAAACTTTTTCGCGCGGAAAGTCATTGCTCGTCGCCGTCGGGTGCAACTTGAATTTCAAAGGTGGTTAATCCTCGCGGGCTGACCGAATCAATGTCCAAGGCAGAAACTTGCGCTGCGGGAGGTCCCTTTTTACACCAGATGATAAACCGTTCCACGGTTTCCTTTTCTCCTTCAGCGTGGATTTCCACGGAGCCGTCGGAGCAGTTTTTCACCCACCCGCATACGCCCAACTGCAAAGCTTGCTCCCGCGCGCGCGACCGAAAGCAGACCCCTTGCACCCGTCCGCGGACAATGAGATGAACGGCGCAACTCATCAACTACTCTTTCGGAACGCGTCATCGAAAAGGTGCTGAACTTCGCGGTAAACTTGGAACTTGCTTCCGTCGCCGATTTTCCCGCCGAATTTTCCGAGGTCGCGCATGATGCGCTGGAACTCCTGGGTCTGCCCCTTGAAGCCGTCAATGAGGGGACGAAAATATAATTGCTCGTCCTCATCCAACCGATCGCAGATTATTCGCAGCCGATTTTTTAAGGGTTCGAAATCTCGTTCCATGCTTAATACTAGCCCGCGATAAACTGGATTGCAATTGAGGAAAACAAAAGGTTCGCTCGACTTGAAGGAAACTGGTAGGAATAATTTTTGGCCACCGGTTAATTTTTCGGCGCCATCATTTTATTCTGATATTTTAAGTACAGAAGATTTAACTGGCGTTGCGTCTTTCTTACTCGGGCGTGGTTCCTTTTCTCAAGATACAAGTTCTGAGTTTGCAGCATATGCTTGATGGCGTTGGGACCATCGTTCAATAAATCATAAGCCATGCTCAAGTTATAATGCGCCGCGGTGTATTCAGGGTTGAGTTTGATCGCCTCCTGATAAGCCGCCACCTCTTCCTCGTGCCGGCCCATGGCGAGGTAGGCTCTCCCCAATTCAAAATAGGCAATCGCGTCTGAAGGATTTTCGCGAATGATTTCTTTGTGCCGGGAAATTTCTGCGTGGGCTCCTTCAAGATAAGTTTTGAAATCCACCGCCTGAGCCAACGCCCACCGCGACGGCAGTCCTAATACACTAGCCAACAACCACAAAGCGCAAAACCCTTTTGCTAAAGTGAGAAAGATAAACATATTCTTTCGCATCCAATATAAAATCTGTATCATAATCAGACGGGGCATGAGGTGACCTTCCGAACAAAAGAAAAATCACAGCATTGTTTGAACCGCGATTACCGGAAAGTCATCTTAACCCTTGGCGCGAAAAATAAATCACTAGGGAGCCATCATGCAAGAAGCCCATCGCAAAACATTTTCGGTTGAAGAAATCGAACTGACCCCCAACCCCCGCTCGGTGAAATTTATTCTGGACCAAAAGGTAATCGACTCCGGCTCCAAAACTATTGAAGAAGGAGGCTATCTGGAACTCGACACCTTCGCCAATAACCTGTTCGCATTGGAGATTGTTGACACGGTTTATCTGCGAGAAAATTTCGTGTCCGTCACTTTGAACTCGGCTGACCTTTGGGTAATTTTTAAAGACAAAGTTAAAAATATTATCGAAACGGATTTGGAAAAATATGAGGACGGGGACGACGAAGTTTCTTCATCCATTCTCGATGATTTTGACAAGGAAAAATATCCACACCTCGCCGACGAAGAAAAAGTCATCATCATCGACGCCTTACTTGACGCATCCATCCGCCCAGCTCTGGCAAACGATGGCGGAGGTCTGGAGGTGATCGAAGTGGAGGGACACATTGTCCGAATCCGTTATCAGGGTGCCTGCGGCGGATGCCCCAGTTCCACGGGCGGCACTCTGCGCGCCATCGAAAACCATCTCCGGTCCCAGTTAGACCCCGAGATCAAAGTACACACCCACCTTTAACCGCGCAACATCCCGCCGCCGAGCCGACATCTTTCAATTCGGTTTGCAGATGCACGTCGCGATCGCGGGTATCGACAATCAGTGCGGCGCGGTTTTGAATCACGCGGTAATCGAAGCAATCATAATTGGTGCGACCAAGTAGCGGCGTGGTGCCGAGGGCCGGAATCGAACCGGCACGAGGTTTCCCTCAAGGGATTTTAAGTCCCTTGCGTCTACCAATTCCGCCACCCCGGCTTGGTTTGTATCTTGAAACAAATCCAGCGTAAAATGGGGGACATCGAAATTCGTCCGGGCGGGATGGTAGCAGGTTCCATCATAAATTCCAACCGGGCGAACTACGGCGCGGCGAAAATATCGTTCGCGTCGCAGCAAAATTTATAAGCCTGCGAACCGTGGCGAAAATGAGAGAGCCTAAACGAGTATTGCAAAAACTGCTGGGTCCGAAAATGGAAGTCGCCACTTTCGCGGAGACCGGCGAGCCTCTGGAACAAATCATCGCAACGTTTCGCGACGTGGTCAAATGCCGAAAAGTCCGCGGATATGTGCTGGAGCAATTTGGATTTGACTTGGCTATTTCCCCGGCGGTTTTCTACGGTCTACTAAACATCCCGCAAATCAATTATGTCGAAACCACGAAAAGGGATTTGGAAGTGGAAACAATTTCTCTGCAAGAAAACCGCGAGCCCGATGACCCCGTCACCATCAGCAATCTGAATTCGGTATTGCGGGAACTTTACGCGGGCCTTTTCAAAATCAAGGAGCGCATCCGCAACGATTACCCCAACGCGGTTTTGATAAAGGAAATGCGGCCGCAACATATCGACCGCGTTCATCAACTCACCCGCACCATCGCTGCGTTGCACGGCAACTTGACGGGGTATCTGTTCACCGGCCGAAAAGCACGCCGCGTCGAAAAAGAGTTGCTCTCTCTTTTTCCAAAATCAGACAAGGCGCATCCTCTTAGAAATACCTTCCCGTTGATTGAGCATGAACTGGAACTATACCGCGAAGTTTTTGCGCTCCAAAAAAAATGGGAGCCTTTGGGACTTGACCTGTTCGCCGTGCTCCGCAAAGACGACGCTCACGGACTGAATCTGCTTCTCGAAAATATTCAGGAACTCGGCAACCGATTGTGGCAGATCATTTATCAAAGTTCCGCCATACGAAAATGTGTGGACATTGCAGGAATTGATTTCGGAAATATCCAACCGCTGTTCGACAACGACAAAGTCAACCTGACTACGACGGGCTAGTCGCCATGCGCGAAATCGCGGCGCAACAATTTTTTCCGACGAACGAACTTTCTCGGCTTATGAGGTACGCGTGATTAACTTTTGACTTGGAAGCCTTCCACTTTGTCCAGCAACAGATGCTTGACCGTGGATGTTTTTTGCGCTTCGCGGAGAGCATCTTTTCCCTCATCCCTGATGCGGTTGAGGCGCAAGTCGAGGCGCACAAGGTTGGTGAAAAGAGGAAGAAACTTTGCCAACACCAACGCCCCCTCATCGGTAATTTCATTATCCGTGATGACCAGATTCTGCAAACTCAAAAGATTATCCGACACCGCGAGATATTTCATCCCGTCGTTGCCAATCCGATTATAAAATAAGTTCAGCGAAGTTAAGTTCACCAACACTTCCGACTGGGCAAGATACTTCACGCCTTTGGGACCGCACAAGTTGGTTCCGAAAGCCAAGTTTGTTAAGGGGCGCAAAAACTCCATGCGGGCGATATCTTTCGCGCCATACTCCTTCAAATAAACGGCGGTAAGATCAAGCGTGTTGCCATCCTTGCTCAAGTACATTCGCACGATGGACTCCGTTTCGGCCAAGATTCTTTCCTGACCCATGGAGGTTTTGTTGCCGCTATAATCCATGACCACTCTCCAAAAATATCCGCAGGCACGCAACGCAAATCCGCGCCGCGCCAAATTCCCGATGTGAACTTGACCGCCGCCGACCACCGTCAACGATGCACCGATTATACACTCCGCCCCGTCGCCAAAAAAATATTTTTCCCGACTGGAGCCAGCGGGCGGAATTGAACCGCCGACCTACTGATTACGAATCAGTTGCTCTACCCCTGAGCTACGCTGGCATAAATCGGCTGTCGCGGAGGGACGCACTCTACACGGTCTGCCGAACAAAAATCAACCGCTTCGTCCCCTCCCCTCCACGCCGCCGCGCAAGTTCCGACTCCGCGGTTCGTCGCCTTCGCGGTTCGCAACCATCTCGCTTGCCGTCCATGCCATACCGCGATTCGCCCCGCCGGCAAATCCGTTTTTGCTGACGACGATGATTCCGAAAGCCGTGGTCTCTTCGAACCACGCGATGACGGTGGCGACGACGGCTTGCGGATGCATCCCCCGTTCGAGCAGTTGGTAAGCGCGCAAAGCGGTCACCTTCATGGCGATGACTTCGCCGGCACCGGTGGTGGCAACGGCGCCATCCGCCCCGGCGTAAAGTCCGCAGCCGATGAGCGGAACATCGCCCACGCGACCGGGGACCGCTTTGTCGATACCGCCGGTGCTGAGCGCGCAAGCGAATTGGTCTCCCGACCGGACGACGCAACCGACGGTGTCAGTGGTGGAAAAATCGGCGCCGGTTTTCGCGACTTGGTGCGGCAAAAAAGTTTCGCATCCTTGATCGGCGGCAAACTGATTGGCGCCGCGACCGGCGAGAATTTTGTATTCGGACTGGCTGACAATGCGCGCGACGCGAACCGGATTTTTGAATCCTTCCAACGCGGCGACGGCGCCGAATGTGCCGGCACTGTCCATGCACGAAGCGTCCATCTGCACGGTGCCGTCGTTGCGTTTGTGCGAACCGATTCCCGCGTTGAAGCGTCCGTCATCCTCCAACGCGGCGACGGCGTGGCAAGTTGCGTCGATGACCGGGTCGCCGGATTGCAGCGACATCATGCACACTTGCCCGGCGATGGCGGTGCCGTCTGCGAAGGCGGGGTCGGAGCCGGCGCCGCCGTGAGTCAGCACTACTAGTTTTTTTTCTTCCATAATGTTTTTTTGCGAGACGCCGCCGCGCCGCCACTGGCAAGGGGAAGCGGCGGATCATAATTTTTCGCGCGTTACCGCCGCGACGTTAGGTGGTGTACTCCGCGTTGATTTTCACGTAGTCGTAAGAAAGGTCGCAGGTCAAAACTTCCTCCCACTCTTTTCCGCAATGCAGGTCGATGGTGATATTAATTTCGTGTTGCCGCATCGCTTGCGTCAATTTTTTTGGCGATAGATTTGCGGGGCTGCCGTTTTTCAAAAGCAGATTTTTGTTTAACAGGATGTCAACTTTGTCGGGATGAAAAGACGCGCCGGCATTTCCCACTGCGCAAAAAATTCGTCCCCAGTTTGGGTCTTCCCCGAACAACGCGGTCTTCACCAGCGATGAAGTCGCGACGGAGTTGGCGATGCGGTACGCCTGCTTGCGGGTCTTGCCGCCTTGAACGCGGACGGTGACAAACTTGGTCGCGCCTTCGCCGTCGAGTACGATTTTCGCCGCCAAGTTTTTGCACAACTCCGTCAAGGCTTGCAAAAATTTTCGGTAGCCCGCCGTGCCGGTTTTTACGGAAGAGTTTTTCGCCGCGCCGTTGGCGAGGATGATGACGCAATCGTTGGTGCTGTTATCTCCGTCGACGGTGATGCGATTGAAGGAGCGGTCGGCGGCGGCGGTCAACGCCGTCTTGAGAGTTTTCGCGTCGATGACAACGTTGCTGCACAAAAAACCCAGCATGGTCGCCATGTTGGGATGAATCATCCCCGACCCTTTGGCCATCCCGCCAACGACGATGCGGCGGCCGTCGTGATTGTAATTCACTTTGTCTAACTTGGGCGCGAGGTCGGTGGTCATGATGGCTTCCGCGGCGGCGTCCCAGTTTTTGGGAGCCCGCCCAAGTTTTCGCACCAGCCGCGGGACGGCGCGCAAAATTTTATGGGAAGGCAGCGGCACTCCGATTACGCCGGTGGAAGCGATGAGTATTTCTTTTTGCGGGATGGATAATTCTTCCGCAACTTTTTTTGTGATGGCGCGGCAATCTTCCAATCCTTTGCGACCGACCACGGCGTTGGCGTTCCCGCTATTCACCACGATGGCGCGGCAACCGCCGGGTGCCGCCAGCGCGCGACGGCTCCAGATTACGCCGGGCGACACCACGCGGTTTTTGGTAAAGACACCGGCGGCGGCGGCGGGAACATCGGAAACAATCAACGCTAAGTCTTTCGCTTGCCCGGCTTTGATTCCGCAACCAAGTCCCGCGACTTTGAAACCGGGGACGGCGGGGCTACGATTTTTTGAAAACTTCATGATTGCTAAGGGAAAATTGCCGGGGACATGAGGCCGGTTTTTTCATTGATGCCGAGCATGATGTTCATATTCTGAATGGCTTGCCCCGCCGCACCTTTGATTAAGTTGTCCAACGCACTGGTGATGATTAGGCGTTGACTCCGCGAATCAACCGTGAGTCCGATGTCGCAAAAATTGGAAGACAATACGTGATGGCTGTCCGCGAACTCGCCGGGATTCAACACGCGGATAAAACTTTCGTCTTTATAAAAGTTGCGGTAGTGCGCCACCAATTTTTCGGCGGTGATGGCTTCGTTCAAATTGATGTAGACCGTGCTCAACATTCCCCGCGTCATGGGAATCAAGTGCGGAGAAAATGTGACGCGCACAGGCTCGCCCGCCAACGCGGAAAGTTCTTGCTCCATCTCCGGCGTGTGTCGGTGACTGGCGAGGTGATAGGGGCGGACGCCTTCGTTGACTTCGCCGTAATGAGTTGCCAAAGAAGGTTTGCGTCCCGCGCCGGAAACGCCGGACTTGCTGTCGGCAATTATGGAATTGAGGTCCGCCCAATCGGTCTTGAAAAGAGGCGCCAACGCGAGAATCACGCTGGTGGGATAGCACCCCGGGTTGGCGATGAACCGCGCTGACCGAATGGCGTCGCGATGCAATTCCGGCAAACCGTAAACCGCTTGCGCGAGAAGTTCCGGATGCGTGTGAGTAACCGCGTACCATTCCGCGTAGGCTGCGGGATCTTTCAACCGATAGTCCGCGCTCAGGTCGATGATTTTGCAATCGCGGCGAAAATAATCGGGAAGTTTGGACATCGCCGCGGTGTGCGGCAAGGCGAGAAATAAAACGTCGCAATCTTTGGCGACGTCGTCATCCAGCGGGCGAAGTTTGAGGTCAACTATTCCGCGCAAAGATGGAAAAACTTCCGCCACGTTCCGACCCTGAAAAGTTTCGGAAGTCAAAACCATCAACTCCGCGCTCGGGTGCGCGGCGAGCAGGCGAATCAATTCCAGCCCGGTGTATCCGCTGGCTCCGGCGATAGATATTTTGACCATAACAAAACGCGCCCGATGAAAAAGGGATTTTATTTCCGCCGCCGCGCCGCGCGCATTGGATGAAAAAATACGCCGCCACGGTGAAGCAAACCACGCGTTACCATACCACAACGGGTCGACGAAACTCCGCTTGCGCCGTCGCCGTGCGCGCGCGGGAAAATCAAACGGGTCGCCGCGTCGCGTTGCAATTCGCGGCGGCGAACTTGTCGTGGCGGTGGCAAGATTGTCGTAGCGATGGCGACGAACTTTTCGCGACGACAACGCGGTGGGTGAATCAATTTTGGTGGCGGATTTTTGCCGCGCTCTCGCCGAGCGTGGCGCGAGGACTAACGTTTGGAGAACTGAAACTTTTTGCGCGCGCCGGGCTGTCCGTATTTTTTTCGCTCTACGGTTCTCGAATCGCGGGTGAGGAATCCAGCTTTTTTAAGAGGCGCGCGCAAACCCGAGTCGACCAAAATGAGGGCGCGCGAAATACCCAGCCGCAAAGCGCCGGACTGGCCGGAAAGCCCGCCGCCATGAACCGTGGCGTGGATGTCCACGGAGTCCAGTGTCGCGGTGGCAATCAACGGATGCTTGACGATGCACTCGAGGCTTTCGCGGCGAAAATATTCTTTCAGCGATTTTTTGTTGACCGAAATTTCGCCGCCGCCTTTTTGAACCCATACTTTGGCGACGGACTCTTTGCGTTTTCCCGTTGCGTAAAATTTTTCGATGGTGGCTTCCATTTTGAAAATTGTATCCTCAGTGATTGTTCATCGCGCTGTCATTGCGCGGCGCAACGCGGCAGTCGTCAAAGCGCAACCGCTTCGGGATTCTGGCTCGCATGCGGGTGCTGGTCGTTGTCGTAAATTCTGTAATTACTATTGAGCTCTCTGCCCAATCTCGTCTTCGGCAACATTCCGCGAATCGCTTTTTTCAGCAAGTCGGAAGGACGCTTCTCGCGAATCTGCCGCGCCGTGACGGATTTGATCCCGCCTGGCCAACCGGTGTGGTGATAATAAATTTTGTCGTCCCATTTTTTGCCGGTTAGTTTAACCTTTGCGGCGTTGATGATGATGACGTTGTCGCCGGTGTCGACATGCGGAGTGTAAATGGGTTTGGTTTTACCGCGGAGAATCGCGGCGGCTTTGCTCGCTACATGACCGAGAGGTTTTTCGGCGGCGTCGATCACGACCCACTTTTTAACAACATCGCTCTTCTTGGCAAAAAAAGTTTGCACCGCCACTCCATTCCAATGAAGATTTTTCGTTAACGCAAACGGGGGATGATAAAAGAGACGCCCGCCCCTGTCAACAAATTTCCGCCGCCGCGAGATTTATATCGTTCCCACTTTTGCCTCAGACTTACCTAGTTTGTCAGCCAACCACATTTTGATAATCGCCTGTCTGGCAACGCCAAGCCGTCTGGCTTCTTTGTCTAACGACTCCACCATCCAAACAGGAAAGTCCACGTTGACTCTCCGCTGTTCTTGGTTGGGATGTCTCGCTCTGCTAAAATCAAGATGTTTGTCGATGTCTTCCTTGCCGTCGTCAAA
>DKID01000029.1 GCA_002454045.1 Nitrospina sp. UBA6727 | reverse complement strand
TTGTGTGGGGTAGCCGAGGCGTTCATCTGCGTTTCCTTTAATAATAGATATGTTAAAGACGTCGTCTTGCACCTTAAATTCGCGGTCAAAGTCGAATAAGACATCGGAGTCCATTATTTTTCTTTTAAGTTTCTTTTCAATCTTTTTTACGCGACCTGTTATTAGTTTGTCTTTCGAATCCTTAACCCTGCCGTATCTGACCTTGTTATCACTCAAATACCTCGCAAAACGAGTCTTATATTCACTTTCAATATCCTTTATTGGATTAAATATAAAAGTGTCTGTTTTTGAGTAGCGCAAAATTGTATCGTGGTTTCGAGGAAACACGCCTTTTGTATTTGACATTTTGCCGTAGTGCCAAACAACCTCGTTCCTAAAATTTTTCTTGCCAAAAACTTCGTCCATAATTATTTTCAAGTAATGCGACGCGGTTGGATCGCAATGCAAATAAATACTACCGGTGTCTTTTAGCAAGTCGCGCATCACCGCCAGACGCTCCGCCATATAACTTAAATAAGCGAGCATGCCGCCTTCTGGCAACATCTCGGCAAGCCCGCGAATGGCTTTATGCGCGGGATGCGCACTCGCGCGTTTGATGTCTCTCACTCGCTCGGCGGCTTCGCCACCCCAATACCAAGTGTCCTTGAAGGCAACAAATTGTGCGCGCTCTTCCAGCGGTTTGCCCTGCTGATCTTTGCCGTAGAGGATGTTGTAGTCGGCGCTGGAATTGAATGGCGGGTCAAGGTAAATTAAATCCACGCAACCGAGGGGATGTTTATCCGCCCACCCCTGCATGATGCCCAGGCAGTCGCCCCAATAAAGCGCGTTGGTTTGGAAAGACAGGTCCATGTTCATCGAAGCAACCTCCTCTATATCACTTCTTAACAAATGGAATTACTTCATTTTTCAGCAGAAAATCTATTGCGGCGTGGTGGCATTTTCTAGAGTTTTGCCGAGTTCTTTTAGTTCTTCGCGGTATCGCACTAGCGATTGGTCTAGTTGCTTTTGCGACTCCAGAACTCTGCGGTAGGTGCGCCGAATCTTGTCGTAGTCGGCTTTGCTTAAAACTAGTTTTCGTTCCTGTCCGGATGCCGACGGCGACGGTGCGTCGGCTTTCATCTGCGAAGCGGGCGGGAACTCTTCTGCAAATTCTCGGGTGAACCCGGTGAATATTTTTGCCAACGCTTCATCTAGAGTGCGTTCCATGGCGATGCTGTCTTCGTAACTGACGATGACGCGCTTGAGTTCGGGAATTTTTCCAGCGTCGGCTTTCAGGTATAAGGGGCGCACGTAAACCAAAGATTCTTCGATGGGGATGACTAGCAGGGTTCCTTGGATGACGCTCGACCCGCGCTGGTCCCATAACGAAATCTGTCGGGAAATCTCCGCGTCCTGATTGATGCGCGCGACGATTTGGCTGGGTCCGAACACCAACTTTTGTTTGGGGAACGTGTACACATCTAGTTTGCCGTATTGTTCGCCGTCGCTTCGCGCCACCATCCACGCCGAGAGGTTGCTTTTCCCTTGGGGGGTGTAGGGAAGCATAAGGATGTATTCCTCTTGGTCTTGTCCCGGAAGTTTCATAATCGTGTAATACGGTTGCATAATTTGCCCGTCGATTTCGGGTATCTCCCACTGGTCTTCTTTGTTGTAGAAAACTTGCGGTCGGTTCATATGGTAGGTGGCGTAAATAAATGTTTGCACCCGGAACAAGTCGGTGGGGTAACGAATGTGGCTGTGCAAATCTTCCGGCATCTGGCTGAGGTCTTGAAACAAGTCGGGGAAAATATTCTGATACGTTTTGATGATAGGGTCTTCTTGGTCGGCGACATAAAAATTCATAGAGCCCTCGTAGGCGTCGATGGAAATTTTCACGGAGTTGCGCACATAGTTGCCGAACCGCGGAATGCTTGGGGAATAAGGAAAATGTTCGCTCACCGTGTACGCGTCGTAAAGCCAAATGAGGCGGCCTTCTGAAATCACCAAATACGGGTCGCTGTCCAGCCTGAGAAACGGCACCACTTTCTGCACACGGTCGGTGATGTTGCGGTACATCAGAACGCGACTATCGCTGTTGATGTCTTGAGAAAAAATAATTTTAAGAGTTTTGAATCGCGTCGCCAAAGCGAGTTTGTGGAAAAAAGACCCGACTTCAAAACCGCCCTCGCCGGCGTAATTTTTGTACACATTTTTTTCCCCTTCGGGATAATCAAATTCTTTGGTTCCCGTGTTGACAAAAACGTGGTCGTTGACTAACTCGCCAAAATAAATTTCGGGACGCGTCACCACCAAATCCACATTGGACTGCGGCGGGATATCTTTCACGATCAACACCGGCAATCCTTCCGCGGTAACCTGATTTACCGGGCTCAGCGAAACTCCGTAACCGTGCGTGAAAGTCAGATGCTCGTTAATCCAAGTGCGGTTGGGCAGGCTAGAGGACAGCAGTTCCCGCGGTGACAACAGGGTTTGGCGGTAGTCGCCGTTGATCCGGTATCGGTCGTTGTCCACGGACTGGAACTGGTAATACGTCCTGATTTCCTGGATTTGTCCCAGCGTGTCGAGCAACGGTTCCTGATCCCAGAGTCGGATGTTTTTAATCGTGACCGCATTCTTCCGGATGCTTTCCGCGGTCAAGGACGCGACGCCAGAAAGTTCGTGTGTCTCCGTTCGTTTGAGTCCATACGCCGTCAACGCGCCGTCGATGGCGTGCTCCATATAAGGAGTTTCGCGGACTAACTCGTTAGGAGCGACGACGAACTTCTGCAACAACTTCGGATAAAAGTTGCCGACGAAAAATACCAACGCTAATCCCGCGGCGGCAAACACGATCTTTTTCATGCCGACCCGCGCCAGTCCCGCGAATGAAACCGCGGCGGCAATCAGCGAAACAACGGTCAAAATATTGAGGACGGGAATTTGTCCATTGTCATCGGCGAACCCAATCCCGGAAATTAAACTGCCTTCCTCCGTCAACAATTCATAACTCTGAAGATAGAACCCGCTTGCAAACAGCAGGAATAATAAACCGGCAAGTCCCGAAAAGGTGCGCTGTGCATCGGGAAGAACGACCACGCCCGCGGAGCCGATATAAATCAAACGCTTGAAAAAATAAATCATGCCAACGCCAAGGGAAATCACGATCACCATTTCCCACAGCAACGACTTCACCAACAACCAAAGCGGGAGGACGAAAAAGTAAAAGGAAATGTCTTTACCGAATACGGGGTCCGCCTTGCCGTAGGGGGAGGCGTATAGGTATTGCAAAATGGTTTCCCATTGCTGAGCCATCACCAGCCCAGTCATCACCGCCAAAATCAACGGCGCGATGAGGATGAGCGGTTTCAAATTGCTGGCCATGAAATCCAGCAGAGGTACTTCCCGCCGAACTTGGTCCGACAAGAGGACGGGCGCGTGGTCGGTTTTCTTGAGCACTCGGTTTAAGAAACCAAACGTCAGCAGAAAAAACAAAACGCCGGTCAGTATTCCGAGTCCGAATTGCGATATCAGCACCGTCCACAAAACGGAAGTGACCCCGTGGCTATCGAACCACAACCAGTCAACGTAAAAAGAAATAATTTTATCCGCAAAAATCGTGCCGACGAAAACCACCACCACGAAAACGAACAACCATTTTTTCATCTTCTCCATCGTCCTACCTCAATTTTTCTTCCATCATAAAACAAAAGAATCGGCTCACCGTCGTCGTCGCCGCGGCGTCTCAAGGTGCCGACTTGCAGGTCATCCCCGTGACGCGGCAGGTATAACAGGCGGAGTGCGACAGGGGAAAGGGGCGCAGAGTTTCTTCAATGTTATCTCCCATGCGAGCCTTCGGGTTGTCGACGAGAATCGGGCAGACATATACGCCGTCGCCAGTCGCCATCCGCGAAGTCGCGCATTGGAGTTGCGTGATATCAAAGTCCTCGAAACATTTTTCCGTCACGTATTCCTCATCACGATAAGGACGCTCGTTGTCAGCCAACTTCCCCAGCAAAAATCCGGGGAGTATTTTGACTTGCGGTTTCGGTACTTCGGCGGCGCGGAGAAATTCGATAAAGCGCGATTCCATTTCCGCATCTTGCTCTTCTTCCCAAGTACGCGTGACGGTGAGTATCGGAGAAAACCCCGCGTGAGCGAGACACCTGATTCCGGCGACGGCTTTTCGGTAAGCGTTTTTCCCGCGTATCGCATCGTTGGCGCCTTCTTCAAAACTTTCCATGCTCACGCGGAATCGCAAAGGATGGTCGGCGGAGTCCTGAATCTCCCTTAGTCGGCGCGCCTTTACGGCGGAAATCTGCGTCCCGTTGGTCAAAACATCCAGAGGTCCGTAGCGCAAAATCACCGCGAGAATTTCAAAAATTTCAGGATTGATAAACACTTCGCCACCCGTGATGTAATAGTCTTTGACGCCTAAGGTTTTGGACTCTTCCAACCTTTCTTTGACCTGAGCAAAACTCATCATGGCGATGGTGTCGTTCTTCGGCCCGCAACTGATGAAACAATGCGTGCATTCCAAATTGCAAAGCGTGCCGCCAACTTGCAACCACAACGTCTCCAATTTTTTCAGAGGGACTGCGGGAATCGTTCCGTCATTCATTTTTTTTCACTCCAATCACCACCACCGCGCGCGCGATGGGACAAGGGTTTGTCAAGCCGCGATAATTTTTTGCTCGCCGACGACTCTTTGCTCGCCGATAAACTTTGCCTGCCGATGAACTTTTCTCGCCGATGAAAGTCATCGCTATCTGCCTCCAGCGTTGGGGGATTAAAGTCCCGCCGATTTAAAAGAGTCGCTGACATTCCTGATGCGTAGTTTGCGCCGCAACGCCGCGAAACCTATGGAAGCTTTTTTCCCGATGCCCGACCGGTAAACCGGAATCACCGCAAGCCGCGCCTGCAACGGATCTTCCGTAAAGAACCGGGTGTCTAGCGGACTCAAAAAACGGCAAGTGGGATACAACCATTTCAGCGGCAAGCGGTTGCGTTGAATCGCCTTGTCTATATGCTCGGCAAGTTCCAACAATTCTTGATACTTGCCCGGCTTTTCAACGCCGTTGCGTTGCAGAAAAATTAGCGGGATGATTCCCGCCGCCGTCAACTCGTCAACCTCTTCCTTGCATCGCTGATGAGATTGTTGCCCGAGTACTAAATCAGCCCAAACCGTGCCGTGAGGAAAAATTTCCGCGGCGTATCGCAACGCCGAGTGAACTTGTTTCGCGGTCATCATTTTTTTCGCCCGCTGCGTTCCCGCAAAACCGCCGAGCGGAAAATCGATGATGTCGAATCCGGACGCGTATATCAGGTCGATGGTGTTGTGATCCGACGGCGGAAATCCTTTGAGCGCGACGAAGGTGTTGAAACGTTTTTTGATCGCCTCCACCAACGGGGCTAGCCGACTGAACCCTTGGTCGGCTTCGTCGCTGAAGTCCATGTTCAACTGAACCAAGTCCGCGGAACCTTCTTCAAAAGCGGATTGGATGACGGAGAGAACGGCGGCGGCGGGCATGCTCAATTTTTTTCCGCTACCAATGCTGCGGAGAAAAATGTTCAGGCAATATCCGTCGAGACAAATATTTTCGGAAACCGGGGTGCGTTGCTTCAACTGTTGTTTGAGAAATTCCGGCACCGCGATGATTCCTATTTCAATCTCCCCTTCCCTCGTGTGAAGCCGCAATCGGTCTTCGTGGCAAACCAACGTTGGCGCGTCTTGCTCCGGCGGATTCAAAGTTGCCTTGACGATGAAGTCGTTAGCCAAAGCGAGGGTGATCTCTTCGCCGGGTTTGCTGGAGCAAAGTCCCGCCGAAATTTCTGCAAGTTCGCGCATGGAAGATGGAATCGTCAGCCCTCGCTGAATCAATTCCAGTTTAATTTGTCCGTGATATATTTTGTCCATCGCCGCTTTATAATCGCCCTAAAATCTTTTGGTGGATGCTGCCAAATCCGCCGCACGACATAATCAACACCACGTCGCCACTCTTCACGTTTTCGGTTATGAAGCCGACGATGTCGTCCACCGCGGGAATAAAATTTGCGTTGCCGCCTTTTTGCCGAATGAGATTTGCCACCCGCTCCGGGTCTAGCCTTTCTTGCTCTTTGATTTTTTCTGGCGCGAATAAATCGGCGAGAATGACTTCGTCCGCGGCGAGAAAACTGTCCGGGAAATCTTGCTCAAACACTTTTCGTTGGGAGGTCGCCGACCGCGGTTCAAACACCACCCACACCTTTCGCCCCGAGTAAGCCTCTTTCACCGCCGCCACGGTGGACCGAATGGCGGTTGGATGATGGGCGAAATCGTCCAACACCGTCACACCTTTTTTAATTCCGACCACCTCTTGTCGCCGTTTGATGCCTTGGAAAGATTGAAAGGCGGAGTTTATTTCTTTGGCGGTCAGACCCAACCCCAAGCAAAGAGCCGCCACCGCCGCCGCGTTTTCCACATTATGCTGACCGATCATCGCCAACTGAAAGTCTCCTTTTTTTTCACCGTGACGGCGCAGAGAAAAAAAACAGTGTCCGTCTTCAAACCGATAATCGCCGATCCGCCAATCCGCGCCATCAAGATAACCGTAGGTTTCAATTTTGCAGACGGCGTCCGTCAACACATCGCGAACATTTGCGTCCGCGTGTTTAGCAAGTATAACCCCTTGCGGCGGAATCAAGTTCACATACTTGCGGAAGGCGTTTTTTATCGCGCCCAGATTTCCAAAAATGTCGGCGTGATCAAACTCAACGCTGGTCAGTATTGAAGCGTCGGGACGATAATGCAGAAACTTGGGGACCTTATCGAAGAAAGCGCTGTCATACTCATCGCCTTCCGTCACAAAATAATTTCCGCCGGGTAGCCGATGGTTGCCGTCAAAATTTTTCAGCCAGCCGCCGACCATGAAACCGGGTTCCCTTCCGGCAACGTGAAGCACCCAACTTAAAAGCGCCGCGGTGGTGGTTTTGCCATGCGTCCCGGTCACCACCAAAGATTTGCGTCCGTCCAGAAAAAAACGCGCGAGCGCTTCCGGAAAAGACATGTAATCCAGTCCGGCTTCCAACACCGCTTGCACTTCTTCGTTGGTTTTGGAAACCGCGTTGCCGACGATGACTAAGTCAATATCATCCGTGATGTTTTCTTTTCGGTAACCGGGCAGGACGGGGATGCCCGCGTTTTTCAACAGCACGCTCATGGGCGGATATGTGTTCGCGTCCGACCCGGATACCCGATGCCCCGCGCCTCGCAACAAACCCGCCAATGCCGCCATGCCGGCGCCGCAAATCGCGACGAGATAAATATTTTTAATGTCGCAGGGATTCATAGAAACGCGGCATTGTAAAAACAATCCCCAGCAAAGTCAACCGCACGGCAGCGGCGAGATGACGGTGACGCGGCGCGGTGATGATGACGACGGTGACGGCAAGATAACGGCAACGGTCGCGGCGGCGTTGCGTGCGTCAAGAGGACGGTTCGCTGCAACGGCGTTGCGAAATAATTTTCGCCGCGTCGGCGGGAACCGTGTCGGGGAAGTCAACGGCTGGACTCGTAACGATAAGCCTTAACGATATTTCTGTCGTCAAACAAAATGACCAGCGCCTTCGACCGCCCTCCGCTGAGCACCTGCCAAGTGTCAAGTTGATAAGCCCACATGGTGCTATTGTTTTCTACTCCTTCTTTGTAGGGCACGCCAAACCAATCCAAAATTTCAATCTGGGTCGTCACGTTATTTTTAATTTGTTTAACTTTGGTGCTGTCAAAATTTTTCCCGACTGCACCGCAACCGACCGCGGCGGGAAGCATGCAAAAAATCAAAAGGCAGGCGCGTACGAATTTCATGGACTCCTCCTTCACGTTTGATAACGCCGAGTTGGGGGAGTGTAACAAATCTTCGGCGGGAAGTGTAACTAAGGGATGGGCGGGGAATGCTTGCGGTATTCCGCGAGGATGTTTTCAATCCGCGTGTGGGAATGAGTCGGCAGTCTTCCGCCAAAATGGGAAATCACCTGCGCGGCGCAATAGGCGCCGATGACCGCCGCGTCTTTTAGCGCGCGGTGATTCATGAGACCGTAGAGAGCCCCCGCCGCGTAGAGGTCTCCGGCTCCGGTAGTGTCCACCGCCGCAACGGGAAGGACGCCGACCCGCGTCGGTTCGTGACCGCTCTTCCCGATGAGGGAACCCTTCGCCCCCAAAGTCAAGAACAGCGTGCCGACCCACGCCGAAAGTTTATCAAACGCTTGGCGTGCGTCGGTTCCTCCAGTCATGGCGCGGGCTTCCGCCTCATTGCAAAAAAGAATGTCAACGTTCCAGCGGATGAAATCGCGCAAACTATCTTGGAAGGAATTGACCACGAACGCGTCGCTCAAAGTGAAAGCCACGGGGACGCCGCGCTCTTTAGCAACCCGCGCCATGCGGATTCCCGCCGCGCGGGTTTTGTCCGCGGTCCACAAATAACCTTCCACGTAAACCGCTTTGGCATTTTGAATGATGGTTGCATCCACGTTGTCGGCGTGAAGTAAAGAAGAGACGCCGAGGTTTGTCAGCATCGTGCGTTCGGCGTCGGGCGTGATGAGAATCAAACAAGTGCCGGTGCCGCCGTTGTCGGAACCGGGACCGCAGAATCCAACGCCGCAGGACTGCATATCTTCCGTGTAATGTTTACCGTTATCATCGTTTGCCACGCGTCCCAAATAATAGGACTTCGCCCCGAGAACACTGGCTCCGTGGATGGTGTTGGCGGAGGAACCGCCGGACGAAAGTTTCTGCGGCTTTGACTGCAGGGTTTGCAAAATTTTTTTCTGCTCGGCCGCGGAGGTAAGAGTCATGCCACCTTTGGTCACCGATATTTCTTTTATAAAAGCGTCATCGACTTGAACTTCAATATCAACCAGCGCGTTCCCTATTCCCACCAAATCGTAATTCATAAATAAATTTTTGATGCGCCAAAATGTTTCATTCCGTCTTAAGTTTGGCGAACATTCTGTAAGCGAGGAAACCGAAAAGCGAAACGCCGGCGACGAAAAAAGCGGCGCCCGACCTTGCCGAAAATCAGATTCACTAATGTCCCGCGATTTGTCAATTGTAAATTTATTTTTAACAGGGTAGAATTTTTTCCCGATGAAAAATGCCCGCCGTAAAATCATAACAGCGGTTGTCCCGCATGTGCTCTGGTTCCTTTTGGCGGCGCCCTATCCCGCAAGTGCCACAACTTACGAAAGCGGCGTTCCGTTATTCCAAAATAAAATCAGGAAAATCCTCGCCAACTCCTGCCTGCGAAAAAATAATTTTGGCATCAAAATTTACTCGCTGGACCGCGGCGAATCGCTGTTTGCATTACGCGCCGAAAAATTGTTCATCCCCGCGTCGAATGTAAAAATTCTCACCACCGCAGTCGCGCTCGAAATCCTCGGGGCCAATTACCGATTCCCCACGCGGCTTTACACCGACGGCGCGTTGCAAGGGGGAGTGTTGAACGGCAACCTTTACGTCAAGGGCTACGGGGACCCGAAATTCGTCACCGAACAAATGTGGTTGCTGGTCAACGAGTTGAAAAATCTCCCGCTGAAAAAAATCACCGGGAATATTTTCGGCGACAATTCTTTTTTTGACGACCGTGCAAGTGGGGAAACCCGGATCAAAAATTCGGACGCGGCGGCGTATGAAGCTCCGCTGGGGGCGCTGTCTTTCAACTTCAACACGGTCCGGGTTGATGTAAGCCCCGGCGACGAAGTGGGGAGTCGACCGCAAATCGTTATCGAGCCCGACACCGAATACACTCGGCTCAACAATCAAGCCAGAACCCTCAAGCCCGGCGCGCGAAATCGGCTGATCGTCAATCGATTAGACCGAGATGGATTTGATGAGATTACGGTCTCCGGAGGAATTCGGATGAACCAATCCCGCGCCCGGTATTTCTTAAATATCACCGACCCGACGCAATACACTTTGAGCGCGCTGAAAAAATATTTGCGACATGCGGGCATCCAGTTTCAAGGCAAAATTGAAAAAGCAATGGTTCCCGAAAGCGCGGTGGAATTATTAACGCACGAGTCGGAACCGCTTACACTGGCGCTCCAAGGTCTCAACAAATTCAGCAACAATTTTGTAGCGGAACAAATTTTAAAAACCGTCGGCGCCGAAAAGTATGGCGCGCCCGGCACAATCCTGAAAGGCATCCAAGCCTTTGAAGACTACCTGATGGAACTGGGATACCGCCGCGACCAATATAAAATTCGGGATGGCTCCGGTCTGTCGCGACAAAATCGGTTGTCGCCGCGGATGCTCGTCGACATCCTTCGCCGCGTCAAAAATGATTTGGGAGTGTATCCGGAATTTGTCTCCGCGCTCGCGGTGATGGGTGTCGATGGAAATGTAAAAGACCGGATGAGCGACGTGAAAAGTTCCGCGCGGGCGCGAGTCAAAACCGGGACCTTGAGTTTCGTCAGCACGCTCTCTGGTTATTTTCAATCTGGGGACGGAGAAACTTTTGCTTTCTCGATTTTGATGAACGACCTGAAATGTTCCAATGGCAGAATCAAAAAATTGCAAGACCAAATCATTCGCGAAGGATTACACTTTCGGCGCATCCCCGCAGGCAGCGTCATTTCTGAGCAACGGGGAAGTCCGCCGCCTGCTTCGGGACCTTGAAACATTCCTTATCGTCAGCCAAAAACTTTGCGGTTTTCCTTGCGGTCTTCTTCTATAATTTTTTTCCAATCTTTTTTCACGTGGGGAGCGGCGAGGAAATCTTCATAAATAGATTTCGCCAGTTCCATTCGGTCGATGCCTTCCGGCGCAACTTGAATATCCAACTGCGCCAAAGCCATGTCAAAGTCCCGGTCTAGTAAAGACGCGGAATCCATACCACATTCTTTCAGTGCTTGACGGACGGTCGCGGGGTCTTGGCCAAAACGTCGCGCCACCTCGTTGAGGTTGGAAGGGCGGTATTCTTTTTTCGAGCCGATGCCTAAATGGTAAGCGCAGAACAGGTTGAAAGAATCCAGATTCCCGGCCAAAGGTTTTTCCGATGCGGATGGATTTTTCGCCGCAACCTCCGCAGGTTGCCGCGATGATGGAGTTTTTTCGTTCGCCCGATTCGGTCTTTCTCGATGCGAAAATTTTTCCCCACCTTGACCGTTCGCGACACCGTCGCTGCTCCATTTTCGCCGATGGGAATTTTTAGGGTTTTGAGATTTGCGGTGATTAGTTCCGCCCGACTTGTTCCTGCCGGCCGCCGCCATGAGGTGAGAGGTCAACGCCTGAGAAGAGGAAACGCTGGAGGAAACCCACGGATGGATTTCTCCTTTCCTGGCCCCAGAGTTTTGGTTTTGTTTTTTCCTGGATGGGTTTTCCTGACGGTTGTAAGGTTTCTTCGGGGTGCCTCCGTTTTTACGAAACGTGTTTATTCTTTTCAAAACGGTACTCCTTCAAAAATAATGTGCTGTGTCATGATCGTTATCGTCCTCCTTGTTTTCCGATGCTATTCAATTTTTTAACGGGCGGTGTTCAACGCTCAAGTTCATTCACACTGGATTGCCCGCTCTATCGTTTTCAAATGAATATCGAGTTTAGCCTGCTTTTCAGAAAGGATGGTTTTTCTTTGCTCATCTTTTTCGATGACAGCAGCAGGTGCCTTCTTTACAAAATTCGGGTTGGAGAGTTTCTTGTCTAAAAATATGATATCTTTTGCGATTTTTTTCAACTCTTTTTTGACGCGATTTTTTTCTTCCTCAAAATTCATCATGCCGCCAAGTGGAACAATCAAGTCCATTTCGCCCAGCACCGAAGACGCCGCGACCTCGGGCTTTTCGACATCGGAGCCTACGGTTATCTGATTCACCCGCGCCAATTCGCGGATGAAACCGGCGTGCTTTTTCAGAGTCGCTGCCAGGTCGGCGCAGCGGGTTTTGATCAACACGTTTAATTTTAAACTTTGATTCAAGTTCATCTCGCCGCGGATGTTGCGCACGCCGGCGATGACTTCCATCACCCTGCCCATGGCCTTTTCCACTTCGGCGTCGTTGCCGTCAACTTTGAATTCGGGAAAAGTGCTGACCATAATACTGTCCCCCGCCCCGGGTAGTTTCTGCCAAATTTCTTCGGTGATGAATGGCATGAACGGATGCAAAAGTTTCAGGGCGGATTCCAACACATGCAGAAGAACATTCTGCGTCGTTTTTTTTTCGGGACCCTCAACCGCTAAACGGGATTTGGCAAACTCGATGTACCAGTCGCAATATTCATTCCAGATGAACTTGTAAACCGTCAAGGCGGCATTGTTGAACTTAAAATTTTCCAAGGCGTGATTGACTTCGCGCACGGTGTTGTTCAGCCGACTCAATATCCATCGGTCGGCGATAGACCGGTCGGCGGATTCATCCAGTTGGCAAGTTCCTTCATAACTTTGCAGATTCATCAACACGAAGCGGGACGCGTTCCAAAGTTTGTTGCAGAAATTCCGGTAGCCATCGACACGTTCCTCGTCCAGTTTGATGTCCCGACCTTGCGCGGCAAACGCCGCCAGCGTGAACCGCAACGCATCGGTGCCGTATTGCTCCATAACTTCCAACGGGTCGATCACGTTGCCTTTAGTCTTGCTCATTTTCTGCCCCTCCGCATCGCGGATTAAGGCGTGAATATAAACGTGGCGAAACGGTACGTCGCCCATGAATTTAATTCCCATCATGATCATGCGCGCCACCCAAAAAAACAGGATGTCGAAACCGGTGCAGAGAACCGTCGTGGGATAAAACTTTTTCAGAGTTTCTGTTTTTTCTGGCCAACCTAAAGTGGAAAACGGCCAGAGCGCGGAACTGAACCAAGTGTCCAACACATCGGTCTCTTGCTCCAAATCCTTTGACGAACAAGCGCCGCAACTCTGCGGAGTTTCCCTGGCAATCTGAACTTCGCCGCAGGCTTTGCAAGTCCACGCGGGAATTTGATGTCCCCACCAAATTTGCCGGGAAATGCACCAGTCGCAGATATTTTCCATCCACTCAAAATATGTGTTCTCCCAAAATTGCGGGATGATTTTGATGGCGCCATTTCTCACCGCGTCCATCGCCGGCTCCGCCAGTGGCTTGGCTCTAACGAACCATTGCTTGGACAGATAAGGCTCGACCACCGTTCTGCATCGATAGCAGTGGCCCACCGAATGGTCGTGGTCTTCTGTCTTCAACAAAACTCCCGCGGCTTTCAAATCTCGCACCAGTTTCTCGCGACATTCGAAACGGTCTAGTCCTTCGTAAGTTTTGCCGGCGGCGGAATTCATGGTGCCGTCGGGAGCCATCACGTTGACCGCGGGAAGATTGTGCCGCCGTCCAATTTCAAAGTCGTTGGCGTCGTGCGCGGGAGTTACCTTGAGCGCGCCGGTGCCGAAGGCGATGTCGACGTATCCATCTTCAATGAGCGGAATCTCTCTGCCGAGCAAAGGCAGGATCAACGTCTTGCCCTTGAATTTCGTATAACGTTCGTCCTGCGGATTGACGGCGACCGCGGTGTCGCCCAACATAGTTTCCGGTCGCGTCGTGGCGATGATGAGAAAACCGTCGCCTTCTTTGAAAACATATTTCAAATGATAAAGATGACCGCGCGCGTCTTCATGTTCAACTTCCAAATCAGAAAGCGCCGTCTGACAACGCGGGCACCAGTTGATGATGTAGTCGCCTTTGTAAATCAATCCCTCTTCATAAAGCGTGACGAAAACTTCGCGCACCGCCTTGGACAAACCTTCGTCCATCGTGAAACGATCCCGCTGCCAATCCAGCGAACTACCGAGTTTTTTCAACTGCTCCGTGATAGTCCCGCCCGATTCTTCGCGCCACTTCCACACCCGTTTCACAAACGCATCACGCCCCAGCGTTTGCCGGTCGGTTCCTTCCTCATGCAGTTGGCGCTCCACCACATTCTGCGTGGCGATGCCAGCATGGTCGGTGCCCGGTTGCCACAACGCATTAAACCCTTGCATGCGTTTCCAACGTGTCAAAATATCTTGCAAAGTATTGTTGAAAGTATGGCCAATGTGCAAACGCCCGGTAATGTTGGGAGGCGGAATGACAATGGAAAACGGCGGCCGCGCAAGCGTCTCATCGGCGTGAAAATAATTTTTTTCCTGCCAGAATCGCCCCCAGCGTTTTTCCACTTCTTGCGGCTCGTAATGTTTGTCCAGTTGAATCATGCGATGTTTTTCGTTCCAGCAATCCGCGCACTCTTCATCTTACGAACGCGGTCACCGATGAATATTCGTCGGGATATTTTCAAACTCAAAAAGGAATGATGGTCTTTTGATTCCGGGCAAACCGTCGCGGCGACTAAGACGCGTCCCGCTTTTTAATTTCTTCTATCTCACCCTGAATCACCCGGCGGGCAATTTCTGGCGCAACCTCTCTCACCACTTCGCGGACGGTTTGCAAAATCGCCGACGGTAATTTTTCGGAGTGGTCGCCCGCCTCAGAAAACACGCCCGCAACGTCGCGCTCCGGAAAATCTTCCAGCGGCGGCGCAATCTTCCCCAGCGATAACAACTCGGCGAGACGCGCCTGCTCTTCGTGATGAACAGCACCGCCGCCCGTCACGATTTTCTTGAAAGCGGAATCCAACTCGTCCAAACTTTCAAACTTGAGCGGGCGAACCTCGGCGAAAATCTCCGCCTCCTCGGCGTCCACAACCGCAACAAATTCTTCGCCGCGCGAACGCGAAAAAGTTCGCAGCAAACTTTTGACCATGGCGACGATGTCGTCCGACTTAAACGGTTTTGAGATGTGGTCGTCCGCGCCGCAACTTCGGTAGCGCCGTTCGTCAAACTCCTCGAAATCATTAGCAAGCAGCAGAACCTTGACCGCGCTCGTTTGCGGGGACGCCTTGATTTTCGCGCACAACTCAAAACCATCCATGCCCGACATATCCGCGGCGGCCAAAACTATATCAGGATTAAATTGTAAAATCCGCGCGAACGCCGCGGCGCCGTCGCCGATTCCTTCCACCGTCGCGTCTTCAGATGCAAAAGCCATCGCCACAATTTTTCGGATGGCGGCGCTATTGTCAGCGACCAAAAGTTTAAACGCCATGACACGCAACCCTCAGGGATTTCGAAAAGAACGGCAAAGACGGGACCGGCGGCTCACCGACCCACGACCGTCGGTGCCGCGGTGATGGAGGAACCTTCAACATTAGTCGGTCAATATAACACAAAAATCACAGCGCGAAAAAATTAGCGGCGGCGCGATGACGGCGGCGGGCGCGGTTTCTTTTATGGGGTTGATTTTAGTTTTGGGTTGAACGCTTCGCGCAGTCCTTCGCCGCAAAGGTTGAAGGCTAACACCACGAACAGGATGGTGAACCCGGGGATGAATGTCAGCCAGGGGGCGTCGAACAAAAATGTTTTGCCGTCGGCGAGGATGTTGCCCCATGTTGCGTCGGGAGGCTGCACGCCGAAACCTAAAAAACTCAAACTTGATTCGGTCAGAATCGCCGTCGCCACGCCGATGGTCGCGGAAACTAAAACCGGCGCGATGGCGTTGGGCACCATGTGAATAAAAATGATGCGCCATTCGGGGATCGCCTGACTCCGCGCGGCGGTCACGAAGTCTTGGTCGCGCAGGGATAAAAACTCGGCGCGGACGAATCGCGCGGTGCCCATCCAACTTGTCAAGCCGATGACGATCATGATGTTGTAAATGCTCGGCGGCAATAACGCGACGACGGTCAGTATCAAAAAGAACGTGGGGAAGCAGAGCATGATGTCGACGAAGCGCATGAGGAGTGTGTCAACGGTGATGAAGCCGAGTTTCACTCTTCCGTAAAAACCCGCCAGCCCGCCGAAGAAAATCCCCACCGTCAGCGATATTCCGACGGCGACGAAACCTACCGTCAGCGAAACGGAGGTGCCTTCCAACATTCGGGCGAACACGTCGCGGCCTAGTTCGTCCGTCCCCAAAAGGTAAACGCCGAAAGCCGGGGCGTCTTCCCGCGGCGTTAGGGTGCTGGTGAAAGGGGTGAACGGCGGCAGAAATTTTTCCGACAAGCGTACGGTTTTCGGGTCGAACACCACGACCATCTCGGTGAAAATTTTTCCCGCGACCGCCACGCCGAGCAGGAACAGCAGGAACAGGTAACTGGTGTACGCCATGCGGTTGCGTTTGAGAATATCCCAACGCTCGCGGAACAAACTTTTCATCGGCGGCGCGACGGCGTCGGTTGCAAAATTGGTGACGGGTTCGTTCATAAAGTTTTCCTAAAATTTGATGCGCGGGTCGGCGACGGCGTAAAGAACGTCGGAGATCAACGTGCCGAGCAAAACTAGAACGGCGGCAAAAAAATTCAATGTCAAGATGACGGGGAAATCGCGCGCGAGTATCGCTTCAAATCCCAGCCGTCCCATCCCGGGCCAGGCGAATATAGTTTCGAAAATCACCGAGCCGCCGATCAATCCGGGAATGGTCAAGCCGAACATGGTGATGAACGGCAGCAAGGCGTTGCGTAATCCGTGGCGGTAAACCACTTGGTCTTCCGGCAAACCTTTGGCGCGCGCAGTGCGGATGTAATCTTGATGGAGAACTTCCAACATTTGCGAGCGGACGTAGCGGGAAAGTATCGCCGTGCCAGCGACCGCGGACATCAACGCCGGAATCGTCAAATGCCAAATGCGGTCCATGGAACGGAGCAGCAACGGCGCCTCTTCCAAGCCAAAAGTTTGCATGCCGATTACCGGAATGTCGAAAGTTTTGACGATGAAGACGATGCAAAGATAGGACAGGAAAAATCCGGGAATGGAAATCAACGCGTAAGAAAAAAAAGTGCTGGCGCGGTCAAACGCCGAATCTCGATGCACCGCGGCGCGGATGCCGACGGGGAAAGCCAGGAACCAAGTGATCATCGTCCCGACTAGAAACAGCGGCAGCGAGTTGAGAAACCGCTCCCAGATTTTCCCCATCACCGGCTGGTTGTCCTTGAACGACTTGAGTTCGCCGGTGAACAAATCCCGCACCCAATATACATATTGAATGTGCAACGGTTCGTCCAAGTGGAACGCGGCGCGGATGCGCTGGATGTCCTCCGGTTTCATGCGCGGATTGGAAGGGTCGACCAACGCCGGCTCGCCCGGCGCCAAGTGTACGATGGCGTGGGAAATGATGGAAATAAAAATCAGCAGGATGACCCTCTGCCAAATGTTTCGGAGAATAAAATTGATCACGACCGCTACCTCTGCAACTTCGTCGAAGTTATAATTTTGCCCGCGGATATTTTACACAACTCGCCCGCCACGGCAATCCAGAAAAATGTTTCACCGCGACAACAGCGCCAAGCCGACTACATCAACGTCCCCGCCGCCGAACCGTATAAAGCCGAGCATTCTCGGTATTGACTTAATCAAAGGCTATCCACGCGTTATTAGAATAGTGTATATTCGCCGTGTGC
>DKID01000027.1 GCA_002454045.1 Nitrospina sp. UBA6727 | reverse complement strand
TTTCCGGTGTTGTTTTCATGGCGGCGATGATAGTCGGTATGTAGTATGCGATGATGATGACGGCGGACGTCGTCATCGGCGCGGTCAGGGTTTCTCTTCGATAAATTTTCCGATGTCGCGGAATTTTTTTTCTCGCAACGGAATCAATTCGCGCTGGGGAATTTGAGTCAGGCGTTTAAGATTTTTGCGCAGGGATTTTTTCATGCGGATGGCGGCTTGTCTGTGGTTGCGGTGAGCGCCGCCGAGTGGCTCGCGGATAATTTCGTCGATCACTTTAAATTGGAGGAGGTCGTTTGCGGTGATGCACAGGGCGTTTGCCGCCTGCGCGACTTTTTCTTTGTCTTCCCAAAGAATGGAGGCGCAACCTTCGGGCGAGATGACGGAGTAGATGGAATGTTCGAGCATCGCGATGTGGTCGCCGACGCCAATTGCTAAAGCGCCGCCGGACCCGCCTTCGCCGATCACGGTGCAGAGGATGGGCACTTGCAGTTGGATGATGTGGAACAGGTTGGCGGCGATTGCTTCGGCTTGCCCTTTTTCTTCTGCGTCAACGCCGGGATAGGCGCCGGGCGTGTCGATAAAGGTGATGACGGGCAGGTTGAATTTTTCCGCCACGCGCATCAGTCGCAAAGCTTTTCTATATCCCGCGGGTTGGGACATGCCGAAGTTGCGGCGGATTTTTTCTTTGGTGTCTCTTCCTTTTTGGTGTCCGACGATCATCACGGGCTTGCCGTCAAACCTCGCCACTCCTCCGACGATGGAGGGACCGTAGCCTCCGTGACGGTCGCCGTGAAGTTCAAAAAAATCCGTGAAGACCAAATGCAAATAATCGAGAGTGTAGGGTCTGTCGGGATGCCGCGCCACCAAAGTTTTATCCCAGCCTTTCAGATTGGAATACACATCGTGTTTCATGCGGCGCAACTTTTTTTTGAGTTTGGCGATTTCGTGAGTGATGTCGCCGACGCTGTCATACATATGCGACATGGAAACGAGATCGTGGATCTGAGTTTCCAAGGCAAAAATTTCGCGCTCAAATTCTAGTATCTGCACCATGTTAGAAAAAGTTTTTCGATGGCGTGTCATCGCGAACCACGCAGGGGGCTTCGCTTTGCTTGCGATGACAACGGTGAAGGATTTATGTTTCGGACATCCTACCATAAAGAAAATAGTGCTGCTATCCGCCGACCGCGCGCGGCATCGTCGCGACGACTGCACTTTGCGGGGATGTCAGTAGAAACCGAATATGGGATGAAGCAAGTTGCGGAGGTTTTTAGATTCGTTCAGCGCGCGGACTCCCGTGGTGCCAATTTTGTTTTGTCCTAACTTTAAGGATTCCAAGTTCGCGAGTTGCGGGGAGCGGGCAATCGCTTTGGCGCCTGCATCGCCGATACGGTTGAAGTTCAAATTTAGTTTCTTTAACTTTTTTAGATTTTTCGATACCGCCAACGCTTCGGCGCCGGCGTCCGTAATATTATTTTTGGATAGATTCAGCGAGACCAGTCTCGCCAATTTTTTCGATTGCGAAAGAGCGATGACCGCTTCGTCGGTCAAATCGTTGTTGCGCAAATCCAAAGTTTCCAACTCCGACACGAAAGCCAAGTCTAGCAACACGAGGACCCCGAAGTTCCCGATCAGCCGCTCTCCCACTTGGTTTAACTGGTTCTTGCGGTGGAGTTCTTTAAATCCTTCCACCAACTGAAAACGCTTCCAAGCCTGTTCCCCATTTTTTCCAATTGGATTGTACGCAAATTGAATGTTGCGCAACTTGCGTAATTTTTTTGAGCGCGTGAGTTCAATAACGCCGGGTCCCTTTATCAAATTATAGTTCAGGTTTAGTTCTACCAATTTTGTCAGGATGTCTGAGTCGGCAATCGCCATCGCGCCGGCGTCGGTAATCTGGTTATAAAAAAGGTTTAAAGTTTTTAGATTCGCAAAGGTCGCGGAGTTGGAAATAATCTTCGCGCCGCGGTCGGTGACAAAATTATGCTCCAGATAAAGGGCTTCCAAGTTTTTCAGGTGAGGGGATTCCGCCAAGGCGCGAACTCCTTGGTCGCTGATATTGACTTTATACAGAACCAGCGTCGTGACGGAGCGGAGCAGCGGGGACTGGGCCAAAGTTGCCAAGCCCGAATCGCCGAGGTTCTTTTCGTTGATGCGAAGAGTTTTGTTATTGCGCTTTAGTTTTTTCTGGATGTACTGCTTGACGTCTGTTGCAGACATCGGCGGCGAAACGGCTGCCAAAGTAAAAATGTACAAGAAGGGAAGAATCAATGCCGCGCCGCGGAACATAAACATAATCTATAACTTCAAATAAAAATGTTAGTCGCGAGAACAGCGCGGACGAAAATATCCTAACGAGAGGACGAATCGTTTTCAATTTCCTTCAACCGCTTTTCCAGGTTGCGAATTTTATGGATTAACTCCGGAAGTTTCGGCAAAGCGGTTGCATATTTTCTCCACACGTCCAAGGGAATCGCGGGAGTGCCGCCATGCGCGCGGTGCTTCGCGATGTTGCGAAACACTCCCGCCTTCGCGGCGACGGTGACATGGTCTCCCAACGTAAGGTGATCCGTGACTCCCACTTGCCCCGCCAACATTACGTGATGACCCAAGGTACAACTTCCGGCCACGCCCGCCTGCGCCACCAAAATAGAATGTTCGCCTACGGTGCAGTTGTGCGCGACCTGCACTAGGTTATCGATTTTGGTTCCTCGCTTGATGCGCGTTATGCCCAGCGTCGCGCGGTCGACACAACTGTTCGCGCCAATCTCGACGTGGTCTTCGATCACCACTTTGCCGATTTGATTTATTTTATAATGCGCGCCGTTTTCGTCGGGAGTGTAACCGAAGCCGTCCGCCCCGATCACCGCTCCCGCGTGAAGGATTACGTGGTCGCCTAATTCCGTGTCGCGGTAAAGTGTGACGTTAGGATGAAGGACGGTGTGGTTTCCAATCCGGCAACGTTCGCCGACAACTACGCCCGGATATAAATGAACATGGTCGCCGATTTCCACATCATCGCCGATGCACACTCCCGCGGACAAAGTAACTTGCGCGCCGAGTTTAACATTTTCGCCGACAAGGGCGCGGTTGTGAATGCCCGCTTGCGATTTTGGGTCGGGATGAAATTTCCGCAACAAACGAGCGAAGGCAAGTTCCGGGCTAGCGACGATGACTTGGGGAATCGCGGTGTCAAGCGCTTCCTCCACCAACACGGCGGCGGCGCGGGAACGGCTTAGCGCGGGGCGAAACTTTTTTTGGTTGAGGAAAGTGATGTGCCCTTCCCGCGCCTGCTCAATATTGCCGACCCCCGATATCTCCACCGCACCGTCGCCTTTTAATTTTCCTCCAATCAACGCAGCGATTTTTTCCAACTTCATGGTTTCCCCTTCCAAAAAATTCATGGCGCGCAACCAACTCGATTTTTAGATAACCAGATTTTGTCTGACCGCACTGATTTTTCCATCGACCAATTCCACCACCCGGTCAAGTTGTTCCGCAACTCTTTGGCTATGCGTGACCACCACGAACGTCTGATTAAATTCCCGATTTAGTTTGCGAATCAATTCTATCAATTGGTCGCTGGCGTGATGGTCCAGATTCCCCGTTGGTTCATCGGCGAAAAGCAAGTCCGGCTGATTGACAAGTCCGCGAGCAAGAGCTACGCGCTGGCTTTCGCCCCCCGACAACTCGCTTGGCTTGTGGTGCATTCGGTCCTTCATCCCCACTTCGCACAACAAATGTTCCGCCTTCTCTTTGGCAAAACGGTTGCCCTGATTCCGGATTAGCGCCGGCAGCATGGCGTTTTCCAACGCGGTGAAATCGGGTAGCAGATTAAAAAACTGGAACACGAAACCGATGTGACCGTTGCGGAAGTTTTCCAAATAACTGTTGGATTGTTTATAAATATCTTTTCCTTGAAACAAGACGCTTCCCGTTATCGGTTTGTCGAGTCCGCCCATGACATGCAGGAGGGTGCTCTTCCCCACTCCTGACGCGCCGACAATTCCCAACACTTCCCCCGATAAAACTTGCAATCTCGTTTGGATGAGGACGTGAATTATCTCGCGCGGCGTTGCATAACTTTTGTCGACATCGACCGCTTCGATCAGGCATTTTTGTTTGCGGGCATTGGAACTCAAATCACTCATAGCGCAAACCTTCGATGGGGTCTAGCCGGGCGGCTCGCCATGCTGGATACAACGATGCCACGAAACAAATGACGATCGAAAATACGACGATGAGTAGCGAGTCGAAATACTGAATCTCCGACGGAAATCTGTTGAGATAATATACGTCGCTGGGGAAGGCGGTGATGCCAAAAATGTTTTCGATGAAACCGATGATCTCGTTCAGGTTTGGCACGATGGCGAACCCGCCGACGCAACCGACCATCGTCCCGGTGACGCCGATGATCAACCCTTGATAACTGAATATTTTCATGATGCTGGACCGGGAAGCTCCCATGGATTTTAGGATTGCGATCTCTTTGTTTTTTTCCATGACCACCATGAACAAGGTGCTGACGATGTTAAAAGCCGCGACGAGAATGATCAAAATCAGAATGATGAACATCACAATTTTTTCCAGACGTAGCGCGGAAAATAAATTTTTGTTCTGCTGCATCCAGTCGCGGGCGACGTAGGGAAACCCTAGGCTGCGCTGAATTTCCGCGGCGACTTGATCCGCCTGCTCGATGTCTTCCACCCGAATCTCAATGCCGCTGGCTTTCCCCTTCATCGCAAAAAATTTTTGCGCGGAGGAAATGGAAATGAACGCTAGGCTGGAGTCATACTCAAACATTCCCGACTCAAAAAAACCTACCACGTGGAACAATCTAATTTTGGGAATCAAACCCATCGGCGTCACTCTTGATGCCGGCGCGACCATCGACACAACATCGTCGCGTTGCACGCCTAGCCGCCGCGCCAGTTCCTTCCCCAGAATAATTCCGTCGCGCCGCGGCGGTTCGCGGGAAGACTCCTCCGCGTCACTCAACATTTCCAGGCTTCCTTCCACTAAATTTTTTGCGAGGTCGGAAACTTGGGCTTCGCGGTCGGGGTCTACTCCGCGAACGACTACTCCGGCCGCGTTGCCGTGATAAGTCAGCATCACCTGATTGAGGATGAACGGAGCGGCGGCGTTCACGCCTGTGGCGTTTATCACTTTTTCGATGACCGCTTCGTAATCTTCCATGCCGCTACGGGTGACGTTGGTGACGACAATGTGGCTGTTGGTTCCCAAAATTTTATCGCGCAAGTCTTTGCCAAATCCTGACATGACGGCGATGACGATGATCAACGCCATGACGCCGAGAGCCACGCCGCCTACGGAAATCCAGGTGTTGAGGGAAATAAATTTCTGCGACCGTTTGGCTTTGATGTGGCGGAGGCTGATGAAAAGTTCGTAGGACATATCAGGAACGAATCAATAAATAATCGGTTGTTTCCCGAATCAAGATTCCTTTTTCAATTGCGGGAAAAGAATAACGTCGCGTATGGACGAACTGTCGGTCAGTAGCATGACCAATCTGTCAACTCCTATGCCTTCCCCGGCGGCGGGTGGCATGCCATATTCCAAAGCGCGGATGAAGTCGTGGTCCATCCAGTGGGCTTCTTCGTCCCCCGCTTGGCGTTCGGCGGCTTGCTCTGCAAATCTTTGTTGCTGGTCTATCGGGTCGTTCAACTCGGTGTACGCGTTGGCAATTTCTTTTCTGCCGATGAACAACTCGAACCGTTCCACGAGACGCGGGTCGTCTTCTTTTTTCTTGGAGAGCGGGGAAAGTTCAACGGGATAATCGGTGACGAAAACGGGCTGCACCAACTGGGGCTCGACGAAATGGTCGAAGAGTTTGGTCAGAATTTTCATGTGATGATCTTTCTTTGCGATGGCGACTTTGTTCTGCAAGGCGAACGCGACCGCCTTTTTCGGGTCGTCCAAAATCTCCGCGGCGACTTCTCCGATTTCGATTAGCGATTGTCGGAACGTGCGCCGTTTGAACGGCGCGGAAAAATCTATCGTCTCCTCCACGGTTTTTTCTCCCGCGTGAAAAGTATAAGGAAACCGAAAATTGTTTGCGGGAAAAACTCGGCCGCAGATATATCGGAACAAGTCTTCCGTCAAATCCATCAAGTCATTGTAATCGGCGTAAGCGGTGTAAAACTCCAGCATGGTGAACTCGGGATTATGTTCGGTGGAGATTCCCTCGTTTCTAAAATTCCGGTTGATCTCATAAACTCTTTCGATGCCGCCCACCACCAATCTTTTCAGATAAAGTTCCGGGGCGACGCGCAGATACAGTTCCATATCCAACGCGTTGTGGTGAGTCTTGAAAGGCTTCGCGGTGGCGCCGCCGGGTATCGGGTGCATCATCGGAGTTTCCACTTCAAGATACCGGCGTTCGTTCAGGTAATCCCGTAACGCCTGGATGATTTTGCTTCGGGCGATAAAAACTTTTTTTACATCTGGATTGACAATCAGGTCTGCGTAACGTTGTCGGTAACGAATCTCCACGTCTTTCAATCCGTGCCATTTTTCAGGCAGCGGAAGAAGCGACTTGGAAAGCAAAGTCACCTTGCTGGCAAACAAAGTCAACTCGCCGGTTTTGGTTTTCGAAATCCGACCTTCGACGCCGATGATGTCGCCGATGTCAAACTTCCCGAATATTTCGTAGGCGGACTCGCCCAGCGAATTCTTGTTGATGAAAACTTGGATGTCCCCGGCCGCGTCTTTGATATTTACGAAGGTGGTCTTGCCGTGCTTACGCCGACTCATCATGCGCCCGGCGGTGATGTGCTCGGAGTTTTTTTCGTCCAATTCTTCCCTGGACATTCCGGAATATTTTTCGGACAGGGAGAGGGTGGTGGCGTTGACGGGATAGCGGTTGATGTATGGGGAGATTCCCATCGCCCGGAATTCATCGAGTTTCTTGCGTCTGAGTTTAATCAGTTGTCCTGAATCTTCCATGCGCTACCATCAACCTTGTTATATTTTGACGCGGCGGCGGACTGCCGTCGGCGACTAGCAATGTGGCGCGCAACTTCGTCAGCGGGCGAACTCCGTGTACCGAGTTTCTCGAACGACGGTGACTTTAATTTCCCCGGGATAGACCACCTCTTTTTCGATTCTCTTCGCTACATCCCGCGCCAGAATATTCGCCTCCTGGTCATTAATCCCATTTGGCATGACGATGATTCTCACTTCACGCCCGGCCTGAATGGCAAAAGTTTTTTGCACTCCTTTGAAAGAGTCGCCGATGACTTCCAGTTGCGTCATGCGTTTGATATAGGTTTCCAGAATTTCCCGCCGCGCGCCGGGGCGGGACGCGGAGATGGTATCCCCCGCCGCGGTTAAAACGGCGTAAGGGGATTCCGCTTCGCAATCTTCGTGGTGGGCGGCAATTGCGTTGACGACGAAAGGGTGTTCGTTGTAGCGTTTCGCGATATCAACTCCAAGTTGCGTGTGCGTTCCGTCGGTCTGATGGTCGATGGCTTTGCCGATGTCGTGCAACAAACCTGCCCGTTTGGCTAGCGCCACGTTTAAGCCGAGTTCGCCGGCGATGGCTCCGCAAACAAACGCCACTTCTTGCACATGCTCGAGGACGTTCTGGGTGTAACTGGTACGGTATTTTAGTCGCCCCAACAACTTCACCATTTCGGGATCGATATTATCGATGCCAACATTTAGGACGGCTTGTTCGCCGGCTTCCGTGATTTGCTCGGTGACTTCCTTCTTGCATTTGTTGACGACGTCTTCGATGCGCCCCGGGTGGATGCGACCGTCGAGTGTCAGTTGTTCCAAAGCGCGGCGCGCCACTTCTCGGCGGATGGGGTCAAACCCCGACAACACCACGGCGCCGGGGGTGTCGTCGATAATCAAATCGATTCCGGTCGCCTGCTCCAACGCGCGGATATTTCTGCCTTCGCGGCCGATGATTCGTCCTTTGATGTCGTCGCTGGGAAGTTCCACCACCGTGACGGTGGTCTCCGCCACGTGGTCGGACGCCAACCTTTGGACGGCCATGGTAATCAATCGCCGGGCTTTGTCGTCCGCGTTTTTTTTAACATCCTCCTCGATTTTTTTCACTTCGTGCGCCGCGTCTATTTTGGCTTCGTCGATGATTTTGTTTTTGACTTCCTCGCGCGCCTTTTCGGCGGTGTAAGAACCGATCACCTCAAGTTTCTTCAATTCCTCCGCGATCAAGTTTTGGTACTCGGATTGCTGCTGGTCGACTCTTTTTTCCTGCTCGGCAAGTTTGCTGCTTTGTTCCTCAAGTTTCTTTTCCAATGCTTGGGATTGATGGGCTTCCGCTTGAAGGTCGCGGTCTTTTCTTTCCAGATCATTTTCCAGTTTGTACAGGATATCCCTTCTGTCCTTCATCTTCTTTTCAAACTCACCTTGCGCCGCCAAAGATTTTTCGTGCGCTTCGATTTCCGCGGATTTCAACTTGTTCTCCACCTCTTTGTCCGCGTCGCGGATGATCTTTTTCCCGCGTTCCTCCGCTTCCTTGATTTGGTATTCGGTAAATATTTTGCGCAAAAAATAGCCGACGGCGTAACCAATCGCCAAAGCAAAAAACATCCCCAATAACAGGGTGATAAAATCAACTTTAATGTCGGTAAAAATATGCACGGCGAAACCTTGATATTTGCAATAAACGAACTCAGCCGTCTGGCGACTCGGCGGTTATTGTGTTGTTTTCAGTAAAAATTTTCTGGACTCTCTCGTCCCACGGGTCCTGCGGAACCGAGTTCAAAACTTGAAACTCGTAAGCCACCGCGAGGCGGAGAGCCTTCTCTGGCAAGCGTTTTAGCAACCAGTCAAAATAACCGCCGCCAAACCCGACGCGCCCGCCGGAATAATCGAACGCCAACCCTGGCGCGATGACGGCAGCAACTTTTTCTGGAGACACTTCTTTGGTACTGCGCTGGAAAGGCTCGCGGATACCGTGACGGTCCAACTCAAACTTCTGACTCATATTTGTAATCTCGCGCAATTCCAGCCGCCGTTCTCTTTCCACCAACCGCGGGACGTAAACGCGCTGTTGGTTTTCGAGGGAGCGTGTAATCATTTCATCGGTGTGCACTTCGTTGCGAAACGAAAGATAAAACACTACATCCTGACAAACCAAAAATTCTTTGCAGGCGAACAGTCTGTCTTCGATGGCCTGACTCAAGTTTAAAACTTCATCCGAGATCATGAGGTCCCGCTGCAATCTTATATTCTTCCGGACCGTAACCTTATCTGTCATGAAGGCGAAACTCATCTTCCCGCAATAGGGTCGTGGTCGGGCAATTGCCTTGTCCGCGGCGGGCACCACGAAACTTTACTGACTAGGCATTCGGGGGGAAGGCGCATCTGCTGGTCAAGCAAGGCAGGGTTCCGCCGCCTAAGAAGGGCAGAACAAATCTTGCGTGGATATCAAGAAACGAAACAGGCTTTCCCGTTCCGCTCATCATTCATTCCCAATCAGGCGCCCGACTCTAATTTTTCCAGAACCGGATATGCATTCAGACTTGGTCAGGCTGACGTCCGACCCTCTAAAGCCCTGAAACACTCAAGAAGCCTCCCCGTCGCGCCGGCGCAAAAACCATTTTTTGAACCTGTCAAGGACAGGTGGGGCATCCGTGAACTGCTTCAGGCTTCCCTCTTTGAAGAAGGCGTGCACACCGCAGTCAATCCATCAACCCCGTTTGAAACTGTTGGCTCAAAAAATTAATCTTACTCGAACACAACAGGGAGACACTACCTGATATTTCGCCGCATCCTATCACAAAGACTCACGCCCCCCAAGGTCTATCTAACGCGGCAAGCCCATCATCTTTCACTGCGCTGGAGTTCTTCATCGAGAGCCGCGACCAAGTGCTGGAGTTTTTCTCGCTCGGCTGCTTCCTTTGCCCCGACGTGATTTTTCAACTCCATCAATTCCTGCGCAACATTGAGTGCCACGAGGATGGCTAAGTCGGCAGTGGAAGTTTTGTTGCGGGCGTTGGCCATTTCTTTCATTCGCGAATCCACATAGGCGGCAACCTCCTCCGTGTCCACTTCTGACGAGGAGTTTTTCAGGCTGTAGGTTTTTCCATAAATCTGAATTTTTTTGCCGCTCGCCATTTTTAACTCACCCAGACCAAATTAGCCACGCCATCAAACCTGCCGATTTTGCCGTGAGGTACTTTCGCCCGCAAACATTTTTCAGTTAAGTCAGATCAAATTTTTCCAGATTTTTTAGAAGCGCCTGAACCTTTGTCCGCGCGGCTACGCGGTTCTCTGCGTTTTTCTGGTTCATGGTTTCCAGTTGAAGAAGGCGGTCCTGCGCGCGCCGACTCAAACTTTTTTCTTTTTCCATCGCCGCCTCTTTTCGATTCAGTTGATCAATCTGGCAGAGCAACTCTTGGTTTTCTTCCTTAAGACGGCGGAACTCCTTCATCAGGAGCGACACACGTTCTTCCAGTTGACGCATCTCCAACTCAGGCATGGCGGGAATCGTAGCACCGCGGTGTCGGGGTGTCAATAATCCCCTCATTCCCGTAGAGAAGCACCGAGTTCGCTCTTTAAAGTTTGAACGATTTTTTCAAACAACGGCGTAATCTCGTCGTCGGAAAGTGTCCTCTCGGCGGATTGAAAGGACAAAGCAAAGGTGAGGCTTTTTTTGTCGGCGTGGATTTTCTTCCCCGCAAAATAGTCATACAACTCGACCTTCTGTATCAAGGGACTGCCGGTTTTAAGAATCAAGTCCGCGGCTTTTTGCGAAGCGGTTGACCGGTCCACCAAAATAGAAATATCGCGGTATGTCGCGGGGAATTTTGGAATCGGCCGAAACTGGAGCGAGGAAGACGCCGACTTTTCTAAAGCGCCTAAGTCGAGTTCCATGGCGTAAACATTTTGTCCCAGTTCCTTGACCATGTTTTCTTGCGGCGCCACTTCGCCCAAGCAACCCAACCTTTCATCGCTTACTTGGACGCGCGCCGATTTCCCCGACACCAAAAATGGTTTGCTCTCCGGGAAAATTTGCAACTTCAAATGCAAGCGCGTAGTCAAAGTTTCCAGCGCTCCCTTGAGGTCATAGAAATCGTAATCCCCGTCGCGCGGTTTCCACGGCGTAGGTTCATACGTCCCTAGCACGATGGCGGAAAGCACCGCCTTTTCCGTGCGCGCGCCGGCGGAGTCGGAAAAATAAACGCTGCCTATTTCAAAAAGTTTGAGAGGCTTCTGCCCTTTGCTTAAGTTGAGTCCCGCCGTCTTCAACAAGCCGGGAAGCAGGCTGGTGCGCATCGTGTCGTATTCGGAACTCAAAGGATTTTTTAACGCGATGACATGGTCGTCGTCGCAATCGGCGAAGGCGGTTTTGAATTTTTCCGCAGCGGCGCGTTCGATAAAACTATAATGCACCGTCTCGGCAAACCCGCCGCAACAGAAAATTTCCCGCACCGTTTTGATGATGTTTTGCTTGGCGGATATTTTGACGGGTCCCACTTTCGCCGACGGGTAAACCGTGTCAACTTTGTCAAACCCGTTGATGCGGGCGACTTCCTCAATCAGTTCCACTTCGCACGAAAGGTCGGGACGGAAACTGGGAATTTTCACCGCCATGCTTTCCGAATTTTCCGACTGGCTCGCAACCTCCATGCCTAATCGGGAAAGCAGGTCGCGGACTTCGTCGGCGCGAAAGTTTGCGCCTAAAAGTTGGTTGAGTCGGCGCAGTCTTAGCGGGACGCTCACCGGCGTTTCAGTTGCAGAATGAATGTCCACCCGTCCCAAACATATTTCGCCGCCCGCCAATTCCTTCATCATCACGGCGGCGCGGGCTTGCGCAAAAACCACGCCGCGCCAATCCACGCCACGCTCGAAGCGGTAAGAAGAATCCGACCGCAGTCCGTAATTTTTTGACCCCTTGCGCACCGTCGCCGCATCAAAGCAGGCGCTCTCCAACACAACATGGCGGGTGGTTTCGGAAACGTGACTGTTCGCTCCGCCCATGATTCCCGCCAACGCCACGGGTTTTTCACCGTCGGCGATGACCAAGGCGTCCGGTCCCAATTTTAATTCGGTGCCATCCAGGCTGGAGAAAGGTTCGCCTTTTTTCGCGCAACGGATGATGATTTGGTGGTCGGTCAACAAGTCGCGGTCAAACGCGTGCAAAGGCTGGCCGTATTCCATCATCACAAAGTTGGTGGCGTCCACGATGTTGTTGATGGGACGAAAGCCAACCGCGGTCAGCCTGTCCCGCAACCATTTTGGCGAGGGACCGACTTTTACATTTTCTATCACCAACGCGCAATAACGCAGGCATCGTTGCGGCTCCAAATTTTTGACCGACAAACGCTCCGCCACCGCGACCGTTCCCGATTCGGACGCGAGAGTTTTCATCGGGTCGGGAAGTTTCAACGGCGTGTTCAACAGCGCCGAAACTTCGCGCGCCACGCCGATATGCGACAAACAATAACCGCGGTTCGGCGTCACGTTCAGTTCCAACACTTCGCTCTTTTCGCCGTCGGGCAACTCGACCATCGCGTAACTTTCGACTTCCAATCCGGCCATGGTGAGGACGCGGCTGAGTTCGTCCGTCGTGACATTGATTGCGGTATATTCTTTCAACCAGTCAACTTGTACTTTCATGCGGTTCCTTTATTTTGCGAAGTGGCACTCGATTGTGGCCCAGTTTGACTTTTAACCTCAATTGCCCATTAGGGTAAACTTAAAATTATCTCATCGTTTTCTATCTTTACCGGATAAGTTTCGACAAAGGCTCCATCATCACATAAATCCAGGGTGACACATTCGCCGTTGGTGACATCAAATTGCCAATAGTGGGCGGGGCAGGTCACTAGTTTCCCTTCCAATTTACCAGTGGCCAAAGAAGCTCCCACGTGCGGACATTCATCCTCAAAAGCAAAAAGTTTACCTTTAATCATGAACATCGCTACCTTCTTGCCGTTGATAGTAAACATTTTGCCATGACCGTCGTGAACATGATGCCATTTCCCTAAATTATGTTCGGTCATAAATTTCCCTTTTCTAAAAATGGCGGCGTTGCTGATTGTAAAATATTTCAATTTGCTGTGTAAATTTAATCGGATTGTAAACAAGTTTAACAAAGTTTTGCCAATCTGTTGTGGTGGGAAGGTTATTGGGGAACCTTCCCGAAAAATCCATCGAGCACAAGCACCATTTAGAACAGAACAGTTGTTGCTTCTTAACTAACAAAAGTTAATCGTTTTCCCGAAAGGTTTAAATACTTGCCTTTCCCCCTTGAAATCTCTACACTGGCGACACGATGACTTCTCTATTAGAACAAGCGTTCGCCATGGCAAAACAATCTTCCAATGAACGGCAGGATTTGGTAGCACAAGCTGTTTTTGAAACGCTTGACGCGGAAAAGGAATGGGAAGCTAAGTTTGCGGATCCGCAATCGGAAGATATTTTGGAGCGTTCGGCGCAAGCAACACGGAAGAAAATTGAAGGAGAAAAAGTTTTTAATTTTGATCCTTCCAGCCCCCCAAGGAAAACAGAATAACCCCCTTCTCTTTTCAATATTTTCCCCTTGTAAAAACTCCTCACCCATGAAACTCACGCAAGAAAAAATTCTCGCCTTGATGAAAAAGAAAGTCACGCGCCCCGTGAAAGCCGCGGAACTTTCCCGGCTGTTGGGTGTGCCAGAAACGCAGAAGCGGGAGTTCCGCAACCTCATCAAAGAAATGACCGACGACGGCACGCTGGTAAAAATCCGCGGCGGACGCTACGGGCTTCCCGATGAAATGCACTTGGTCACCGGAAAACTGCACGGTCATCCGAACGGATTCGGCTTCGTCATCCCCGACAAACAACACGGCGGCGACGATGTGTATGTCAACTCCCGCAACATGAACGAAGCCATGCACCAAGACCATGTCGTCGTCCGCATCGAATCGGAACGCGAACCCGGAAAACCCGCGGGGCGTATCATACGAATCCTCCAACGCAACACCACGCATGTCGTCGGAACCTACGAAACTTTCGGCAAGGATGGATGGGTCATCCCCACCGACGCGAAATATTTTCACGACGTTTTTGTCGCCGGCAAAAATAGGAAGGGCGCCAAAAACGGACAAATCGTACACGTGGAAATTGAAACGTTCCCGGCGCGACACCAACCGCCCGTCGGCAAAGTGACCGAAGTGCTCGGCTCCGCCAACGACCCGAATGTCGAAATCCAATCCATCCTCAGAAAGTATGGAGTGCGCCAAGGTTTTCCGCCGGAAATTCTCGACGACGCCCGTGACGTCGCGACAAAAAATTCCAACGGCGCCGCGAAAAAACGCAAAGATTTTACGCGACTGCAAACCTTCACCATCGACGGAGAACACGCTAAAGATTTTGATGACGCCGTCTCGCTGGAACGCTTCGACGGCGGATACCGACTCGGCGTCCACATCGCCGACGTCAGCCACTTCGTGCAAGAAAATTCCGCACTCGACGAAGAAGCCATGGAAAGAGGCACCAGCATCTACTACGCCAACGGCGTCATCCCCATGCTCCCCGTTTCCCTGTCCAACGAAACCTGCAGCCTAAAACCCGGCGAGCCACGCCTGACACTCAGCGCCGTCATGGACTTTGACCGCCACGCAAATTTCATCGCCGGCAGCCTTCACCCTTCCATCATCAAAAGTCAACGGCGGTTCACCTACGATGAAGTCCGCGATTTGTTGACGAAAAAAAACAGCGGCGGCGATGCGTTTTTACAAACCTTGACCGCCATGCACGAACTTAGCCAACTCCTCAGAAAAAAAAGATTCCAAAGCGGCAGCGTCGATTTTCACGTGCCAGAACCGGAAATTCATATCGACGCCGCCGGTCACGTCGAACGCATCGACATCAGCGAACATAATCTGGCGCACGAACTCATCGAAGAATTTATGCTCGCCGCCAACCAGTTCGTCGCGCGCAACCTGCACGAACGCGGCATCCCGTGCATTCATCGCGTTCACGAAGCGCCCGACGCCGAACGCATCGACAACTTCAACGAGTTCGTCGCGTCCTTCGGTTTGAAGATTCCCGCGCCGCCCCGCTCAACAGATTTTCAATCCCTGCTGAAAAAAATCCGCGGGCGACCGGAAGAAAGAGTTGTCAACACGCTACTTCTTCGCGCCATGAAAAAGGCGCGCTATTCCGAAGCCGACCCCGGCCATTTCTGTTTGGGCTTTCCTCATTACGCCCATTTCACCTCGCCGATCCGCCGCTACCCCGACCTCATCCTGCACCGCATCATCAAAAAATATCTGCAACGCAAATGTCCGCCAAAAGAAAAAACCCGGCTGTTGTCCCAACTCGCCGAAATTTCCGAGCAGTCCACGCAAATGGAAATCCAAGCCATGACCATAGAACGGGAAGTGATCGACCTGCGCCGCGCCCAGTTCATGGTGGATAAAGTCGGCAAAACTTTTCACGGGAACATCACCGGCGTTACCGGGTTCGGATTTTTTGTCGAGTTGAAAGAAGTTTTCGTGGAAGGGCTAGTAAAAATTTCCAGCATCATGGACGACTATTATCTGTTCATCGAACCCGAGCACCGACTCGTCGGACAAAAACGCCACCGCTGTTTTCAAATCGGTAACGCCGTGAAAGTGCGAGTCGCAGGCGTCAACCTAAGCCGCAAACAAATCGACTTGGTCGTCCTGGGGCAAGCATGACGGGGGACGGCGACCGCAGCAGCATCGCCGTCGCGTTGCCACCAGCGGCGCGCTGGCCGCCGCCCATCCTGCCGCTGCTGCTCGCTTACATGAGCGGGACTTGCAGTTTCTTTCCCGCCACGCGTCACTTCATCGCGCCCGGTTTGTTGCCGCTTGCTTTGTTTTTCTTCGCGCTACTTCTCACGCACCGTGAACTCCGCAAACTGTCGCGAAAGTCTATCGTCATTTTTTTGCTGGCTGGTTTGGGATACATGGTACCGGCGTTGCCAGAGTTGACGCGGCCCGCAAATCATATCCTCAACCATGTTCAGGAGGGACAAACCACGGCGGTGCAAGGGCGGATTTTTTCGCCGCCGCGCGTTCTTGGCGACCGAACTTATTATCTGCTGGAACTGGAATCTTTAGGCGCAGCATCCACCCCCGTGACCGGCACGGCGCAGGTGAGCCTCTACAAACCGCATCCTCTTTTCGCGGCGGGCGACCGGGTTCGCTTCAACAAAGTGCGCCTGAAAATTCCGCGCAACTTCAAAAACCCGGGGCGCTTCGACTATCACCTTTTCCTAAAATCAAAAGGCATCGACGTCACCGGCAACATCTCCCACCCGGAAACTATGGAGCGGCTTGGTCGGTTCGACTTGCCCTTCTGGCGCACCGGCGTTCAACAGTTGCGAAGTCGGCTCGTGGAAAGTATGGAAAAACTTTTTCCGCGCGAAGAAGCCGCCCTGCTCAAAGCCATGGTGCTGGGGATGAAAGATTCCTTGCCGATGAAAGTTCGGGAAAATTATACCGCCACCGGACTCGCGCACCTGATGGCCGTTTCCGGATTGCACATCGGCTTCGTCGCGGCGGCGTTCTATTTTCTGCTGCGACCCATCGTGTTTTTTGTACTCTTCCGACTCAGCCCAGACAACGTCCGCGCGGGGCACACCCGCAAAGTCACCGCCGTCCTCTGCCTCATCCCGGTACTTTTTTACATGGTGGTAGTCGGGCCGAAAGTGTCATCCCTCCGCGCCGGCGTGATGGTAATCGCCTTGCTCCTCGCCGTTTTAGTTGACCGCCGCGGTAGCCTCTTCAACGCCTTCCTCACCGCCGGCTTCATCATCCTGTTGTGGAAACCCGCGTCCATCATGAGCGTGGGATTTCAACTTTCCTTCATAGCGGTCGGCGGAATCTTGTTGGTCTTCACCATGCTGTCGCAAATTAGCAGCGACCCCGTCGCTAAGATGGGAGAGCCAACGTGGTCGCAAAAATTGATGCCATACAATGCCGCGCCGCCCGACCCCGAGGAACCATTTTTGCGCGCGATAAAATCTCGCGGCGAAAAAGTTTTACTCGGCGCAGCACTGACATCGGTCACCGTCACCGCGGTCACCTTCCCCGTGTTGGTTTACCAGTTCAACCGCGTCAGTATGGTCGGCGTTTTTTTGAATGTACTCATGGTGCCATTGGCTTCCATCCTAATCCCCACCGTGTTGATGATGACCTTGGTGGGAACCGTCTCCACCGCGCTCGTCGCCTTGCCCGCGTGGCCCATGCTGAAAATCACGCAACTTTTTTTATGGCTGCCAGAAGTCGTCGCCAAACTTCCGTTCGCCTCGCTCTTCGTCCCGACGCCGCCGTCGTCGTGGTTGATTTTCTATTTCGCCGCGCTCTTCACCGGACTGCTAATTTTTTCCACCCGGGCGCAATACGAAAAAGTTGGTGGGCGGTTGCAAAAAGTTTTCGTCGTCGCCGGGCTTTCCGCGCTGTTGCTATTTTTCTGGCCACGCGCTTTTCACTCTCTCGGCGACGAGTTGACCATCACCGCGATCGACGTCGGGCAGGGGGAATCGTTGCTCATTGATTTTCCCAACGGCGAAATCATGGTGATGGACGGCGGCGGGTTTTATAAAAACCGTTTTGATGTCGGACGGCGGATTGTCGCGCCGTTCCTGTGGAATCGGGGCATACGAAAAATTGATTACATGGTCGCGACCCATTCCGACAACGACCATATCCGCGGACTGTCTTCCCTGCTGGAACTTTTCCCGGTCAAACATTTTCTGACCTTGGACAAAAATTTCGTCGACCGCCGACTGCGCCGCCTACAAAAAAAGGCGCGGGAACGCGGGACGAAGTCGATGCCGTTGCAGGCGAACGAAGCCGTTGTCATCGGCGGAGTGCGGCTCATCCCCCTGCACCCCACGCGCGCCGACCAACCCGTGACTCCGAACCGAAGGACCGACAACGACCTGTCGCTGGTGCTACGTCTTGAGTATAAAAATTTTAGGATGCTGTTCACCGGCGACATCAGCAAAAAAATAGAAAAAAAGTTGGCGGCGACGGCGCATAAAATTGAAGTAGATATTTTGAAAGGACCGCATCACGGTAGCCGATTTTCCAACTCGCGGATTTTCATCAACGCCGTCCGCCCCGACGCGGTGATATTTTCCAGCGGTTACCTCAACCACATGCGCCACCCTCATCCCGACACGATGCGCCGTTATTCAGAAGCCGGCGTCAACGTGTGGCGAACCGACCTCCACGGCGCCGTGAAAATTATCACCGACGGCGACGGCTACGAAATATACGCGCACGAAACGTTGTAAGAAACAGAGCGATAACTTTTACTTGCTCAAACCGTGTCGGCGACTTGACCGGCGGTTGCGATTTGCGGCGGCGTCTGGTATAAGCGTTGTTTTCCAAAATCCTAAAAATCGGCGCGACTTATTATGGCGGACGTAGAAAAATTACAGGGACACCTTAAAAAAGCAAAGTCCAAACTGAAGGAAGCATCCAAAGACGGCGGCGGCGCGGTCGCAATCCGCAAGTTGAAAAAGAAAACGAAACGGTTGGCGCGCAAGGCAAACAAAATCGCCGCGACAGAAAAGATGGCCGCGTTGAAAAAGAAAAAGAAAAAAGACCGCAAGGAAAGTTCCGCCGACTGACCGCCCGGAGATAACCGTGTCGTTTGACATTGAACATATTGCCGCGCTGGCGCGGTTGAAATTGGCTCCCGACGAGAAGACGCGGCTTGCGGAACAAGTGGGGACGATTCTCGCGCATATCGACAAACTCAACAAACTCGACACCGATGACGTGGAACCCACGGCGCATGTGTTAGGACTCAGCAACGTGTTCCGCGACGACGAAGCGTCCGAACAATCCCTCGCCGACCACAACCCGATATCCGATTCGCCCGCGCACGACAAGGGGCATTACGAGGTCCCGAAAATTATTTAGTCGCCAAACGCAGCGCAACGGCGCGATGACTTTTGTCGGGAAACGCAACGCGGCGGCGCGATAAATTTCGTCGCGGAGCAAAGATTTATCGCGGCGAAAAATACACGGACTACCAGCCCTCTGAATTTTTCATGCACCGATCAACCATCACCCAGGCGCGGGAACTTCTCCGACAAAAAAAAATTAGCGCCGCGCAACTGACCGAAGCGGTGTTCGCGCGCATCGACCAAGTGGAAGACAAGGTGCAAGCCTTCGTTCATCTGACCCGCGAGCAAGCATTGCGACAAGCGCGGGACGCCGACGCGCGCATCGCGGCAGGGGAAGACGCGCCGCTTCTCGGCATCCCCATCGCGCTGAAAGATTTAATCTGCACCGCGGGCAGTCGCACCACCTGCGCCTCAAAAATTCTCGACCAATTTGTTTCCCCTTACGACGCCACCGTCGTCGAAAAGTTGCGGCGGGCGGGCGCCGTGATAGTCGGCAAAACAAATATGGACGAGTTCGCCATGGGCTCCTCCAACGAAAATTCCTACCACCATCCGACGATGAACCCGTGGAGTTTAAGCCGCGTGCCGGGAGGTTCCAGCGGCGGTTCTTCCGCCGCCGTCGCGGCGCACGAATGCATGGCGGCGTTGGGCAGCGACACCGGCGGTTCCATCCGCCAACCCGCCAGCTTTTGCGGCGTGACTGGACTGAAGCCGACCTACGGAAGAGTGTCGCGATTCGGGCTGGTGGCGTTCGCATCGTCCCTCGACCAGATTGGGACGTTGACGAAAACCGTCGCCGACGCGGCGGTCTTGATGAACGTGATCGGCGGGAAAGACCCGCGCGACTCCACCGCCGCCGATGTCGCGCTCCCCGACTTCACCCAAGCGTTGCGAAAAGATGTCGGCGGGATGAAGCTCGGCGTTCCCAAAGAATATTTCATCGGCGGCGGAATTCATCCCGAAGTTGAAAGGGCAGTGCAGGAAGGAATCCGCACGCTTGAATCGTTGGGAATGCAAACCGTGGAAGTTTCGCTGCCGCACCTCGACTATGCCGTGGCGACTTATTACGTCATCGCCTGCGCCGAAGCCAGCACCAACCTTTCGCGTTACGACGGAGTCAAGTATGGTTATCGCGCCGACAAATCCGACACCCTCGCGCACATGTACGAAAATACCCGCGAAGGTTTCGGCGACGAAGTAAAACGGCGGATCATCCTCGGAACCTTCGTGCTCAGTTCCGGTTATTATGATGCGTATTATTTGAAGGGGCAAAAAGTGCGCACGTTGATCAAACAGGATTTTGAAAACGCGTTCGGGCGATGCGATGTAATCGCCGCGCCGGTCGCGCCCTACCCGGCTTTCAAACTCGGCGAAAAATTGGACGACCCGTTGCAAATGTACTTGGCGGATGTTTACACCATCTCCGCTAACTTGGCGGGGATACCGGCGATGTCGATTCCGTGCGGATTCGCCGCGGCGGAAAATCTTCCCGTCGGTTTGCAGTTGATGGGCAAACATTTTGATGAAGCAGGATTGATCACCGTCGGGCATAAGTTCCAGCAAGCCACCGACTTCCACAGTCAGCAACCACCGCTGTGACGGCGATGACGACGGGGCAACAACGGCAGCGGTAACGCGGCGAAATGACCGTCACGGTTTTCTGAAAAACCCGACGCCGACGCCGTCGTGGATTGTATGCGGCGGCGGAATGATAAAAACTTTCGCGGTGCGGCGGCGGGATTTTTTATTTCAAACCGCCGTTGCGTTTGTTATCATTTGATTCGTTGATTGCGGACGAAACCAAAAACATTCCCGTTGAGAAATCAATAAATGAAAGTCTCCCTTGCCAACGCGATGGGCACCTGCTTCGGAGTTCAGGACGCCATCGACCTCGCCATGTCTTCCGAGTTCGCGTCCGACTTGACCATAGTTGGCGAACTGGTTCACAACCCGCAGGTCAACGAAGCTTTGAAACGGAACGGAGTTTGCTTAGTGGCGGGAATTGAGGACATAAAAAAAATCAAAACCAAAAAAGTTATGATCACCGCTCACGGTGCGGCTGAAAAAACCAAAAGACTATTGGACGACGCCGGCTTCATCGTTTACGACGCGAGTTGTCCGCTCGTGATGAAAGTCCATCAAACCATTAAATCGCTGGTGAAGAAAGGCTACTTCCCCGTTGTGGTCGGGCAGAAAAATCACGTGGAAGTTAAAGGAATCGTCGGCGACCTGGACGATCATCTGGTCATCAATAGCGAAGACGACTTCCGCATGATTAAAGACACGGGCAGTCGGCGACTGGGAATCGTCGCGCAAACTACGCAGCAAGCCGATAAAGTTGAGGCGCTCGTGGAAAAAATCCGGGCGCTTGATTATGTGGATGACGTGGCGTTCGTGAACACGGTCTGTCAGCCTACCCGCGACCGACAGTTGGCGGTGCATGAGTTGGCTAACCAAGTTGATTTGATGATCGTCATCGGCGGATTTAATTCTTCCAACACGAAAAAGTTGGCGCGCGTCTGCGCAGAGAAAGGCGTGGAGGCGCACCACATCAAATCGTTCCACCAACTAAATCAGGAATGGTTCATCGGCAAGCAACACGTGGGAATTACCGCGGGAACTAGTACTCCAGAAGACGTCATCAACCGAGTGCACTCCGAGATTTTGAATATCGCCGAGAAGGTTGAAGGGATGGAAAAAGCGACGCTCCATTCCTGACAATAAGTGGCGCGCTCGAACAGATGGACGACTGGACCTATTGCGTAACGCTTCCCAAAGTCAGCAGAACTTTTGCGCTCAACATATCCGTTTTGCGCGGGACGTTGCACCGCAACATTCTCGCCACTCCAAAGACGCCGATAAAAATTTCCCGCGGCACCGTGAGGCGCGCAGTGTTGGGAACTCCATTCATCGTTTGGTTAAATTGTCTCTTGAAAATTTCCTTTAACAACATCATCAATGATAAAGTGTTTAAAAATTTACTGACGTTTGATTTGGAAGAACTGATGACGCGCTTGAAAAAAATTCCCTTGGATGCCATCATCAACTCCAACACATAAAATTATTTAATCGCTATGTCCGACGCAAACCGATTCCAAGACAATCAGGATGGCACCTTGACTGACACCCGAACCACGCTCATGTGGATTCGTGAAGACGGATGGCAACGGGAACGCAAATGGTTTAGTTGGGATGACGCGAAAGATTGGTACAATCATTTGAACGGCAATAAGTTCTGCGGTTTTCAAGACTGGAAGTTGCCCAGCGAAGACGAAATTCTGACCCTGTATAATCCCGAAGAAATCAACAAGGATAAATATGGAAACGAAATTTATCTGGAAACCGTTTTTCCTCCCGGTGCCCAAGCGACGGTCTGGCTGAAAGGCGATGCGGGACACGAAGGAATTTTGTTCGATTTTAAAAACGGGGAAACGCGGCCGTTACATAAAAACAAAACGGGTAGAATGTCTGTTCGCGTGGTGCGCGGGGAAATACCGCGATGAACCGCGATGAAACTTTTCGCCGTCGCCGTCATCTAATCCTGCATCTATCAATGGAATGTTTCGAATGAAAAACTTTTTTCTTACCCTGCACATGATATCCGTGTGCTTAGTCATCGGAAGCCTGTTCGTGCAATCCCTTTCCGTCGTGCTCCGCTTGCGCCTGAAAACTGCCGAAGAAGCGGACGGTCTCAGAAAAACTCAGCAACGGATCCACAAATTCATCTACTACCCCATCCTGGGAGTAACCCTAATTTCGGGAATGGTGCTCGCCGTGACGACCCGCGTCTTTTCCGAATCGCAATGGATTTATTGGAAACTGGGATTGCTCGCCATCCTAATCGCGCTCGGCGTTCAAAATGGCAGGCAGATAAAAAAAGACGCGCTGCCAAAAAAATACGCGATGATGGTACACATCGCTATCTTCATCGTCGGCGCCGGGATGATCTACCTCGCCACCATCAAACCCTTTTGAAGTTTCCATGGACATCATCCTCACCTTGGTCGCCAGCGTCCTGCTCATCATAGGATTTTTTGTTATCTGCCGCACCAGCGACGAGGAAGACGACCAGGAAGAACGCGGCGATGAAGCAGACCGCCGCTGACCAAAATCCGCCGTCGGAAAAAATAAAACGGTTTCGTCGGCTAGAAAAAAACGCCGCCGCCTGCCGCGTATGTCCCCGCCTTGCCGACCAATCCGCGGTGTTGAGTTGCGCCAACGGCTCGTTAAACGCCCGCGTCGTTTTTGTCGCGGAAGCCCCCGGAAGATTTGGCGCGGGGCGAACGGGAGTTCCGTTTCAAGGCGACCGCTCTGGCGACAATTTCGAAATCCTGCTACATCATATCGGTTTGACCCGCGCCGAAGTTTTCATCACCAACGCCGTCTTGTGCAATCCGCTTGAGGACGGCAACAACCGCAAACCCGCCGCCGCGGAAATTAAAAACTGCGCCGCGTTTTTGCAAGAGTCGCTCGACATCATCCGACCGAAAGTGGTGGTCACCCTCGGCATCGTCGCGTTGCAATCCATCGGCCTCATCGTCGGCGCCCGTTTTCAATTAAGTCGCAACGTTGCCCAGCCTCTTCCAACTTCACGTTTCACCCTGCTCCCCCTCTATCATCCCAGCCCCCGCGTCACCAACTGGAAACGCCCCATGACTCAGCAGAAAAAAGATTTCAAAAAAATCACGCGACTGCTCCAACGATGACGGTCGCCGCAACTTTTCGGAAATGGATTTTATGTATAATGCAACGCGATGATGCAACGACGGTGACGACACAACGGCGGCGGCGCGATGACGCGATGTAACGCGTGGAGGAAAACGTGAACTACGGTCGGATAGGTGGCATCGAAAAAGATTGGAGTCGGATTACTTTTGGGTGTTGGCAGATTGCCCCCAGCGGCGGATGGGGAGATGCCTGTTCTCCAAAAGACGCCGAGCGAGTCGTGCGCGCCGCGCTTGACCATGGCATCACCGCGTTCGACACCGCGGAAGGTTACGGCGACGGCGAGTCGGAAAGTCGGCTGGGCAAAGCTCTCGGCGCGCAAAAAGATTCCGTCATCATCATTTCCAAAATCTGGCCCGATGCCGAGTTGACTCTCAAAGCCTATCGCCGATGCCTCGACAATTCCCTCAAAGTTTTGGGGCGGGATTACGTCGACCTTTACTTGATCCATTGGCCGGGAAATTATTTCGACGACCGCGACAAAAGTTCCCGCCTCGCCGAGTTCATGAACGCGCTCAAGGAAAGTGGCAAAGCGACGACGGTGGGACTCTCCAATTTTCAAGCGCGCGACTTACGTCTGCTGGAAAACCAACTCCAAACATTTTCCATGAACGAAGTTCCTTACAGCCTGTTAGACCGCGCCTATGAAGAGGAAACTCTGCGCCTCTGCAAAAATTCCGGCATCCCCTACATGGCGTTCTCCCCCACGGCACAAGGCTTGCTGGCACGACCCATGAGTCAAGAAGACCTGAGCGTGCCCACCCGACAAAACCATTTTTTGTACCAAAGTTCGGTGTACCCGCACGCAAAAAAAGTTTGGCAAACCGTGTGCGCCATCGCCGATGAATTGGGACGCAAACCGATTGAGGTAACTCTGGCGTGGGTGCTCACCCGCGAAAATATTTTTACCGCCATCGTGGGGTCACGGAAACAAGAACAAGTTGCAGAGTTCGCGGCATCCGCAAAACTGAAATTGAGTCAAGACCAACTGCAACGCCTGACGAAAGCCAGCGATGCATTTCCCATGGTTAAAAAAGGGCATTGAATGAACAACAAACATTGGGAAGAACCGCGCGAGGAAGATGGCTTGACCCTGGGCGACGAAGAACTTTTGAGCGACGAAGAACTTTTTCGAAGGGAGGTGGAAAAGTCCAAATCTCTTAAGATTGATCGCCTGCGCCTCCGCGACGAAATCGAAAAACTCAACGCCGAAAAATCCGACCTGACACAGAAAAACCGCAGACTAACGGAAAGAGTCGCAGCGCTGGAAAACTCTTCCGCCAACTCCGCGAAGGCGAGCGTCCTCCCCCGCAAGACCGTGACCTTCGCCGTGATATTTATATTGTTGGCGTTGCTTGTGCTTGCGACTCGGCTCTAGCGGGTAACGATGGGAATAGAAAATGAAGATAGTTTCTGTTAGAATTTGCGGCGGTTCCGTAGCGAAAGTAATGCCAAAAAGTTTTCTTAAAAAAACTGCCGCGAAGTAAACATCAACAACTATTGAGAGGAAAACCAAATGTGGATAATTGAATTTTTTCACGTGATCATCGGGATTTTATGGATCGGGTTGTTGTACTTTTTCAATCTAGTTCAAGTACAGTCCATGCCCAAAATGGTGGAGGCGGGCGCCGCGAAACCCTACACGCAAATCATCCTGCCGCGCGCGCTATGCTTGTTCCGACACGCCGCGTTGTGGACGGTCATCACCGGCATCGCCTATTACATGGCGGGGCGGGGGACGGTGGAAGGAATTCCCAGCGGGGAAATTATGGTCGGCATGTTGTTGGGAATTATCATGGCGGGCAACGTCTGGTTCATCATTTGGCCGAATCAGAAAAAAATCATCGCCGGCGAATTGGAAGGCGACGCCTTGACGAAAGCGAAACGACGGGCTTTCCTCGCCAGCCGAACCAACGCGTGGCTTTCCATACCCATGTTGATCGGGATGGTCGCCGCCAACCACGGCGGGATTATGTTCTAACCGCCGCCGCGCGCGGTCGTCGCCCGCGGGTTTATTGCGAATCGCGATAAGCGACGCCGTGCGTTTCGCCGTCCGTGTCAACCTTGACGGTGAGACTCAAGTCGGCGGTCGAAACCACGGCCAGTTTGTTTTCATCGCGGACGGCGACGTAAAGAGTTTTCCCGTCGGCGCTGATGGCCATCATATCTGGACGCTCGCCCATCGGCGTGGTCTTCATGATTTTTCGGCTGGCGGTGTCAATCATCGCTACCTGATTCAGTTTCCTTTGCCCGACGTAAACGGTTTTTCCATCCGGGCTATGCACCAGTCCATGCGGTTCCCCCGGAACGTCTATCGAATCTTCCACCATCCCGGTGCGCGGATTGATCAACAACAACTTATTATCCGCCGGCGCGGTGAGCCAGAACAGCCCCCAGTCATCGGTCGGCTTGATGGCCATGGCACCTTTGGCGCCGGGCCAAGTCGCGGTGACTTTGCGGGTTTCCACATCCACCACCGAAATATTTTCAGCGCCGGCGTTGACCACATACAAGGTGCGTCCGCCCGGCGAAAACACTGCCGTGATGGCTTTCTTGCCGGTGGCCATAGTGTGAACGGCTTGTTGCGTTGCGACATCGATGAAGGTGATGTTCCCCGCGCCGACGTTGCACGAGACCGCGATCTTGCCGTCGGGAGACACCGCCACGTCGTGCGCCTTGGTATCCGTCACGATGTTCGCCAACTTTTGTTTCGACTCCGCGTCGATGATGGTGATGCTCTTCGTCCCCAAGTTGGCGATGAAGGCGAGCTTTCCATCGGGACTGAGTGTTACATTATGCGCGCCGGCGCCGGTGGCAATCGTCTTCACCACCCGATTGGAAGCGGTGTCGATAATCTGCACATTGGCGCCTTTCATATTGGCGACCCATACTTCCCCCGCCGCGCCCTCGCTGGCTGGCAACGCTCCCGCAAGAAAGATGACGGCGGAAACGAAAAACATAATCAAAGGCTGTCGCTCTTGCCGAACCATGTCGTTCCATTTTTTCGCGATGCGATTCGTTTTGTCACCACACATATTTTACCTCCGAAGTATTATGAGAGTGGAGCTGAGGGGGATCGAACCCCTGACCCCTTGAATGCCATTCAAGTGCGCTCCCAGCTGCGCCACAGCCCCATGTATTTTTTATCCGACTTGTGAAAAATTGATTCTTTGATATTAACGATTCTCCCGCCGCTGTCAAGCGCAAACCAATTGTGCGGAATCTGCTGACCGCCGCAACTTTCCTTATGTAGTATAATGACGGCGTTCTGATTTCCACGCAGGCTTTGGAAAAAATTCGCCGACCCGTACCACCGTTGATTGACTCGTCATTGTTGCCGTGATTAAAAAATTTCAGCGCCGACTGCGAAACATTTTCATCACCGGATTGTTGATCACCCTGCCGGTCGCGCTGACTTGGTTCATCCTGCAGTTTCTGCTTAAAAACTTCGACGCGCTGTCGCCGGTGTTCACCAACCTGCTGATTCAACTCGGCGCGCCCATCCCCGCCGGCTTCCGCATTCCTTTTCTCGGACTGGTGGTGACCTTGCTCATCGTGCTCACGGTGGGCTGGCTCACCACCAACTTTTTTGGGAAGAAACTGTTTGAACTCGGCGAACTCCTGATTGAAAAAATCCCGTTCGTGCGCCGGATTTATAAAGGCTCCAAGCAAGTGGTTGCATCCATCGCTACAGCGGATACGTCCGCCTTCCGCAAAGTCGTCCTGCTTGAGTTCCCACGCCGCGGACTTTTGGCAATCGGGTTCGTGACCGGCGAGTCGCGCGGAGAGGTGCAGCAGATTACCCCGAGCAATATGCTGAACGTGTTTGTGCCGACTATGCCGAACCCGACTTCCGGATTCCTAATCTTCTGCCCGCCGGAGGAACTCACCGAAGTTTCCATGACCATCGAGGAAGGCATCAAGTATGTCGTCTCGGGAGGCATCATCACGCCGCCGATGCTGAAAACTTTGCAACGCAAGGATGAAGATTGAGCCGCCGCCCCGACCCTCCTCTCGACATTTTGTATCTCGACAACCATTTGATAGCCGTGCGCAAACCCGCGGGAAGGCTCACCCAACCCGACCACTCCGGCGAAGTTTCCTTGATGGACGAGGTGAAGGACTGGATCAAAACGGAATACAAAAAACCGGGGAAGGTGTTTTTGGGATTGGTGCATCGGCTCGACCGGCCGGTGTCGGGGGTCATCGTGTTCGCGCGCACTTCCAAAGGCGCCGCGCGGCTCTCTGAACAATTTCGCAAACAGACCACGACGAAAATCTATCGGGCTTTGGTCGAAGGAACTCCGCAACCGCGACGCGCTAAACTGACCCACTATCTGCGAAAAGAAAAATCCCGCAAGGCGACTTTGTTCCCGCGCGCAACTCCCGACGCCAAAGAGGCGCGGTTGGATTACGAAGTCATCGAAAACTTTGAGCGCACCAGCCTGCTCGACATTCATCTGCACACCGGCAGGTTCCATCAAATCCGCGCGCAACTCGCCTTCGTCGGACACCCCATCGTCGGCGATGAAAAGTATGGTGCTCGCTCGGCGTTGCCGGAAGGGCGGATCGCCCTGCACGCGCGGCGTATATTTTTTCATCACCCCACCAGCAAAGAGGAAATCGTCATTGACTGTCCCCCGCCCGCAAACTGGCTCGCCCGTTCGGCGCAACAAAACTCTGATATAATTTCCGCTGGACGGAGCGTTCCTCAGTAGCGAGGCTTTGCAATAATTACCCCGGCAGCGAAAAGTTTTTCAACATTTATGAACCAATCGTCATCGCAGGACTATCCGCTTGACCAGTTCGGCTACCAGTTGCTGGACACCGGCGCGTTCCAAAAGTTAGAGCAGGTTGGTCGCCATCGTTTCATCCGCCCCGCGCCGCAAGCCATCTGGCCCAAGTCCCTTCCGCCGGACGAATGGAAAAAAGCCGAAGGGGAATACAAATATTTCAAAGGTAAAGAGACGGGCGGGGAGTGGAAATTTTTCACCGACGATTTGCGGGAAGGATGGGAAATTCAGTTCCGTCATCTCGTCTTCAAAATTCGGCCCACCGGGTTCGGGCACATCGGGATTTTCCCCGAGCAAGCGCTCAACTGGCTGTGGATTATGGAGCAACTGAAACGGCGGCGCGGCGAAAAAATACAAGTGCTCAACGTTTTCGGTTACACCGGCGCCAGCACTTTAGCGGCGGCTTCGGTCGGCGCCCACGTCACCCACATCGATGCGTCAAAAGCTTCGGTCACTTGGGCGAAAAAAAATTTGCAACTTTCCGGATTAGGCGACCGACCGGTTCGCTGGATTGCCGACGACGCGATGAGTTACATGCAGAGGGAGCACCGCCGCGGAAAAAAATACGACGCGATCGTTATGGACCCGCCGTCGTTTGGCAGAGGTCCCCGCGGGGAAGTTTGGAAAATCGAAAACAAATTGTCGGAGTTCATGGAAGCCTGCCAAAACATCCTCAGCGACTCCCCGGTATTTTTACTTTTCACCACGCACTCGCCGGGTTTCTCCGCATTGACTCTCGAAAATATGTTGCGCACCTACGTCAAGCTCGGCGAAAAAGACCGCTTCGAAACGGGGGAAATGTTCGTCCCAGATTTGTCATCCGGACTAAACTTGCCGAGCGGCTTCTACGCCCGATGGTCCGCCGCGCAACGGTGACGGCGGCGCAACGTCAGTCGCAACGGCGGCGGGGTGACGCAGGGGAAGTTTTCCCGATTGATATTTTTCAACGGTAATAATCCACATACCATTCGACGAACTTTTTCACCCCGGATGCGATGGAGTGTTTTGGTTCGTATCCGAAATCCCGGACGAGAGTATGAATGTCGGCGTGGGATTTTTGAAAGTCGCCGTCCTGCATAGGCAACAGATTTAATTTCGCTTTCATCCCCAAATTTTTTTCGATTTCGCGAACGTAATCCATCAACGCAACCGGAGCATTGGAGCCGATATTATAAAGTCGGTAAGGCGCCGATGACGACGAAGGGTCAGGCGCGGCGCTATTCCAATCGCGGGCGGGCGCGGGCAATTTGTTCACCACTTGAATCACGCCTTCGACGACGTCATCGATATAAGTGAAATCGCGTTCCATGTTTCCGTGGTTGTAAATGTCAATGGGCTTGGCGGCGAGGATGTTCCGCGTGAATAAAAAGTACGCCATATCGGGTCGTCCCCACGGACCATACACCGTAAAAAATCTAAGTCCCGTCGTGGGGATTCGGTAAAGATGCGAATAAGAATGTGCCATCCGTTCGTTGGCTATTTTCGTGGCGCCGTAAAATGAAACGGGATGACCGACATCATCCGCAACGGAAAACGGATATTTGGTGCTGAGTCCGTAAACCGAACTGGAAGAAGCGTAGACAAGATGCTCCACTCCGCCGCGGCGGCAACCTTCCAAAACGTTGAACGTTCCAACGATATTGCTTTGCACATAAACTTCCGGGTGCTGGATGGAGTAGCGGACTCCGGCCTGCGCGGCGAGGTGGATTACTCGTTGCGGCGTTTCTTTTTGAAACAATCGTTGCACCGCCGCGCTGTCTTCCAAATCGTCTTTATAAAATACAAACCAATCATAGTCCGCGAGAATTTTCAGGCGAGCGTTTTTTAGACCGACGTCGTAGTAGTCGTTGACGTTATCCAATCCGACGACTTCGTGGCCGGAATCAAGCAATCGTTTCGCAACGTGAAAGCCAATGAATCCCGCCGCGCCGGTAACCAGGATTTTCATATTCGGAATAAGTTTGTACCTATGTACAAGGAAGGACTTTTTTTAGATGAATCCGCCGCCTGCGTTTTTTCATCGGCAATTATTCGCCCGCAACGAAAAACGAAAAATATTTTCATCCCTGTAAAAACTCGGCGGAAAGTGATAAAACAAGGTTCGCGGAAAAACGGAAAACCAGCAAGCGGAGTATAAAAGGTCGGCGCTATATTTTCAACATCCTTCGCCACCCCACCGCCGCCGCGGAGACGAAGGTCGGCGGCGGCGCGACGATGACGGTGACGGTGACGACGGTGGTGGTGACGGCGATGATGATGAGTCCGCCGAATTGCACGCCGCGGTCGCCGTGGCGCATCGCGTTGTTCATCGCACGCGACAAAACATTGGGACAACCATGATCGACGAGATTGATTATTTTCCCCGCAGAGACCGGCACAACAAAAAGAAAAAGACAGACTCGGGCTGGGGCGACCTCAAAAAACAAAAGTCGGAGCAGGACGCCAAAGCGCAGAAGGCGCGGGACGAAAAGCGCGAAGGCGACCAAAATCCCGCCGCCGAAAATCTCGACGACGAGGAGGAAAAATCCCGCGAAAAAAAATAACGGCGGGCGCCGATTTGGAGAGAAATCTTTCTGTTGTTATAATGCCCGCCGACCCAATTTAACTTTCGCGTGCACAGGAGTTGGATAACGATGGCCGCCCCGTTCACATTTCTTAAAAGCGCAGCGTGTATTTTTTGCTTGAGCATTTTCTTGTTCCCAGCCGCGGGGTTTGCCGGCGTGGTCGATGAAACGATTGCCGGCGATACAAAATTAGCGCAGGGGAAAATCCGCGAAGCCGAAAAGCATTACGCCGCCGCCCTGCAAATGGATCCAGAAAATTGGCGGGTCATGCGCTCCCTGGCCGAAGTCAAGTTGCAGTTGAAAAAATACGACGAAACCAAAAAATTGGTGGACCGCATTTTGGCGATGGAGGTGACCACGCGAAACATAGTCGTCGTCACGATTGACGGCGACCCCGAACCGTTCGAAGCGGAGATCGTCGACGAAAGCGTCATCACCCCCGACAGCGGCAGAAATAATATGAGAAATTATGTGGACGGCGAAGCCAAAAAATCCGCGCGGCATTATCGTCTCTTCAACTTAAAAACCGGGAAGATGCTTCTCGTCCCGCACGCCGCCGCCACGATTAAATATCAAGGAGTCCCCAGCGGCGTTTACGCGTATGTGCAGGAATTGCACGCCAAAGTTGAAAATAAATTGATCGCCGCCGCCGGGTCTTCCGGTCAAGTTGCGATGATGAAACTCGACGGCGGGTGTTTCAAAATGGGTAGCGCGAATGGCACCGCGTCAGAAATGCCGGTGCACGAAGTCTGCTTGCAACCATTCCAAATGGATAAGTTCGAAGTGAGCCAAAGATTTTTTCAAGCGGCGATGGGGCACAACCCGTCACGGTTTAAGGGCGCCGACCGCCCCGTGGAAATGGTCACCTGGCACGAGGCAGACGAATACTGTAAAAAATCCGACAAGCGTTTGCCGACCGAAGCGGAATGGGAATACGCCGCGCGCGGCAAAACCAATACGAAATATTATTGGGGCAACGCATTCGATGCTTCGCAAGCAAATTTTTGCGACAGCAAATGCGGCTTGAACATTCGCACCGAAAACTTGTCCGACGGATTTGCCAACACGTCCCCCGTCGGTTCATTCCCGGCGAATCCGTTTGGACTCCACGACATGGCGGGGAATGTTCACGAATGGGTGGCGGACTGGTTCGAAGAAAGATATTACCGCAACAGCCCGAAAGATAATCCGCGAGGACCCGACCGTTCCAATCCCACCGACCGCCGCGGCGGCGGCAATGCAAAAGTCCTGCGCGGAGGAGCGTGGGAGACGGACGCGAGCAGCCAGCGGTCGGCGGCGCGCAAAGGATTCCAAACCGATTACCGCATCGAAGGCATCGGTTTCCGTTGCGCTCTCTGACGAAAGCGGCGGCGGGATGACGGTGACGGCGGCGCGCTTGCTATTTCCCCGGCGGCGTTTTGCGGAGTTCGGATTTCAGGATTTTCCCGGCGGCGTTTTTCGGTAAAGATTCCGCAAACTGAAAATGGTCGGGGACCATGAACGCGGGCAATTTTTTCTTGCACAAATCTTTTAGTTCCTGATCGGTGGCGTGGCGTCCTTGATGCAACACCGCGAACACTTTTACTTTTTCTCCCACCCGTTCATCGGCAACGCCCACCGCCGCCACTTCCGCAACGGCGGGATGATTCATCACGACGTTTTCAATCGCCAACGGCGAAACGTTTTCCCCGGCACGGATGATGAGGTCTTTCTTCCTGCCGGCGGAAATAAAGAGTCGCCCTTTTTCATCCAGATGTCCCAAGTCCCCGGTGCTCAGCCAACCATCGGCGGACAAAGTCGCGGCGGTTTCGTCGGGCTTGTTCCAGTAACCTTTCATCACCGTTTCGCCGCGCACCCGAATCTCCCCGACTTGCCGCGGCGCGACGGGTTTTCCAGCATCGTCGACAATTTCCACCGCGACGTTTGGCAAGACGGGACCCACGGAGCCGGGCACGCTGCCGTCTTGCATTTTGTTCACGGCGATTACCGGCGAAGTTTCGGTCAAGCCATAACCTTCGATGACGGTGACGCCCAATCCGTCTTCAACTTTTTTCAGCAGAGTTTCGGGCAAAGACGCGCCGCCGGAAATGCAATAGCGCAACGAAGAAATGTCGTACTCGCCGCGCGCGTAAAGTTCCACCAAAAATGAATAGATGGTCGGCACCAACGGCAGGAGTGTTGCCCGGTGCTGGGCGATGGATGTCAATATAGTTTTCGGCTGAAATTGTTTGAGCAAAATGAGGGTGGCTCCGGAGCGCAACAACACCAACGCCATGATGTTGCCGAACGAATGAAACAGCGGCAGCGCGACAATCCCGCGGTCTTCGGGGGTGAAGTGAAGGTGCTGCAAAAATCCATCGCAATTCGCGTCGAATTGTTTTTCATCGAGCATGACGCCTTTGGGTTTGGCGGTGGTGCCGGAAGTGTACAGGATTACGTCGGGGATGTGCTCTTCCCTTTCGTGCGGTTGCACGGGGCCGCCGCGGTTGCCCCTCGCCATGAACTCGTCCCAACGCAAAGTTCCGTCGCCGGTTTGTTCCGCGTCCGCCGCGCCGATGAGAATTTTGTTGGCGAATAATTTGAAAAAGGGCGCCGTCTCAGGTTTTACAAAAAAAGAATCGACGACCAGCGTGTCGATTTCCGCGTCGCGGGTGATGTATGCCAAATCATCGGGCGCGAGTAAAAAGTTGAACGGGATGACGGGAACGCCTTTGAGCAAGGCGGCGAAAAAAGCGATGAGGTATTCTTTCTGATTCAAACACAGCAAGCCGATTTTGCTGCGGCGGGTGAGCGCGAGTGTGGATATTGCGCGGGCGAAATGTTCGATGTGGGAAACGAAATCTGCGTAACTCAGGCAAGTGTCCCCGTCGATGATTGCGGGATGGGACGGGTTCTTTTTTTTGTGCGCTTGCAAATATCGAAAAAACTCGCTGGCCAATTTTCACGCTCCTGATATTTGAGTTGTCGTACTTTTTCAATGTTGTCGCGAATTATACTCCGCGCCTGTTGTTCAAAGGAAAAAATTTACGGCGGTTGTTTCCGCGCTTGCGGGTTGCCCGTCGCCCTTGCGGTCGGCGGTTGACAAGGCGGCGGCGGGTGAGGATAATGCCGCGCGGCGGGCGCAAACTTTATTCATTCGCGGCGTTTATCGGGGGCGACTTATGTCGGTGGTGGTGGTGGTGGGAATGCAGTGGGGCGACGAAGGTAAGGGGAAAATCATCGACTCGCTTGCCGAAGACGCCGACGTGGTGGCGCGGTATCAAGGAGGGCACAACGCCGGGCACACCATTTTTCTCGACGGGAAACAATTTGTCCTGCACCTCATCCCGTCCGGAATTTTCCACAAAAATAAATTGTGCGTGATCGGCAACGGCGTGGTGTTAGACCCCGCGGCGTTGGTGGCGGAAATGCGCGCGATAGAGGAAGCCGGCGTCAATCTGCGCGACCGTCTCGTCATCAGCGACCGCGCCAACATCATCATGACTTATCACGGCGCCAGCGACAAGAGTCGGGAAAAAGGCAGCGGCTTTCAGAAAATCGGCACGACGGGAAGAGGCATCGGCCCATCCTACGCCGACAAAATCGCGCGCGCGGGAATTCGTACCTGCGATCTCCGCGACGCAACTTTTTTGAAGGAACGGTTGCAAGCCAATTACCGCGAGAAAAAAAAAGTTTTGAAAAGTCTTTACGACACGGACTTGCCCGAGTTCAACCATCTGTTCGATGAGTTGATGAGTTACCGGGAAACCATCGTGAAATATATTGCCGACACTCACGTTCTCATGCGCGACAAAATCAAGCAGGGGAAAAACGTTTTGTGCGAAGGCGCGCAGGGGACGATGTTGGATGTCGACCACGGCACTTACCCGTTCGTGACTTCATCCAACTCAACGGCGGGCGGCGCCTGCACCGGACTTGGCATTCCGCCGACCAAAGTTGACCGCGTGCTGGGGGTGATCAAAGCCTACACCACCCGCGTCGGCGAAGGTCCGTTCCCAACCGAATTGTCGGATGAAAACGGTCAACGCATGGGCGAGGTCGGGCACGAGTTTGGCGCAACCACTGGCAGACCGCGGCGCTGCGGGTGGTTCGATTTAGTGGTCGCCCGATACGGCATTAACCTCAACGGCATCGACGCGCTGGTCCTCACGAAAATCGACGTGCTGGATGGATTCAAAACCGTCAAAGTTTGCACCGGTTACAAACACGCAGGGAAAATATTTTCCGACATGCCCGCCGACCCCGTAGTCCTCGAAAATTGCGAACCGATTTACACCGAGTTTGACGGCTGGTCGGAAAGCACCATCGGGATACGGGAATACGATCAGTTGCCCGACAACGCCAGACGTTATGTCGAACGGTTGAGCGCGCTTCTCGAAACTCCGTTCATGATGATTTCCACGGGACCGAATCGGGAACAAACCATCCAACTCAGCGCCGCGTTCAAATCCTGACAACGCGACGACGGCGACCGGCGGCGGCGCACGCAAAAAAACGTTGCGGAGTTTGCGCCGATTTCCCGCCGTCACCAAGTTGACTTTTGTATGAAGAAAAGTTTGCTATAATAGAAAACGCCGCGCATATTTTTTCGGACGTTTAGTTTCGGGAGGTTTCGTCGTGTTGACCATCGTCATACTGGTTTTCGCCTGCCTGTTTTTTTATTTCGTGGGATACCGTTATTACGCCGAACAACTAAATCGGAAGTTGATCCAGCCCGACGCCAACCGGGAAACTCCCGCCATAAAACAAAACGACGGCGTGGACTACGTCCCCAGCAAACCGATGGTGTTGTTCGGGCACAACTTCGCGTCCATCGCCGGCGCCGGTCCCGTCATCGGACCAATCGTCGCCATGCAGCATTTTGGCTGGGCGATCACGTTGGTGTGGATCATGCTCGGCAACGTGTTCATCGGCGCGGTGCACGATTATCTTGCCCTGATGGTCTCGGTGCGCAACCGCGGAAGTTCCATCGCCGACATCGCGGAAACCACCATGGGCTACAGAGCCAAAGCCGTGTTCGCCATTTTCCTCATCCTCGCCATGCTCTTAGTGATTGCCGTGTTCGGCGTGGTCGCCGCAAAAACTCTCACCGCCCAACCGGAAATGGTGTTCCCCACTTTCGCCATCATCCCCGTTTCGATGCTCCTCGGTTGGTGCATCTACAAAAAAAATTTCAACCTTAAGATGGTCTCCACCGTCGCGGTGCTGGCGGTCATCTTAAACATTTATGTCGGATTCAAAATCCCCGTGCCGTTGCCGGACGAAGGAGTGATGGGGCTGTCGCCGCTGTCGTTCTGGTTCGTGGTGTTGATGGTGTACGCCGGGGTGGCGTCGATTTTGCCGGTGCAAACGCTTTTGCAACCGCGGGATTATCTTTCCACATTCGTGCTACTCGGCTCCATGTCGCTCGGCATCATCGCCTTACTTTGGGTCGCGCCGGGACTGAACACCCCCGCGTGGAGGGGCGCGATGTCTGACGTGCAAGGACCGGTCTGGCCGATGTTATTTGTGCTGGTGGCTTGCGGCGCGGTGTCCGGTTTTCATTCGCTCGTTGTCGGCGGCACCACTTCAAAACAATTGCACAACGAAACCCAAGGCAAAGCTATCGCTTACGGCGGCATGCTCACCGAAGGAGTCGTCGCCGTCGTCACCGTCCTCATCGGCGGCGGCGGACTTTACTGGGTAGCGCCCGAAGGTGGCGGAGTCGATATGTCCCGACTAGGGTTCCGCGAAACTCTGCAATCTGGCGGATGGATTATGGCGTTCGGCAATGGCTACGGGAACATGGTGCACCAGATGTTACCGGCGATGAGTTTCACCATCGCCTCGATGATCGCCATACTGGCGTTGAATACTTTCGTGCTGACCACCCTCGACACGGCGGTGCGCGTCACACGTTTTTTGGTGCAAGAATTTTTGGGCAATCCGCTGCCCGCTTTGCGCAACAAATATGCCGTGACGGTTTTGGTAATATCCGTCGCCTATATGATTGGCGCGACCGACGGCTGGCAGAAAATCTGGCCCATCTTCGGCGCCACCAACCAACTCATCGCGGGGATTGCGCTGTTCGTGGTGGCGACTTGGTTGATGGCGGTCAAGCGTCCCACGCACTATGCACTTTATCCCGCGCTGTTCATGGTCGTAACCACGGTCAGCGCGTTGGGTTGGCAAGCCTACCAGTTTTTTGCCGCGCCCGAACCCAACCTCCTACTCGGGACGGTGGCAGTGGTGCTCATCGCGCTGGCAATTTTCGTCGGACACGAAGCCACGCAATCCCTCAAGGGACGCAGGGCGATCGCGATGACGGTGGCGGCGGAAATTCCATCCCAAGCCAAGTGAGCGGAATGATGATTGGTTCCCGCGTTTGAATATAGTATGATGATGAACATCACCTTCAACTTTTTAAGAGTTCCGTTGCCGTGAAGATTAGCGAAGTCCTGGCCATCCAGGAAAAAATGAAGCAAGCAAACACGCCCGCGAAAAAGCCCAAAGCAAAGGCGCGTCCCGACATCAAAAAAGTTTTGAAGGTCGTGCGCACGAAGGAAACCCCGAACCCCAACGCCTTGCAGTTTGTTATCAACGCGGTGATTCTCGACCACGGCAATATTTCCTTCGCCGATAAAAAAGAAGCAGAAGGAGACAAGATGGCGGCGGCCTTATTCGAGAAGCCCGGAATCTTGAGCGTGTTCGTCATGGATAATTTCGTCACCGTGACGAAAGACGAAAAGACCAGTTGGGTTCCGCTGAAAGACCGCGTTTGGAAAACCATCGAAGCAACGGTGACGCTGTATCAAGCGGAAGGAAAAACGCAACTGAGCGAAGTGGACGTCATCAACTTTGCGAAACTCGACGACGCAAAAAAACTACAAGGAATTGAAATGGTGCTCAACCGTTCCATCCGCACCAACCTCGCGCAAGACGGCGGCGGCGTAGAACTGGCGGGCATAAAAGGCAACGAAGTCAGCATCCACTACCAAGGCGCCTGCGGGAGTTGCCCGACCTCCACCAGCGGAACTTTGCAATACATCCAAACGCAAATCCGCCAGCAGTTGCATCCCGACCTGACCGTCAAATCGGTGTAACGCTACACGCGGTTCCGCTCCTGCGACACGTCACGACGCGGCGTGTCTTTGCTCCGAATGAAACCCGCATCCTCAAACGCTTCCGCTTCGCGCGATGAACTTTGCCCGCCGTCCCCGCGCTAAAAAATTATGGTAACATCAACGAAAAATAATTCAGAGACGACGGTTCTATCATGAAGATTTCGGGAAAGTTCGGAAGTCTTTTGCTGTGGGCGATTCTTGCCGCCGGTTTGGTTTGGGTCTGGCAAGAAAGCGAAATAATTTTTGGCAAGCCGCCGCAAAAACCCACGGTGAAAGATTTTAAGTTTCAGCCGGTGACTCGGCAAGACATTCACCAAAGAGTTTTGGCGACGGGAACCGTGACGCTCAAGACCGGCGCGGAAGTTAAAATCGGCGCGCGCATATCGGGGCAAGTCAAAAAACTTTTGGTTAAAATCGGCGACTCCGTTCGCGCCGGGGAAACCGTCGCCGTCATCGAGCATAAAGACTTGCTCTCCCGCGTCGCGCGTTTCCAAGCGGATTTGGATGCGGAAAAAGCGCGGCTGGAAAAAATACTCACGGAAGGTCCGCTGGAAATTAATAAAGCTATGGCGGAGCGCAAGGAGTTGCAAGTTCAACTTAAACTCGCGCGGAAAATGCTGGCGCGCAATCAGAAACTAAACCAAAAAGGGTTTGTCTCCACCACCGTCGTGGACGAGGCGGAAGAAAGATTGGAGGTGTTGAAGGCGCGCACCAATCTGGCGAACGAGGAATTGAAACTCAAACAAAGGCAACTGAAAAATGACAGCCAACTAGCGCAATCGATGGTCGACCGGGCGGAGGCGAACCTTGAAGTGGAGAAGGTGCAACACTCTTACGCCACGATCACCGCGCCCAGCGATGGCATCGTCGCTTTCGTTTCCACGCAGGAAGGGGAAACGGTGGTGGCTAGTCTCAACGCCCCGACCTTCGTCACCCTGATCGACCTTCGCGAACTGGAGGTCACGGTGTTCGTCGATGAAACGGACATCGGGCGCATCCAAGTTGGGCAAGATGCCAAGTTCACCGTGGACACTTACGCCAACCAATTTTTCGACGGCAAGGTTCGGGAAATTCATCCGAAGGCGGTGATCAAAGATAACGTGGTGAACTATGAAGTGATTTTGGATATTAAAAAAAAGAACGCCGCGAAACTTAGACCGGAGATGACGGCGAACGTCGTCGTCACCACCGGCACTCGGAAAAATGCTCTGACCGTGCCGAAAGAAGCGGTGAAACGGGAAGGCAAAAAAACTTTCGCCGTCACGCAAGTTGACGGAAGATTAGAAGACAGACCCATCGAGTTAGGCTGGCGCGAAGCGGGCAGGATTGAAGTGACCGCCGGTGTCAACGAAGGCGACGCGGTTGGAATCCCCAACAAACCTGCGGGGAAAAAACGACCAGGCAGGCGACCGTGATGGCTCTCATCGAAATGAATTCCATCTGCAAAAACTATAAGAACATCGGTTTCGAAACCCGGGTTCTCAAGAACGTGCGGTTGCACATTGAAGAGGGCGATTACGTCAGCATCATGGGTCCTTCCGGCGCGGGGAAAAGTACGCTCATGGCAATCATGGGATGCTTGTCCCAACCCACCAGCGGGGAATATATTTTGGACGGGCAAGAAGTCGGCAAGTTAAACGACCGAAAACTTTCCCGCGTCCGCAACGAAAAAATCGGCTTCGTGTTTCAAGCCTTCCATCTTCTCCCCGGAGTCACGGCGCTGGAGAACGTCACCCTGCCGCTGATTTACGCGCGGCAATCTCCGCGCGGCATCAAGGAGAAGGCGCGGGCACTGCTCACCAAGGTGGGGATGGAACACCGACTGCATCACACGGCGGGGCAACTTTCTGGCGGCGAACAGCAGCGGGTTACCATCGCAAGGTCTCTCATCAACAGTCCCCGACTCATTCTCGCGGACGAGCCCACGGGGAACCTCGACTCAAAAAACGGCAGAGAAACTATGCAGACTTTCGACAATCTCGTCAAGGAAGGCACAACCATTGTGCTGATTACCCACGCGTTGGAAGTGGCGCAACACGCCCGGCGCATCATCTCCATCCACGACGGACAAATTGTTTCAGACAGCGACCGTGAGGAAAAAACCGAAGCGCGGGTTTTGTAAATTCCCGCCGCGGAGAAATCGCGTATGCGAATTTTTAAAAATTTCGGACAAGCCTTGCGGGGATTACGACTGAACCGCGCCAGCACATTTCTTATGACCTTGGGCGTGATGATCGGCATCACCTCTTTGACGGTGATTGTCGCCATCGGCCACGGCGTCAAAACTGAAGTGCTCGACCGCATCACTAACATGGGGTTTGGTCCGGAATCTTTTTCGATAATCGCTGGCGAGGGAAGAATGTTTTTTACCCGCTCGAAGAATACCACCAGCATGACTCTTGAAGACGCCGAAAACTTGCTCGCGCTTCCCACCGTCCAACTGGTGGTGCCGCGGCAAAGAAAACGTTTGCGGATCATCAACAAAAAGGAATTCACCAACACCCGAGTTTATGGGGTGACGCCAGATTGGCAACTGGCGCGCAACTGGAAAATGAAGGACGGCGATTTTTTATCCGACAGCGACATGAACCAAAAAAGACGGGCGGTAGTGCTGGGCGCAACGCCGACGCGGAAACTGTTCAAAGACGCAGACCCCATCGGCAAGATGGTGCGCCTGCAAAATAATTTCTACGAAGTGATTGGCTTGCTGGAAGAAAAGGGATTGACCGAAAGCGGATACGACCCGGACGACCGCGCCTTGATTCCGCTGACCACATCCATGTCGCGCCTGACGCACGCGACCCATCTCCACAGCATCAAAGTCGTCACCTTCTACCCTTCCCAAGTTCCGGCGACCATGGAAAACGTGCGCCAGATTTTACGCCGCAACCATAGCCTCTCGGTTCTCGCCGCCGATGATTTCCGTTTCATCACCCCCGAAAGCATCATGCAGTGGGTGACCGAATCGGAGCAGGCACTAAACCGCATGTTGATTTTGATTTCCACGGTTTCGCTTTTAGTCGGCGGAATCGTCATCATGAATATCCTCCTCGTATCCATTCGAGAAAGGGTGCGCGAAATTGGCATCCGCCGTTGTTTCGGCGCGCGGCGGTCCGACATCACCTTACAGTTTTTGTTCGAGTCGGTTATGGTTTCCCTGCTCGGCGGCATCATGGGAATTGGATTGGGACTTGCCATTTCGTTTGGCTTGCAACGGTTTGACATTTTTCCGACTCACATAACGGCGGAACCTTTCATCCTGTCGTTCTTATTTTGTACGCTGGTCGGTTTAGTCTTCGGGATTCATCCCGCCCGCAAGGCGGCTTTTTTGAGTCCCGAAGAATCCATTCGCGCGCAGTAAAAAAACAATGATGAAGATTTTTTCCTCATTCGGCATCGCGGTCAAGGCGCTCCTTTCGCACAAGACCCGCACCTTCCTCGCGTCATTAGGCGTTTTGATTGGCATCGGTTCGGTGATCGTCATGACAGCCATCGGCAAAGGTTCGCAAAAAGAGGTGATGGATATCATCGCCGGGATGGGAGAAAATCTCATCACCATCAACGCCGGAGAAATGAAACGGCGCGGCGGACATCTTCGACTCACCGGCAACGTGACCACCTTGACCGTCCGCGATGCGAATCGGATCGTCGAAGAAATTAGCGAGGTAGAAGGGGCGGCACCGTTTGAAGAAAAAAGTATGATCGCCAAGTTTAGCAACAACTCCGCGGAAACCCGCATCGCCGGTTCCACCCTCGACTTCCCGATGATCCGCGGCTACAGTTTGCAAAGCGGCGAATATTTTTCGGAGAGGGATTCAAAAATGGCGAACCGTGTTGCCGTCATAGGAGCGACGACGGTCAAAAATATTTTTGGCGAAGAAGACCCGCTAGGTCAAGTTATCAAAATACACTTCATGCCATTCAAAATTATCGGCGTGTTCGAACCGAAAGGCTTGGACACCAACGGGATGGATCAGGATGACGTGGTGCTAATCCCCATCTCAACTTACATGCGGCGGATTGTCAACCAGACGTACGTTACGCGAATTTTTGTTCGCGTTTCGTCGCGGGAAAACATCGTCAAAGCTACGGGGAAAATCCAAGAACTGTTGCGGGAAAGTCATCGGCTCACCGACGATCGCAACGACGACTTCACCCTGATCAGCCAACTAGACATTGAGGAACTGAAACTGGAGACTACGGAAATTTTCACCAAACTAATTGTCGGGGTGGCGGCGATATCTCTGCTGGTAGGCGGCATCGGTATTTTGGCGGTGATGTTGATATCGGTTAAGGAACGCACTTGCGAAATAGGAATCCGCAGATCGGTGGGCGCGACTCGCCGGGACATCATCCGCCAGTTTCTTTGCGAGTCATTGATCATCGGGTTTCTGGGCGGCGGACTGGGAATCGTTTTAGGAATCGGGTTGACGTTGGGTCTGACTCGTTGGGGACACTGGACTTTGATTCTCGACACGAATTCCATTTGGACGGCGAGCTGGGTTTGCGCTGGGATCGGAGTTTTGTTCGGCGTGTTTCCCGCCATCAAAGCATCTAAACTTGACCCCATGGAAGCATTGACGGTAGAGTAGAATCGCTTGGCGTCGTTTGTATCATCATGACCAATAGATTTGCGGCGCCAACGGGTTCGCCGTTGGATAGAAAAACTGCGGCGACGTTGCAGGAGTTTCAAACTTTAATTGCTTTATACCGAAACTTGAAAGGAAATTTTTGATGTTGAAAAAATATATTTTAGGATTTGCCTTATTTGCTTTTTTGTCGTTGGGTTGCGGGCAAAGCGATCAGAAAGTTCAAAACCCAAAACTTACCATCGCCCTCGACGCGACGTTCGTCCCGATGGCATTTTCGAATGACCAAGGACAATTGGATGGGTTTGAGGTGGACTTGATAAAGGCGGTGGTAAAAAATGCCGGGTTTGATTATGAACTGGTCAACGTAGAATGGGGCGGATTATTTGGAGGATTGATCACCAAAAAATTTGATTTAGTTGTCAGCTCCGTGACGATTCTTGAAGAAAGAAAAAAACGCATGGCTTTCAGCATTCCTTATCTTCAAAGTGGGATTGCTGTGTTGGTCCGAAAGGATCTTCAGGGCATCGATAGTTTGGAACAACTTGCGGAGATGAAGGCCACGATAGGGGCCCAGATCAACACGACGTCCTATTATTTTCTGGAAAAGTACAAAGGAATAAATATCAAGACCTATGAACAATTTGGCCATGCGATGATCGATTTGGCGAACAAGGGTAACGACGGCGTGGTCGGGGATTCTGTGCAGGCGAATTATCATTTTAGCAAAAATAATGAATTGACCCGAAGCACCAGATTTCTTGGCTCCAGAATGACCTCGGAGTTTTATGGCATTGCTCTGCGGAAAGAGGATTCGGATCTGAAGAAAAAAATAGACGCGAGTTTAACCGCGCTTATTAAAGACGGGACGATTCAAAAAATCCACGACGAATGGAAACTTGGGGAATTCGCGGTGGTGCCATCACCCGAAAATTAAGACCCGGCAATAAAATCCGCGGACGCGTGTTTGGATTTGACGCGATAAAAATAACCGTTCAGTTGGAAAGGACTTCCGGTCCTGACGACCCCGCAAAACCTGCGCGCCTTATCGATGTCCAGATTATCCAATACTTGCTCCCGCAATTCCCGGTAGGAAAGTTCTTCCCATGAAGAAAAATCCGCGGACCGTTCCAGTGGAAATTTTGAAATATCTTCCATTTCAATATTATAATTATCTCTCATGATTGCGGGTTCCAATTGAATAGCCACGCGAATCGTCGTAATCGTATTTAGCAAGACTTGTTGCGCAAACGAATTTTCGCGGCTGTTACAACTTGCGGGCTTTGCTATTTTTGCAGGGTTTCTGAAACGCGTTGCGTCGGTTTTATTATGCTATTAGTTGTTGATGTCGGCAACTCCAATAACGTGATCGGTTTGTTTTCCGATGACAAACTTCTTTCCCACTGGCGAATACGAACGGAATGGAACCGCACGGCTGATGAGTATTGGGTTTTGTTCAAGGGATTTATCCAGTCGAATGATGTTGAGATAGACAGCATTGATGACATCGTCATCGCCTGCGTAGTCCCGCCGCTGATTCCCATCCTGCAAGACATGGCGCGGAAATATTTTTCCCGCGAACCTATGATAGTGGGGCCAGGTATTAAAACGGGAATTTCTATCCTCTACCATAACCCCGCTGAAGTGGGCGCCGACCGGATTGTCAACTCGGTGGCGGCATTCGAAAAATATGGCGGGCCGTTGATCATCGTGGACTTCGGCACCGCCACGACCTTCGATGTGGTGTCCAGCAAGGGAGAATACTTGGGGGGAGTCATTTTCCCAGGCATTCAGATTTCGTTGGACGCCCTGTCCAAACACACCGCCAAATTGCCGAGAATTGATATGCTGGTTCCAGAGAACGTGATCGGAAAGTCAACCGTGGAAAGTATTCGGTCTGGCGCGGTCTATGGTTTTGCGGGGATGATTGAAAACCTGGTCCGACAAATTAAAAAAGAACTGGGACAAAACGCGCACGTGGTGGCCACGGGGGGAATCGTCGAATGGATTGCCTCGAAGTCGACGGTCATCGACACGTTGGATCCATTTTTAACTCTTGATGGGATGAGAATTATTTACGAAAAAAACCGTCCGGAAAAATTGAAGCAGGCGTGACCCAAAAAACACAGGCTATTCCGGGCTTGGGATTTTCACCCAGAGGAGAGGAGGAGAGATTGAAGCCCGAAATAGTCTACGCTTATCGTTGTTAATTCTTCGCTAGACCTTTATTACTCGAGACCTCTTGCGGATGAACAGACGCACCATCTGAGGGTCGTCCTCAATATCCGAAACTTTGTATCCTTGCCTTTTCGCCCATTCGGATAAGGCGTCCGTGATATTTCTTTTCTTGTCAATGATGATTTCTAGAATCCCGTTTTTTTTAATACGGCGAAACTCTTGCGATGCTAATTGCAGTGCCTTAAAAAATGAAAGCCCGCGGATATCGATTGTTTTAAACATTTCCATCTGTTATCACTCCCATTTTGCGCCGGGACTATAATTCCCCGAACAGTCTCTAATCATCGCCACGCATTGTATAGAACCAAGATTAAAGGCCTGTTAATCTGGAATTAATTTTTTTTAATCTTTTGGATAAGGTTGCATTTGTTCTTTAATAAACGACGTCCACACTGTATAAAATAATGGAAACCGTTTTGAAAGCATTCGAGAGGAATTGATGGGTATTGAAAGAGGCGGGAATTCACAGTACGAAAAGGGCGAACCTTCCGTTGAGCAGAAAACGGCAAAGTGGGAGGAAACTCTGCGGCTCTTGTTGGCGGCGGACCCGCGTCTTCTCAAACTTTCAGGAAAATATATCGCCAACGATGATGTGACAATCATTTGTAATTATCGTGGATTGGAAAAGGTACGGATTCTTGATCTCGCCGACAATCAAATCAGCGACGATGCCTTGTCGGTTCTTTTTGAGTCGGAAAACCTGGCACAAGTTGAGGAACTCTACTTGGGAATTAATTTTCTGGCAGGACAGGGGCTGACGGATGTCGCCCGTTCCAACCAAATTAAGATGAAAAATTTGCGAACACTGGTCATTTCCGACAACCACCTCACGGATTCTTCTGTGGCGGATTTCATGCGGTCGGAGAATTTTTCCAACCTAGAATCTTTGGATGTGGGGTGGAATGAAATCGGCAACGAAACGGCAAAAGCGATTGGGGAAACAACTTCTTTCTCCGCGCTGAAGAAGTTGGAAATGGAACGCGGTTACATAAATCTTGAATCTCTAAAAAAAATGGTGCAGGGAAATCTTATGGATCAATTACAGGAACTGAATCTCGCCGCGAATAAGTTGGATGATGAAGGATTGAAGGTGCTCGCCTCGGCTTCGAAATGGAAAGCTCTCAAGGTCTTGAAGATTTCGCAAAATATGTTCGGGGATGAAGGCGCAAAAGCCTTAGGAAAATCTACCTCGCTGGGCGGCTTGACACATCTTTACGCCGGAAGAAATTACTTTGGCGCCGAGGGGGCGAAAGCGATCTATGAAAGCAAAACCCTGACCAACCTCAAAACTTTGGTGCTTAAGGAAGGCGTGGAGAACGACCCCGGACTGGTTAACTACTCCCGGCCAGAACTGCTTCGTCCCGATGACCCCAACTCCATCTAACTTGTTCAACCTCACCGACCCCAGTTGCAACAATGGAATTTTAATTAGAAAACTTTAAGTTTTTCCAACTTGCTAAGTTTCGGGGAATTTTTTAAAGCCGCTTTGGCTTCTTCAGATTTCACTCGGTTACCTCCCAGATGCAGATAAGTCAAGGCGCCAAAATTATCTGAATTGGCGATGGCCAAAGCACCTTCGTCGCCGACTTGGTTATCAACCATGTTTAGGTATTCAACTTTTTTCAGCACGGAAGATTCGGCCAAGGCTTTGGCTCCCTCAGCGGTGATGCCATTGCATTCCAAGTTCAGGGTCACCAATTCTGAAAAGACTTCTGATCGGGCGATGACTTTGGCGCCGTCGTCGCCGAGGTTGTTGGAACCTAAATGAAGGTCACTGATTTTGGGAAGAAACGGCGACGCGGCGAGAATTTTTATCCCCTCCGCGCCGAGATGATTGTGAGTGAGAATCAGGCTGGAGATGGTTCTGATGAATTGAAAGTTCGCGATCATCTCGGCCAGTTTAGGACCGTGGCCTTCCTCAACTTTTCCAGTTTTGGAAAACAGATAGGCATCTTGGATTTTAAGAACCGTTTTATCCTTAATACTTTCAAACAGGATTTTTTCTTTCGGCGAAAGATTTTCCCCCTCACCGCCATAGTTTTCGCCATCGTTGCATAACTCTTCCCAGTTCTTAGTTTTATTTTGCATGCCGTTAGCGGGACAACTTTTTGTGTTTTATGCAACCCATCTGGTTGCCCATGTCGCAGGCTTTCAGATAATATTGGAGAGATTTTTTCTGGCGTCCTTCCTTATAGTACAGGCTTCCCAAGTTGAAGCAGGAAGGGTCTTCCCCCGCTTCGCAAGATTTGATGAACATTTTTCGCGCTTGTTTGAATTCCTTGCTATACGGCGTCCCTTTTACAACCAACAGAATCCCACCGTTGGTGCAACCAGTCATGTAGCCAGCATCACAGGCTTTGATGTAAAAATCTAGCGCCGTCTTCTGATCTTGCTCAATGATGCGATAGCGTTCCCCCATTTGAAAACACGCCGTAGAATTTCCTTCTTCACACAGCGCTCTTTTTTTCTGGGTTAGTTCGTCCTCTTCGGCGCAGATTGCAGACGCTTGGATAAAAATGCTCGCCGTCAATACAGCCGTTAACAGAATAATTTTTTTCACCATCTGCCCCTTCCCTTAAAATAATCGGTCAAAGAGAACGTGAAAAAACGATTTTCTCAGGGAGTTGAGTATATCACAGAGGGCCAGCATCCAAGATAAAACTCCGCCGCGTCTTGGGTTGCGCCTGACGGGATGTTTCGTTTGCATCAGTGAAAATGTTCCTTTACTATTTTTGCGCGACGGGAAGCAAAGTATTTTTTCAGAGAAGAAAAATCTTAACTGTCACGGGATACTGGTCGTTGAATATTGTCATGCTCGGTTACAGGGGAACTGGAAAATCGGCGGTTGCAAAAATTCTTTCCAAAAAACTGCGGAGACGACTGTATCGAATTGATGACTTGATCGTTCAAACCGCCGGGGAATCTATCTCCGAATTCGTCGAACAGGAGGGGTGGTCCGCCTTCCGCAAATTGGAATCGGATATCGTGAGTCAGGTTGCCGGGGAGGCTCAAAGTAGCGTCATTGACTGCGGCGGCGGGGTGGTGCTCGACGATGGAAACATGGTCTCATTAAAAAAAGAGGGGCGTTGCGTTTTGCTGACGGCGGAACTATCTACGATTATTCAGAGAATTAAAAAGGGCCGCAAGCGACCTGCCCTCGCCGAAGGTCTAAGTTTTGAGGAAGAACAAAAAAAGATGCTTGCTGACCGACACGATAGATACCAGTCCTACGCGGATTTTATTTATGACACCACCACCTGCAAACCCGGGAAAGCGGCGCACGAGATCATTGCCTTTTTTAGAGAGCGGGGATGGCTACGATGATAAGTCCCCTTTTTGAAAGCCTAGTCAAAAATAGTTTAACGGTTTTGACCGATGAGCCAGACGATGCAACCGCGATGGTTTGGAGCGAAGCGGAGGCCAACGCCGCAATCGAAAACAGCGAAAGGGCCATCTACAAACTTGACCTCGTCGATAAAGAAATACTCGCGGAAGATGTCGAAGCCTTTCTGACTTGCGACGAAATCCGCAAGGTGAAGGAACTATGGTTGGATAAAAATGAATTCGGCGACGCAGGAGTAGAAACGCTGGCGCAAGCCGCTCAACTCGAAAAGCTGGTGGTTCTTTCCTTGGCTCATAACAAACTCACGAACCACTCGCTACAATCGTTAGCCGTCTCCCCCTTCCTCGACCATCTCCGCAAACTTTTTCTCCAAGGGAACCGCATCGGCGACGAAGGTTTGAAAGCGTTGACGGGGGCAACGGTTCTCACCAATCTGCAAATGCTTTATCTTAATCTTAATCCAATAGGACCCGCCGGCGCGCGGGTTCTTGCTGGAAAATCTCAGTTACAAAGTCTTCAAGAACTTTATCTGCAAAAGACGGGGTTGGAACTAGAGGGACTGCAAGCGTTATGCGAGTCCAGCAACTTCCGCGAACTGACCCTTTTGTCGCTGGCGGGAAACGGATTGGACGACGGTGCCGCGGATTTGCTTTGCCGTTCAAAAGCCTTTCCGCGTTTGATCACCCTTGACCTGTACCATAATCGAATCAGCGATCATGCGGTGGACCAGCTTCGGTCCTCTCCAAACTTGAAAAGCGTCCGAGCCTTTCAGGTGGACTGGAGAAGATGACTCGGGATGCCAAAAAACTTCCAAGCAGAAAAATAATCCTGCAACATTTTGATAAAAGAGACGCGGTGATGGCGGGCGTCATCCTTCGGACGGGCGCCTTCAAACTGAGCCAGAACAAAAATTATTTTCTAGTATTATGCAAAGCCATCATCGCGCAACAAATTTCGACGAAAGCCGCGGAAGCCATCACGCATCGTTTTGAAAATATTTTTGCGCCCGCGCGGGCTACTCCCGAAAGAGTACAGAGTCTGCTGGAAAATCAGTTGCGGGAAGTTGGACTGTCAAACCAAAAAGTGAAGTACATGAAAGACCTCAGCGAAAAATTTCTCGACGGAACCATTCGCCCGCGCCGCATGGCTTATCTGGAAAATGAAGAAATCATCCAGCAATTAACGGGAGTCTACGGCATCGGCCGGTGGACTGTGGAGATGTTCCTGATATTTTCCCTGAATCGGCTGAACGTTATGCCGGTCGGGGACTTGGGGCTCAGGGTCGGATTGAAAAAACTTTATAATATGAGAGCACTACCCACGCCCGAAAGAATGCGCGCCTTGGGAAAGAAATGGCACCCGTTTGAAACAGTGGGCACTTGGTACACATGGCGCATCATGGATGAAGAGATTGTGGCGTATTAGAAAAACTAATTTTGTCCAGTGTTTTTACGGAATCACAACAGGCATTTCGTCCCAGGTGCGGCCTCGGTAGATTTTGCTAAAGAACCAAACTTTTTCTTGTTTACACTTATTGTGGAATGTAATTACTCAGCGCCTTTTGCCCCTTCCGTGTATTTTTCATTCTTGGCTTATATGGAATCTTTAAAGTATTACAAACAGATTGTTCAATTGGCGCACGAATGTCGTGTGTATTTAAATAGTGTTGTGTCCGTATCGATACTACTCTCTTAATAAACTTATCGTCATGCTTTTTCAATAAATCTGCAAGTTGATTGCTTTCATTGTTGCCAAATATTTCAACACTGTCTAATTTTGAAAAATAATCAATTAAGTCATACGCAGGTGTTGATTTTTTCTCTACTATCCGTTTTACAAGTTGATTTAGCTCAGGCTTATTTAATGCTACGACAATTTTTTCAATGTTAATCATTGTCAATAAGAATGACGCTAATTCAACAAAATACTTTAGTTTCGATGTATTACAATCGGGGTACTGTTTGTGAAGACGGGAAGCAACAGCATTAATCTCGTTTTGATCCAGTAAAACCAACTTAACAAGACGCAATCCACTATCTGCAATAGTTTCAATAATTTCTAACAAGCGCTCATACTCTAAGTTGCCATGTTTATTTTTCAGAATTTGCCCTAATATTTCATTATTTTTCAGAATTCTATATATATCATTTACGGGATCTATATGATCAGACTCCTCATCAAGATCATAATCTGTTTCCTTTTGCTTTTCTACAACATCTCTTCCTTCTCTCTCCCTTTTTCTCTCTTCATCAGTACTATCTTCGGATAAAATATTGTTAGGTATTCTGCCAACTAAAGTTTCAAATATCCTTGTCTCTTCATTGTTGAGAGTGGCTGGTTCTATATTGCTAAATGCACACATTGTATAAAGCAATATATCCTCTATCACATCGGATTCATTTGTATGATGGATAATAAAAAGTAGGATTAAACTATTTGAATGAATATAACTTGTCTCCGATATTTTTCCGATTCTGTCTTTATGATCTTTGTAATTGTTTGCAAAGAATTTCCCCAAAAAGTAAAAGTACATATATTCATGTTTAAAATTTCCTTGCTCTGAAATAATTCCATAGCTAGGATTCTTCAACCTACTAAGTAGGCTATCTTCAATAAGATATTTATTATTGTAATCGTTTATAAACTTAGAAAAGGTGAATTCACTTTTTGTGGTTTTACCTTGATAGCGTCCAAATGCTAAATGTTCGGCAAAATTAAAGCAGGTATTTATTTTGTCATCTGTTTTCTCAATGCCAGATTTAATTAAATTTGCAAGTATTAATGCGTAATAACAATGCCCGTACGATGTCATTGTCAAATTTGTAGGCATAAACCCCTCATACGTTTGTAAAATAGACAGAATATAGAAAGGGTATCTAGGCAACAATTTATTATTAATTATCACAGAATTAATATGGTTTTCCATAACATCAATTGTTCCATGCATAGGTGATTCTTGCTGCATGGGTACACTTATACGCTTTTTAATTAATTCCTCCTGTGCTACGTGAGATAAATACTTAATTCGCATCACATCAAATTCAGTCAATCTATCTTCATCCTTAAAAAAAGAGTGAAATTTATTGGATGATGTTGATACGATAATTCTATCAAAGTATTTTTCTGCAAATACAATATGCTCTATTGAGTGTTTGTTTTGTGATAAATTGTCAAAGATAATAGTTTTATTTGGTTTGTCTTTCCACAAGTAGTAATCCCCCTCATATTGTTCTTGATATACTTCCTGAAATATTTTGTCGTTAGGTTTCTTGGCCTCTACGTCTTGTAGATCAATAAATAACACTGGATTTTCTTTATTCGCTAACTCCAAGAATATGTATTTACATAATGCAGTTTTACCGCTCATTTCCTCGCCATGTATTAGGATGCATTTTTTCTCTAATAATTCTTCACTGCCATCGTCTGACTTTATAAAATCCCACCATGGACAATTAGTTAAAATAATTGGAATTCGAAAAACATGTTTCTTTTCGCTTAATTTTTTTGCATCTTCCCATTCTCTACAACATTCTTCAGAATTAATAAAATTATTGCTTAGCAGAAACACTACAATATCTGCTTCATTCAATTTTTCTTGAATTTTTTCAGAAATATTTTGACCGGGCATAATTTGTTTATCGCTCCACTCAGAAATTATCCCTTCGTTTCTCAAGGTGGTAAGAGATCTTTCCATATCTGACCTTTGCACAGCGTCTTTATGGCTATAGCTATAGAATAGCCTTACTTTGAATGATGATTTCTTTTTCATAATAATTGTCTCTTTCAAATTAAACTGTTTTCTCCACCATCTTAACATCTTCATCCTCGGTTTCCAGCGTGGTGGTATCGGCGTTGGGATTTTGGGCGGAAGCAAAGCCACAAAAGCGATGAAAATGCTATACTCCGCGTTACAGAAAAAATCTTTTC
>DKID01000036.1 GCA_002454045.1 Nitrospina sp. UBA6727 | reverse complement strand
CGTGATTGCTCAAAATAAATGCTCGGGAAAATTGTCGGGGTAATTGCGCATGAACGCCGCCGATGTCGCGCGAATACAACGGCGGGAAGATTGCAACCGCGGCCGCGGTCGCGCGCGATGGTAGTGACGCGTCACGGTCACGGCGATGACGACGATGGCGTTGCCGCCGCCGTCATTCGTCGCGGTTGGCTAACCGCTTTTGTTTGTCAAAGTAGTCGCTGGTCACTTTGAACACTAACGGCGACAGCACTAGCAAGCCAATTAAGTTGGGAATCGCCATTAGTCCGTTCAGCGTGTCGGACAAGTTCCACACGAAATCGATTTTCTGATTGGCGAACCATAACGCGGCGGACACCCACAGCACGCGGTAGATGATCACCGATTTTTCTTTGAACAAAAACTGCCAGCAACGTTCGCCGTAATAACTCCAACCGAGGATTGTGGTGAACGCGAACACGACCAACGCCACGGTGACCACGTAGTCGCCGCCGGTGAAAGCCGCACCGAACGCGGACGCGGTCAGCGCAACGCCGCGCAGCGCATTGCCATCCGCGCCAACTTCGCCCAACATGCCGGAGGTGATGATGCACAACGCGGTGATGGTGCACACGATTATGGTGTCGATGAAAGTGCCGAGCATGGCGATCAAACCTTGGCGCACCGGGTTGTTGGTTTTGGCGGCGGCGTGCGCGATGGCCGCGGAGCCTAAGCCGGATTCGTTGGAGAACACGCCGCGCGCCACGCCGAAACGAATGGCGGCGGCAACGGCGGCGCCGGCAAAACCACCAGCCGCGGCGGCGGGATTGAACGCGTGATGGAAGATCAAACCGAACGCGGACGGAATCTCCGCGGCGTTAATCGCCAACACCACCAAGCCGGCGCCGACATACAACACGATCATGGTCGGTACTAATTTGCCCGCGACTTCGCCGATGCGACGGATGCCGCCGAGAATTACGAAGCCGACTAACACGGCGACGATGACGCCGGTGAGCCAAGTCGGCACGCTCCACGAAGTGTGCAACGCGTCAGCCATGGAATGTACTTGCACCGCGTTGCCAATGCCGAATGCGGCGACCGCGCCGAAGATGGCGAACGCGTAGCCTAATGTTTTTCCGAGCCCCGGACTTTTCGCGCCGACGCCGTTTTTCAAATAATACATCGGGCCGCCGACGTATTTGCCGGCTGAATCGACTTCGCGATAGGTTACCGCGCACACCGCTTCGGCGTATTTCGTCGCCATGCCGAACAACGCGATCAGCCACATATAAAAGATCGCGCCCGGTCCGCCCATGAATATCGCGGTGGCGACGCCGGCGATGTTGCCGGTGCCGACGGTCGCCGACAACGCGGTCATCAGCGCGTTGAACGGTTTGACTTCGCCTTCGCCCTCAACCGTCGATTTATCGAGCAACAACTTGAAGGCGTAGCCGATTTTTCGCCAGGAAACGAACAACGTCCCCACGGTCAAGAACACCCCGGTGGCGCCGAGCAAAATCAACATCGGCGGGCCCCACGCGAAGGCGTTGACCCCGTTGATAAAATCGTTTATGGCGTCCATGAATTCACCCCGCTGATGAAATTAAAAAACGGGATTATACTCGCACATAATGATGAGGCGCAAATTATTATCACCGTTGATGGAATGACGGCGCGCGGCAACGATGGCGGCGGCGTGGGGCAAAAAGTTTGGGAATTCTGTACCATATAATATAGTGTAGAATTATTGCGGTTGCGTTATTTCGCTGCGCTAAAAAATTCGGCAAAAAAAATCGTGTGTTCACGGGAGCAAGTCATGGCAACCACCATCGTCGCTGAAAAATTCAAAGTAAAAGATTTATCTCTGGCGGATTGGGGGCGTGAAGAAATCATCCTCGCCGAAAACGAAATGCCCGGGCTCATGGCGTTGCGTGAAAGATACGCGGCGTCGAAACCGTTGGCGGGGGCGCGAATTGCCGGCTCGTTGCACATGACAATTCAAACCGCGGTGCTCATCGAAACTTTACTGGAACTTGGCGCAGAAGTTCGCTGGGCGTCTTGCAATATTTTTTCCACGCAAGACCACGCCGCCGCCGCAATGGCCGCGGTGGGCGTTCCCGTCTTCGCGTGGAAGGGAGAAACGGAGGAGGAATATTGGTGGTGCACGGGTCAAACTTTGCTTTTCGAAAATAGCAAAGGTCCTAACATGATATTGGATGACGGCGGCGACCTCACTTCCTTCGTCCACGAAAAACATTCTGAATTACTTCCCGACATAAAAGGGGGAACGGAAGAAACCACCACGGGAATTCACAACCTTTACAAAATGATCGAAAAAGAAAGTTTGAAATTTCCCGTCATGAACGTCAACGACTCGGTCACGAAATCGAAATTCGATAATCTTTATGGCTGTCGGGAATCTTTCGCCGACGGCATCAAGCGGGCGACCGACATTATGATAGCGGGAAAAGTTGTGGTGGTCGCGGGCTTTGGCGATGTCGGCAAAGGTTGCGCCGACTCGATGAAAGGGTTGGGCGCGCGCGTGCTCGTCACGGAGATTGACCCCATCTGCGCTTTGCAAGCGGCGATGGAGGGTTATCAAGTTACGACGATGGAGGACGCCGTCGAGCACGGCGACATCTTCGTTACCGCGACGGGATGTTGCGACGTCATCGGCATCGAGCATATGGAGCGAATGAAAAACGACGCCATCGTTTGCAACATCGGTCACTTCGACATTGAAATTCAGGTGGCGGCGTTGGATAAATTTCCGGGAATTAAAAAGACCGTCATCAAACCGCAAGTGGACAAGTACACTTTTCCGGACGGGCACAGCATCATTCTGCTGGCGGAAGGTAGGTTGGTGAACTTGGGTTGCGCGACGGGGCATCCGTCTTTCGTGATGTCCAACTCCTTCACCAATCAGGTGCTAGCGCAGATGGAATTGTACAATAATAAGTACGCGGTCGGCGTTTACACTTTGCCGAAAAAACTCGACGAAGAGGTCGCCCATCTGCATCTGAAAAAACTGGGAGTGAAACTGACAAAACTTTCGAAGAAGCAGGCGGGTTATCTCGGTTTGCCGGCGGACGGTCCCTATAAACCGGAGCACTATCGATATTAAGAGAAACCGTTTTCGCGCACGGCAAAATAAAACTGGCTTCCGCCAATCGGCGAGCCGGTTTTTTTATGCGCGGAAAAAGTTGCCGGCGCCGTCGTCGCCGATTTCAGATTGGATGCTTCCGCAAAAATTCGCGCAGCAGAGGAACGATGCGTTCGTGGGCGTCTTCCACCACGTAATGTCCGGCGTCTTCCATTCTGTGTACTTCCGCCTGCGGAAAAATTTTCCGCCACCGTTTTAGAAAACGGTCGTTGAAAACAAAGTCGCGCGCTCCCCAAATAATTTGCACGGGATGATTCTGAAATAGTTTTAGGTTTGCTTCGATATGCTGAACCACCGAATAACTTGGTGAATCGCGGCGCATCGGGATGTCTTGCACGAAACGCAAAATTGCGACGCGGTTGGAAAAATTATCGTAAGGCGCGAGATAACCGGCGCGGACTTCCGCCGTCATTCTTTCTTGCTTGACGCAAGCGCAACGAATGGCGCCGCGGACGAACGCGTTGAAACCGCGAACGGCTATCGTCCCAACCCCAGGTATGCGGCATAAACGCAGGCGCAACGGGATGCTCCGTGATAAAAACGCGGCGGCGTTGAAAATCACCAGCCTGCGAATTCGGTCCGGTTGCCGCACCGCAAATCCCATGCCGATCGCTCCGCCCCAGTCGTGAACCATCACGGTGATGTCGCGCAACTTGAGGTGGTCGACGAGTTTTTCCAAGTTGTCGATGTGTTGCGAAAGTGTGTACGAATAGTTTTGCGGCTTGTCGGATTTTCCCATTCCCATGTGGTCGGGCACGACGCAACGGTACGAATCTTTGAGTCCTAAAATTAGGTTGCGATAATAAAAAGACCAAGTGGGATTGCCGTGAAGCATGAGCAGAGGTTCGCGGCTTGCGCCTTCATCGAGGTAATGATAACGCAAGCCGTTCAGCCGCAAAGTGTGCGAGGAAAAAGGATAAAGTTCCGTCACCACTCAACGCCCATCATCAAGCAATTAAGTCCGCTGCCGATGCCGAGCAGCGCGGCTTTGTCCCCCGCCTGCAACGCGTTCTTTTCGATTCCCATCGCCAGCGTCGTTGGCAACGAAGCCGCGCCGGTGTTGCCGAGAAATTCCAGCGTGGAAAAATCTTTTGCGGGATTTAGCCCGACACTTTCATACATCAACTTGCGATGACTTTTGCCGACTTGATGGCAAAATACTCGGCTTATCATTTCGTTGCTCCAACCGAGTACTTCGCGAGTGCGCGCCCAAGTTTTTCCTGCGAGCCGACATCCTTCCCGCATCAAAGTTTCCGCGTCGGTTTCCATCAACGGCGACCATTCGCCGCCCGCGCCGCCGTCGTCATTGCCGCGGCACAACTGATTGAACTGCGTCTCGACCATGGAAACGCCGCCGACTAAACGGTGCCGTTGCTTGGCGATTTTTTCGTGGGCGAGGACGACGGCGGCGGCTGACGAACCGATGGTCAGCGAAGCGAAAGAGGATTTTATTTCGGCACGGCTAATATCTTTTCGCGCCAACAAAGTTTCGATCGTGTTGTTCACAAGCGGACCGCCATTTTCGCCGGCGACGACTAACCCGGCCAGAATCTGATTTTGTTCAATCATGTTGGCAATGATCGCCATGCCGTTGAGCACGCCGAGGCAGGCGTTGGAGACATCGAACACAAATGCGTCGCCGCGAAGTTGCAGATTATGATGAATGACGGAGGCGGTGGAAGGCTCCAAAAAATCGCGACAAACCGATGCGGAAATTAGGCAACCGATTTGCTCCGGAGCCACCGCAGATTGGGCGATGGCTTTTTTCCCGGCGACCGTCGCCACTTCGCTGGGCAAAACTCCTTTCTCCCAAAAGCGGCGCTCGCGAATTCCGCTCATCAATTCTAGGCGACCGCGGGGAAGTTTGAGTCGATTGTAAAGCGGGGCTAAACTTTTTTCGATTTCGGCTGAGGTTACGACATTGTCTGGCAAGTGGAAAGTCACGCCTTCGATGCAAACTTTTTCAAAACGCATTCAATCGGATTCCTCGTTGTCTATATTCATAAACTGCATTTTATAATATTTTTGATACAGCCCGCTGTTGGCGAGAAGGGATTTGTGCGTTCCGGATTCGGCAACCTGACCGTCATCCAAAACGATAATCCGATCGGCGTGTTTAATCGTTGATAGACGATGCGCGATGACGAAAGATGTCCGGTGTTCCATGAGGTTGTGCAGCGCGTTCTGCACTAGACTTTCCGATTCGGAGTCCAGCGCGGATGTGGCTTCGTCGAGCACCAGAATTGGCGCGTTCCGCAAGAGCGCGCGGGCGATGGCGATGCGCTGGCGTTGTCCCCCGGAAAGTTTGACGCCGCGTTCCCCGATGATGGTGTCGTAACGGTCGTCTAGATTTGCCACGAAGTGATCCACATAAGCGGCGCGGGCGGCGTTCATAATTTCATCGCGCGTGACTTCGCGTTCGCAACCGAAAGCAATGTTGTTCAAGATGGTGTCGTTGAATAAAAAAGTTTCTTGGGTTACCAAAGCCAACTGATGCCGTAACGACGCTAGTTTGTAATCCCGAATATTTTTTCCGTCGATTAAAATTGCACCGTCGGTCGCGTCGAAAAATCGGAACAGTAAATCTACCAAAGTTGTTTTGCCGGCGCCGCTCATCCCGACGATGGCGATGATTTCTGATTTTCGAACGGACAGATTGATTTTATTCAAAATCATATTGCGCCGCGACGGATAGCGGAAGGAAACATTTTTAAACTCAATTCCGTCACGGATGCCGCGAAGTTCAAACCGACCGTCCTGCACTTTTTCTGCATCGTGGTCGAGAATGTGAAACACTCTTTCCGCGCCGGCTAATGCAATCTGAATATTGGTGTAGATTTTGAGCACGACCCGCATGGGGGAATACATCATGAACAAGGCGACGATGAAAGCCATGAATGTTCCTTGGCTGATTTCCCCGTCCAAAACTTGACTCCCGCCGTGCCACAGGATGAACGCCACGCTGACAACTCCGAGCACTTCCATCAGGGGCGAAGTAATTTCCATATACTTCACATTTTTTTTCACCACTTTGAGATGGCTGTTGTTATGAAGTTTGAACTTGTCAATCTCGCGGGATTCCATACCGAATGCGCGGACGATTTTTATTCCCGAAAAAGATTCCAGCACCGTCGCGTTGATGCTTCCCAATATCTCTTGCCCTTGTCGGGAAAGGCGGCGCAGTTTGCGGGCAATGTTAGACACCGGGACGACGATGATCGGGAACACGATCAAAGCCATGAAAGCCCAGTCCCATTTCAAATAAATCACCCACGCCAGTAAACCCGCCAGCATCGCGCTGTTTTGCAAAAACTCTTTCGTCAATCGCGTGACGCTGGACTGCATCACCATGACATCGTTATTGATGCGCGACATGAGTTCGCCGGTTGCGTGCGCCTCAAAAAATTCGAAGGGAAGTTCGTGGATATGCGAAAACAATTTTTCCCGAAACTCCACCACCAACTCCCACGCGATGCCTAAGATGATCCAGTTTTGCGCGTAGGTCAGCACGGCTTTGGAAATGTATAAAACGATTAAGGCGAAGGGAATTACCTTGAGCATGAAATAATCTTTTTCGACGAAGATGTCGTCGAAGATTTTTTGAATAATTGGGACGGGGGAAGTTGCAATGGCGCCGACAATAATCGAAAAGAAAATTGCCAGACACAGGCGACCAAGATAAGGTTTTAAGTGGGAGAGTAACCGTTTATAAGTTTGGAAGGGCATTCGCGTTAAGGTGTCGAAATGGGCGTCACTGTGACGGGGAACGACATAAAAAAAGCCCATGGAATTGAACCCAATTCAACGTCCATGGGCGGAGAGGAAACCGTTGCGTAACGGGATGAATTTAGGCTTGCACTTCTTTTGGAGGTATGAAGTCTTCGAGAACCGCGCCGTTCTTGATGGCTTCTTCCATCATCTTTATGGACTCCCGGATTCCTTCCTCGCAAACTTCCAAGGAAATATCGCGGATGTCATTTTGCGAGCACCACGCCATCACCCGGTTGCGAGTGTTGTCCCGCATAAATCCCTGCGGCACGCGCTCCAACCGTTCTAAAGATTCGGGCGACCAGTTGAAGTCATCGGGATTCAACGCGGCTCCTATCGCGGAAATGTCCCCCGCAATTTCCTTGTTCGCTCCGTTGCCGTTGCCATCTTTTCCGTTGCCGTTGTCATCCTTGTTGATCTTCTCGTTCAGGATTTTGTCGAGGAACGCCAAGGTGACCGTGCCGACTCTCTGCACCCGCGCATTTTTCTCAACCCGCGCGTGGGCTTTTCTTCGCAAATGCCCCTGCGGAAACTCATTCAATCGATCCAACGCTTCTTGAGTCCACGACACTTTGACGTCGTCAAAAGTGGTGAAGGTGGTGGCTTCTTGCGACTCCGCCGCCGTCGCTTTGAATTCCTCTTTGTCAACCGGAAGTAATCGCTCAACTCCCGCGTCGCAAACGCTACATTTGACGACGTCGGCTTTGTGATAAGTGCCGCAACTGGTACATTTAAGCGTGGTCTCTTCTTGACTTTTGCCGGCATGGGCCTGCGCCATTTCTTCTTTCAGCATGCCAAGACCGTCTGGATTGTTCGGGTCCATACCTTCGTTGCGCATCCTCTCGCCGATGGCGGACATCGCTTGCATCGCGCCGGCGGGCAAAATCTCTTGCACCGCTTCGGTGATAACGCCAGATGTGATCATGCTGTGTCCTCGCTCCAACGCGTAACGCAGGATCGCCGACGTCGCCATCGGTCGCACAAATCCCGGAATTTTTTTCAACCGCTCTTTGGCTTCGGACGTCCACTCGATGCTTTCTTCCGCCTGCATGTCAATCGGCGGCTTGAACACTTTGCTGGAGAGAAGCAAGTTGCAAGGAACCAGACGCATCAGGTTTTCGGTGTTGCCGCCGATGTCCATGTCCGCCGCGCTGTGAACTCCGATTCGCCCCAGAATTAGCAGGTAAGGATTTTCCTCCCTGGCGTACTGCAAAACTTTCTCGAAGACTTTTCCGTCCAGAAGGCGGATGGTGCATTCCATATTTTCTTCTTCGCAAACTTTGCGGGAAATTTCCAAGTGCGCCTGATAGATTTTCGCCAGCCCCTTGTCGATGATGTCTTCGTGGAGTTTTTCCTGTTGCTCAAACTTGAACACTTTGGAGGCTTCGCGGGACAACACGCCGGTCAGGCTGTTGAACATGGCGTAATGAAAATACGGATCAAAAGTGGAAATGATTTCCAGAGGACGATTTAATTTTTTTGCCAGTTCGATGCCCGTCATCAATCCGCCGAAGGAATGACCGCTGCCGTCCACCGCGACGACAATCTTCCCGCTGGAGGGCTTGTCCTCGTGAATTTCGGGACAATGTTTCACCAGCAATATATCTTTCTGCGAACGCCGAATCACTCTTTCCGCGACGGTCCCGATCAGACTGTCTTTAATCGCGCCAAGTCCCAAAGCGCCCATGATGACTATGTCGTAGGGGGATTCTTTGATGTCGCGAACCAGTTCCGTCCAGTTGCGTCCTTCGAGGGATTTGCCCACGAAGGGAATGCCAAGTTCTTTGCATTTGTTCATCGGGACGTCTAAGTAGGAATCGCTGATTACTTCCATCCCTTTGGTGATCAACTGGTCGTGAATATTCCGCTGCTTTTCTAATTCCTGTTCGTCCTGATATTCCTCAGGCAACCCGCTCTCCATTTGACGAAACCTGACGTCGTGCATTTTCGCGGCGTAAACATGGCTCGCGGTAACGGTCGCATCTGACCCCTTCGCCAACTCAAGCGCCAAATCTACGCAGGCGTTGGAGTAATCGGAATTGTCCACCGGTATGTAAATATTTTTGAACATGAGATAATTTTCTCCCTTTGAGAAACATTGGGAAACGTAGTGACAACGACCCCCGCCCCGTCATCGCGAACGAGGCGAAACAACCCGTCATCAATCCGCCGAGCAACATGGGGATTTTATAGCAAATCGTTGGATGGTGTCAATAAATTAGTCGCGCCGGTCAGATGCAGTACTAGATGTACATTTTCCCCATAATAACCACCGCCACCACCGTCATCGCCGTCGCCGCTCCCCGGTAAAGATGTTTTGCCCGCGGGCGATTTTTTGGTTACAATGCAATTCAACAGCGGAGAAACGGATGCTTGTCAACCACAAGGACGAAATAACCTGCCAACTCAGGAACATCGTTGCGCAGAATAACGGCGGCGTGAAAATCGAAGACGCCGAAAAGTTGCGCGGAAATGTGGTGGACCAGTTGGTGCAAAACGCCGTCCTCAATCCTTCCGCGGAAATAAAAGGTTTTAGCCGACACATCCTCAAATCGGTCGCGCTCGAACTCGGCGTCGTCAGTTCATCCATTCAAGGACTTTACGACGCGAGGGGCCGCGGCGAAGTTAAAGGATTCACCGTCCCCGCCCTCAACATCCGCGGCATGCCTTACGAATTGTGCCGCGCCATTTTTCGCACCGCCATCAAATCAAATGCCGGCGCATTTATTTTTGAATTGGCGAAATCGGAAATGAGTTACACCGCGCAAAAGCCGCACGAACTTTCCGCCGTCGTCCTCGCCGCGGCAATTAAGGAAGGATACACCGGCGCAGTTTTTATCCAAGGCGACCATTTTCAAGTCAACGCGAAAAACTTTATCGACGACGCGGGCAAAGAAATCGCCGCGCTCAAGGACTTAATCCGCAGCAGTATCGCCGGCGGGTTCTACAATATAGACATCGACACCTCCACTTTAGTCGACCTCAGCAAATCCGCCGTGGTTGAGCAGCAGCGGGCAAACTTTGAAGTCGGCGCGGAACTCACTCAATACATCCGCGAACTGGAACCGGAGGGCGTCACCATTTCCGTTGGCGGCGAGATCGGCGAGGTGGGGAAAGAAAACAGCAACGAGCAGGAACTAAAAGCGTATCTCGACAACTTCAACGAACTGCTGGCAAAAACCCGCGCCACCACCATCAGCAAAATTTCCATCCAGACCGGGACCTCGCACGGCGGCATTCCGTTGCCCGATGGAACCGTCGCCGACGTCAACCTTGACTTCGGCGCTCTGGAAAATCTGTCGCGCATTTCGCGGGAGAGTTATGGCCTCGCCGGCGCCGTCCAGCACGGCGCGTCCACCCTGCCCCAAAACCTGTTCCACAAATTTCCGCAACTGGAGACCGCGGAAATTCATCTCGCCACCGATTTCCAAAATATGATTTACGAAAGCGAATTATTCCCCGCCGACTTCAAAAAAGAAATCTACGCCCACCTCCGAGAAAAATTCGCGAGCGAGAAAAAGTCAGAGCAGACGGACGAACAATTCATTTACAAAACTCGCAAGAAAGGTTTCGGCGAGTTTAAATCCAAGTTCTGGAATATGTCCGATGAGATTCGGGAAGGCATCGGCGAAGAGTTGGAAAGCAAAATGGATTTTTTGTTCAACAAACTTGCCGTGCAAAACACCAAAGACTGCGTCCGCAAAACCGTGGAACTCGTGCCTGTCCAACCCAATATGGAAGCCGAAATTTCCGCCTGCCAATAACGCCGCCATCGTCACCGTCACCGCCATCACCGTCGCGGTCACGTCGCCCGCCAAACGCGGTGGCTAGTTGGCGCCGCGCTCGGCCATGAATTGGCTGACTTCCGTGATGACCCCCGCCGGAACTTCGTCGCCGCTTCCCTTCGCCCGCATCAATACTTCAAGGCGGGGCGTGCGGTCGTCTCGGAATATTTTCGCCGCCGTCGTGGCGACATCGTCTTTGTTAAGATTTTTCGCCGCCGCGATTAGTTTCTTCTCAAACTGGAAATCCCCGTCCTCGTCCGTGGCGAGAGAATAAAAGTCGCCCGCAACCGCGCCGATGCTGTCGCCTTTTTTTTCCAACGCGACGATCAAACTTTGCCGATGCTTTTCAAATTCCTGGTCGGTCAATTGCGCGAAAAGTTTTTCCGTGTCTGCCAGCCAAGCGTTGACCCGCTTGCTCAATTCAAAAGGACTGTGCGTGGAAGACTGGATCACCAGCCGGAAAAAAATTCTATCTTCGACGCGCTGATTAAAACTCCACACGATGTATCCCAGTTGCTGGTTGGTGCGCATCTGGGTGTGAAAATCGCTTTCCACAATGGCGGCGATCATCGAAGTTTTCGCCAAGAGCGAAAAATCTTTCTCGCCGACTTGGATCGCGTACGCCAGCGAATTATTGTTGTCCTCCACTTCGCGGCTGAAGCGAAACCGTTCCCCCGCCGGCATTATTTTTACTACTTGCTCGAACCGTTCATTTTCCGGAAGCGGCTTGCTGTTCAACGCCGACAGCAGGGTGTCCACACTTTCCAACGCCTCTTTGTCAGACCAGTTGCCGTGAATCATTCCGGTAATATACACTTTGTCGTAAAGCGTTTTGGCGTAGGCTTGGACATCGTTCAAAGTGATCGGGGCCAGCGCCGAAAGTTTTTCTTCGTCCGTGTATTGGTCGTCGAGAAGCATCAACCAGTTGTAGTATCCCCCGCGCGAATAAGCCTGACCGAGTTTGCGGTTTTTCAACCCGCGTATCATGGCTTCCTTGATGTCGGCGAATTTTTGTTCGTCCACTTTTACTTCTTTCAAATTCTTCGCCACCAGTTTGATTAAGTCTTCAATGCGCTCCGAGTAACCGCCGAGATTCAGCACCACTCCTTTTTTTTCCACGGATAGGCCGTAAGATAATCCCGCCATCTGAATGGGATACACCATCTCGTTCAGTCCTTCCTGCATCATGGCTTCATACAATTTTGCTAGTTCCAAATTTTTAGGATGGCGATAAACTTTCGCGGTTTCGATTCTGAAACTCAGCATTATCTTCGGTTGTTTGAAACGATGGTCGTACTTAAACCAAACTTTCGCCAAGTCGTCATCCTTCACCAGATGCGGATACTCCTCCACCAATTTTAAGTTGTACGGGACGAAGTCATTTTTTTTAGGGTAAAAAATACCTTGCACTTTTGCCGGGCGGGATAACTTTTGAAAACTCGCGCCGCCTATTTTCTCAAAGGAATATTCGGCGTCGTAGTACGTCGTTTTGCTGTCGACCACGGCGGCGTTGTGACTCAAAACCACCATCGCGTTTTCAGGAGTCAACGTGTCCAGAACTGCTTGATAGGCGGACGGTTCATATTCGGCGTAAAGGAAAGGGAGCGTTTCCACTTCGCCCAATTCATATTCCTGCATCAGCGCCGTTTTGCTTTTGATAAATCCCATGCCTTCATCGGGATTTTTCCAGTCAAAGTTAATCTGCGCCATGGCCTGCGTCTCCGTGAAAGTGTACTCTTGCAACCCACGCTCCCGGACCATCTGAACGTACGCAAACACAAGTTCGAGAATCCGCTCGTACTCTTTCAATCCTTTCGCGGTCAAAGAAATACTGATGCCAAACGAATTGATATCCGGATGACTGCTACCCCCGCCCGCGCTGAGACTTAAAGCCAGCCCCTCCTCTTTCAACTTGGAAAGCAGGGAGCCTTTGCCTTCGTATCCCAACACCGAGCCCACGATGGAGGCCGGCTTGCTGGCGTGATAATCCACCAGTCGGATGGTGGGGAAATCAATTTCCAACGAACGTACATCCTTGACGGTTTTTATTTTCAGCAGACGATACTCTCCGCGGAGCGGTTTTCTAAACTCGGGAAATATTGCGGGAAACTCGACGGGACGATTCGGTATGTCCGAAAAATATTTCGCCGCCGTCGCGGTGAGAATTTCTACCGGCATATTGGAGATGAGAGCCAACTTCATATTAGACGCCGTGTAATAACGCTCGTAAAATTTCAGTAACGCGGGGCGATTGTTTCCCGACAAAGTTTCCCGGTTGCCGGTGCCGAAATTGGCAAGCGGATGACCCGCCTCCGACATCAAGTTCGCCACATAATTCCCGCGCCATCCGTCGTTGAGTTTATTTTTTTCGTGTTCATTATTCACGGCGCTGACTTCTCGTTTCGCATAAGTTTTGTCGAACAAGGGAGCCTTGAAAAAATCGCTGAAGCGGTCCAAGGATTCACCAAATCCGTCGTGCGACACTTGGAAAAAATAATTGGTGATTCGTCCTGATGTGTAGGCATTGTATCCGCCCGAATGTAAGTCGATAAATTTTTGGTAGGAACCCACTTCGGGATATTTTTTCGTCCCCAGAAACAACATGTGTTCCAGATAATGCGCCAGTCCCGCTTTTTCTTTCGGGTCATAAAAATAACCTGCGCCCACCGATAAAGCCGCGGCGCTACGATGCACGTCCGGGTCGGAAATCAGAATAACGTCTAGACCATTTTCCAGCGATAGTGTTTGAGTTTTCCGTTTGTCGCCCTTGACCGCTTCGGCGGCGGAAACAAAAAATGCAATCCATAAAACCAGAAGTAGCCCGGTTTTGAATAATTTTAGAATCCGATTCACAACCAACCTCCAATTTTTTTCAGCGGAATATTTCCGCGAATAAATAAAAAAACTTTCGCCGCCGACAATCACGTCGTCGTCACCACCGTCATCGTCGTCACCGTCACGCCGCGACAATCATGCTCCCGGTTGCGGAATCCATCGGCAGTTTTCACGGCGGTTTTTATCGGACGCGGTCGCCGTCACGACCAGTGGATTCGCTCATTATATCCAGCGGGAACGGTCTCGCGGGATTAATTTTTTTTCATGTGCTTCTATTAAGCGCGGAGTCGTGTCGTTGCTTCCTTCGTCACGGCGTGCCAATCAGGAAAACGCCAATCAGGATTAGCACCGCCGCCAACAACCTTTGCGGACCGAACGGCTCGTGCAATTTCCAACATCCCCAATAGACCACCAGCAACACGCTGACCTGACGGAGGGAAACGATCGTGCTTAAGGCTTCGAACTGCAGCACCACGCAGATTAAACTATAAGAAGCCGCGGTGGCAGTCCCGGCGAAGATGGCTTTTTTCCATTCACTTTTCCAAATTTGAAAAATATCTTTCGCCGGGTGCTTGATAAAAATATACACGTTGCAGAGAAAAAATCCGAGCGTCGCTTCGATGAAAAAAAAGGTGACACCATTGGCGAAGGGCTGCTCCGGAAAATGATGCAAAAAGGCGTCCATCCCTTTTTTATCGACCAAGCTATAACTCACCACCAACGCCAGCGTGCAAAAAGCCCAACGCAAATCCTGATGATGAAATGCCGCGAACAGGTTTTTGAATCCCCGCAACACGTGACCGCCAAAGTGGAGGATATAAATTGCCACGAGGATTATCCCGATGGCGAGAAATACGGAAGCCGTCAAGTGTTCGTCAAGAAACAACCAGGCGAAGACCGGCACGAACACCGGCGCCGATCGCGCGATGGGATAAACATAGGAAATGTCCGCCGTCAAATAGGCGCGGGAAAGACAGAGTATGTATGCCCCGTGCAAAATTCCCGAGAGGATACCCCAAAAATAATCTCATTGTTCAAGGGCGCCATGCCGAATCCCGCGTAAGCAGCCAGCGCCATGACCGTGATCCAAATTCCTTTCAAGCCGGAAAAGTACTGGGAATTTTTGCTGGACTGGGTCAGTATGTTCCAGAGAGCATGCAAAAAACTGGACAACAAAACCAACCCGATGTTAAGCGGCGACAAGTTTTAGGCTCCAAATTATTTCGTTAAAACGTGAGGCGGGATTTCCAGTATGCGGACAGAAATAGCGTTCATTTCTTACCCGGTTACAAATCTCGACAAAGCCGTGAAATTCTACCAGAAGGCGCTGGGGGAAAAACCTTTGTTTCGCAGAGACGACTGGGCGGAATTTAAACTGGGCGGACAAAGATTGGCGTTGCAAAAAGTGCCGCCGCCGTCATTGCCCCACCGCGCCGCGTCACCGCCGCCGCCGTCATCCCGCCGCCGCGACGGCGCTATCGTTTATTTTCTTGCGCGACCGATCGAAGGTTTTGTCCTGCGGTTAAAGGAGTTGGACGCCGCGTTGGTCGGCAACATAGAAATTTATTCCTACGGAAAGTTGGCTCGTTTTCAAGACCCTGACGGCAACATCTTAGGTCTCTACGAACCCGTGTAGCAAAAAGCACCGCCGCGGTGGTGACAACGATGGCGGCTTCATAAATCTCATTGAGCGCGCCGCTTTGTTGCGGTACAATCAGTGTTGCGAAAAATGTTCAGTAGCGTTGCGAAAAATATCCGACGCCGCGAAAAACATCACCGCGTTTTCTAATGAAAAGTTTTCTAATGAAAAAAATCATGCGCGCATCATCGTGACAATATGAATAATCCATTGACGCATTTTAATAAGGAAGGGCGTGCCCGCATGGTCGATGTGTCCGACAAGGATCACACTCCCCGCAAAGCGGTGGCCAGCGGGGACGTGTATATGCGGCCGGAAACTTTGCAACGGATTAACGAGGGGCAAATCAAAAAAGGCGACGTGCTCGCCGTGGCGCAAGTCGCCGGCATCATGGGAGCAAAGCGAACGCATGAAGTCATCCCCATGTGTCACCCTCTTCTCCTGACCAGCGTGGACATCGGTTTCCAGAAAAATTCGGCGCCCGCCGCGGCGACGGGATTATGTTCCATCACCGTCACCGCCACGGTCAAAGTGACCGGGCAAACCGGAGTGGAGATGGAAGCCTTGACCGCGGTTTCCATGACCGCGCTCACCATTTACGACATGTGCAAAGCCGTCGACAGAAATATGTATTTCGGTCACATCGGATTGCTTCACAAATCCGGCGGCAAGTCGGGAACTTTTGATAGGGAATTGAAAGCCGAAAAATGATAACTCTTAAATACTTCGCCAGTTTGAAATCCGTCGTCGAAAAAGAGGAAGATCATTTGGATATTAAAAACCCGGTCACCCTGGATCAACTGAGTGATATCATCGCCGCGACCGCGCCAAAAATGGGGGAGATGATCCGGGCGAAAAAAGTTTTGATCTCGGTCAATCAGGAAATGGCCGACGACGATACCATCATCCGCGACGGCGACGAAGTGGCGTTTCTCCCGCCGTTTTCGGGCGGAACAAAATAAGGACAACATCATGAGCACCTCAACCGATTCTAAAATACGTATCCAGTCGGAAGATTTTTCCGTCACCGAAGAAATCGAAACTATGAAAAAAGTTTCCCGCAACATCGGCGGCATCACCACTTTTTTGGGAACCGGGAGGGAACTTTCGAAAGGTGAAAATATCACCAAACTTGATTTCGAACATTACCCGAAAATGGCGGAAAAAAAAATGGAAGAGATTCGGGAAAAAGCCGTGAAGGATTTCGGCATCATCGACATGAGCATCATCCACCGAATCGGTCCCATCGACATCGGCGAAAATATTGTTTTGATCGTCGCCGCCGGAGAGCATCGGCAAGAAACTTTCAAAGCCTGCGAGTGGGCAATCGCCGAACTCAAACGTACCACTCCAATCTGGAAACGCGAAACCACTTCCAACGGCGAAGTCTGGGTTCAAGACACCCCCTAACCATCCACCCGCCTTGCCAATCAAAAACGACGACGCGTTCATCCGACTCCTTCCGCAACGAACATGACCGCCCACCCTCTCACGCTAACCGTCAACGACCGACTGGCACGCTGGCTCTTGCTTGAACAAGACGAACAAAAACGCAACGCTGGGGTGGACGCTTGGGAAACGCCGCCGATACTGCCGCTATCATCATGGCTGGAAAATGTTTGGCGCGAATCGTGGCCCGAAAAATATCTCATCAGTCCGTTGCAATGCGAAAAAATTTGGGAAGAAATTATCAAGCGAGACGCCGCCGAACTGAAACTCCTCCACTTGCAAGGTGTCGCCGCGCAAGCCAGCAAAGCTTTTTCCCTGCTTCACGAATACCGCCTGCCGCGAAATTCGGACCGCTACGAACAGACCGCGGAGGCGAAGGCGTTCCTGCGATGGACGAAAAAATATGACCGCCGCGTTGCATCCATGAACGCTTTGGATTCCGCCACGCTCATGGACGCCGTGAGAAACTCCATGCAGGACGGGACGATACCGTTTCCTCCCCAACTCCGAGTGATGGGGTTTGAAGAACAAAATCCGCAGTTGAAATATTTTCTGGATTTCCTCGAAGAAAATGGAACGCGTGTCGATTTCGTGTCGCCGGTGCCAGACTCCAAAACTCTCGCGGAAAGATTAAGCGACGAAAACCAATCTGTAAATGTCAGAGAGTACGAACATCGGCAGAGCGAAGTGGAAGCCTGCGCGCGGTGGGTGCGGTCGATATTTCAGCCCGGGAAACGTATCGGCATCGTGGTGCCAGAACTGGAAAAATATCGCGCGCTTCTTAAACGCGAGTTGGCGGCGGAACTGGTTCCGAAAATTATTTTCAATCTCGACGAACAGGATTTGCCCTTCAACATTTCGCTAGCCCCTCCCCTGTCGCAAGAACCGATGATCAAGTTGGCGTTGAATTTGCTAAACGTGAAGACGTCCGCCGTCCCCGTGAACATATTTTTATCCGTCATCCAAAGCCCATTTTTTGGTTTCGCTTTTCCGCCGACCATCGACATATCAAACTTGGAACGCCGCCTGCGAAAAAAAAGAATGCTCGCCGTCCCCCTCGAACCGTCAACTTACAACAGCGTTCCGCAGGTGAACCAACTGGTCGCGGAATTAAAATCATGGACCCGCAACGACAACAAGTTGACGCCGGAAAAATGGGCGAAGGAATCGTCGGAGTTTCTGAAGACCGTCGGTTGGCCCGGAAAATCGGCAACCGCCGCGGACGGCGACGACAAAAATTTTGTTCTATCAAAGCGGCATCAGGCTTTTGAAGCGTGGAAAGATTGCTTGAATCAACTCAGTTCGCTGAACCAAATACTGGGTCGCATCAGCAGGCATGAAGCCTTGAACCACCTCACCCATATAACCCGACGCCATCTTTTTCAGAGCAAAACGCCGGAACATTCCATTCAGATAATTGGTTTGCTGGAATCCTCTGGAATGAAATTCGACCACTTGTGGGTCATGGGTTGCCAAAGCGAAACGCTCCCCGCCCATCCCGAACCCAATCCGTTCATTCCTTATGAAATCCGCAACGAACATTCCATCCCGCGTTCCAATCCGCAGAGAGAATTGAAGTTTGCCGAGCAATCCGTGCACCGTCTTTTGATGGCCGCGCCAGATGTTCATCTCAGCTTTTCCCTCCACGAAGGTGATATGAATTTGGAGATGAGCCCTCTGCTAAAACAATTTGCCGCGGATGAAAAAGTCGCGCACCAATCCAATCGCATCAAAGATCAAGTCCTGCGCATGAATCAGTTAGAGGAATTTACGGAGTCCGCATTTTTGCCCGTTACGGTTTCCGAAGAAAATCAATTCGGGATGGAAGGTGTTCCGTCCGGCTACGCCTTGATTAAAGATCAGGCGGATTGTCCTTTTCGCGCATTTGCCCGCCATCGTTTGAACAGCCAACGTTATCCCTCTCCTGAAATTGATTTTGACAATTTGGATCGCGGGAACTTAATCCACAAAGCCATGGAACTTTTCTGGTCAAAAACCTCCGACCAAAAAAATCTTTTCGACCTTTCCAATCGGGACGACGAACTAGAAAAGCGCGTCGAGCAATGCGTGCAAAAGGCGCTTGAAATATGTTCGGAACGCACGGCAGGCCAATCGCAATTTCATAAACTCGAAATCGAACGCAACGTGCATGTCATCCGGGAATGGATTCGTGAAGTGGAACTAAAAAGGCCTGAGTTCAAAGTACTCCGCCAAGAGGAAAGTATTTCCGTAAATCTTTCGGGACTTAAACTCCGACTACGAATTGATCGCGTCGATGAAATTTCGGACGATGGCTTGCTATTGATCGACTACAAAACGGGGAAGGATGCGAAGCCGCGAGATTGGTTCAAGGACGACGAAATACGATCCCCGCAACTGCCTCTTTACGCAGTAGCCAGCCGTCCTGTTGGCATCGCTTACGGACATCTGGCGATCGACAAACCAAAGATGAAAGGCGCCGCCGACGCCGACTACTTCTCGTCAAAAAAAATTACAAGTTACAAGTTCGAAAATCCTAAACCTTTAAGTTGGGAAAAGTGGTTGGACAATTGGAAGGATAGATTGACCGATGTCGCCGACGAGTTTTTGCGGGGGAACCATCAAGTCGCGCCCATTAATAAAGGAGAACCCTGCCGCCACTGCGAGTTTGGCTCCCTTTGCAGAATTCAGGAAACTGGAAAACTCGCAGCCGTGGAGGATGAACCTTGATGTTGGCGGACGAAAAAATACGGGAGCAAGCGTTGGAACCAGATCGGTCCTTCATCGTTCAGGCGCCGGCGGGGTCGGGGAAAACCGGGTTGGTCATTCAACGTTACCTGAAACTATTAGGGCGGGCAAACTTCCCCGAAGAAATTTTGGCGATGACGTTTACGCGCAAAGCCGCCGCCGAAATGAAGGAACGAATTCTTGCCGCCCTCGCCCAAGCGCAAACCGAACAACGCGCCGACCAACCGCAAGCGATGGCCGTCCGAGAACTGGCGCAAAAAGTCCTCGCGCAAAATCGAGCGCGCGGGTGGCAGTTGATGACCAATCCGGCGCGCTTGCGAATTGTGACCATCGACTCATTTTGCTCCTCCCTAACCCGCAGGATGCCCTTGTTATCTGGGATGGGACCCGGTCTGGATGTTCAGGAAAACTCCATAAGCCTTTACCGCGAAACCGCAAAAAATGTCATGGCGCTGACAGAAAACGCGACGAGTCCTTACGGCGAACTCGTCCGCAATATTCTTCGGCACGTCGACAATTCCAAGAGCGAATTCATAAATAGAATCGTCCAACTCTTGACGAAAAGAGATCAATGGATGATCTCCTTTTTTGATCCCCGTGAAAATCTGAAAGCCCATCTTTTGACCGAAGATGACAGAAAAAAACTGGAGCAAGCCGTCGCGAATTTAATCCAATCCCGTCTCGATAAATTGCAAAATTTATTCGCACCGAAACTCCAACAAAAAATATTGAAACTCGCCAACTACGCGGCGGAAAATTTGGAGCGCGATGATCCGTCCCACCAAGGCGCCGGCATGGGACAACTACAAAACTTTCCGTCCCCCACGGTTGCGCATCTGAAAATCTGGAAAGGATTGGCGCATCTTTTTTTAACCGGAGAAAATACTTATCGGAAAAGAGTGGACAAGTGGTCGGGCTTCCCCGCGGCGAAAGATGCCGTCGCCGCCGCGATGAAAGATGATTTTCGGAGCGTGGTGGATTCGCTCCAAAAACAACCGACCCTTTTGAGTATCCTTGCCGAAGTAAAAGAACTTCCTCGCAGTGATTTTTCCGCGGCGGAATGGGATTTATTAAAGTCCGCCATTCGCCTCTTGCCTGAAATTAATACAAGTCTGAAAAATATTTTTTCCGCGAAGGAGACCACGGACTTCACGGAAATTTCTCTTGCCGCAATAAACGGCCTCGTCCAAACAAATGACGACGGGCAAGAAAATCCCACCGATTTGCTTTTTTATCTCGATTGCAAAATCCATCATATTTTGGTGGATGAATATCAAGACACCTCTTACAAACAGGAAGAACTTTTGCGCAAACTTACATCCGAGTGGAGCGATGGAGACGGTAAAACCCTGTTCATCGTTGGCGATCCCAAGCAATCTATTTATCGGTTCAGGGATGCCGAAGTTGGTTTGTTCACTAAGACGCAGTCGCAGAGATTAGGGTCTTTGCGCTTAAAAACTTTGTCGCTGAAATCTAACTTCCGTTCACAAAAAAATTTAGTGGACTGGGTCAACGCTTGTTTTCAAAAAATATTTCCGCATCGGGATGACCCCGATCTCGGCGCCATTTCCTACGCCGAGTCGTCGGCAGTGTTGCCAGAAGATATCCATCCCGGCGTGGTGTATCATCCCATCCGCCACGAAGATAGCCACGCCGTTGCTGAAGAAGAAGCCCGCCAAATCACAGTTCTGGTCGATGATCTCCAAACTCGGCACCCTGATAAAAGCGTGGCAATTCTGGTCAGAGGGCGCACTCATCTTGCCTCAATCGTGAAGCATTTGCATAAATCCAACATTGCTTTTAGGGCGAAGAACATCGACTCGCTCACCGATCGGTCGGCGATTCTAGATTTATTTTCCTTGCTCAAAGCTTTGCGTTTTCATGGCGACCGAACCGCTTGGCTATCCATCTTAAGAGCGCCGTGGTGCGGACTATCGTTGGCGGATATTCACGCGTTGGTCGAACGGGATTCCGAAACGCCGGTGTGGTCGCTGCTGAAAAATCCCGCCCGCATTGAACTTCTCAGCGAGGATGGAAATAGAAGAGCGCAAAATTTCATCTGCAATGTTCGTCCTTTTGTAAACGGTTTTGCCGACAAAAATTTTCGCGACATATTGGAAGCTTGCTGGATTAGTCTGGGCGGGCCCGCTTGCCTGTTGGGAACTAGCCCTGATGACATCGAAGTATTTTTCAACAAGGTGGAAGAACTGATAGAATCGGGACAAGAAGAACAGTTTGAAAACTTCGACCAAATTCTAAAAAACTTGTACGCCAGCCCTTTGGTCTCTGACGAAAACGCCGTACAAATCATGACCATGCACAATGCCAAAGGACTTGAGTTTGACTTTGTCATTTTGCCCGGACTAGGCAAGCACACTAAAGCAGATGAACGACGCCTGATTTACTGGATGCGGCACGGCGATGATTTGCTACTTGCCCCGATTGAAAAAAAAGGCGGCTCTTCCGCTTCATCCCTCTACAAATTCTTGTCGGGACTGGACAAGGAAAAAGACGGCTATGAAACTTTGCGACTCCTGTATGTTGCCGCGACACGAGCGAAAACTCAACTGCATCTATTTGGTCATTTGAGATTTTCCGAAAAAGAAAAAACATGGAAACCCGATCCTCAATCTTTGCTGAATAAACTCTGGCCGCATGTAAAAAAAGAATGGCTGGAGAAACTCCACGAAGTTTCAGAACCAAGCCCGGTCGAATCCGACGCAACAACAACCACGCATTCTATTCGTCGCTTGCCCGTAGATTTTTCGCTTCCCGTTGCGACCGATTCCATCGTCGAAGGGCAAGTGATTGACGTTGAAGATGAAAAATATATTGCGCCTGAATATCATTGGGCGGGCAATTCAGCGCGTTGTCTTGGAAATGTCTTACATCGTTGCCTGCAAAATTTGGCTGCAGAAAAATCGAAAAATGTACCCGACAAAAAAATAATAGAAAACTTGCGACCAAAACTTCTATCCGCTCTTCTCGGCGAAGGGTTGCCTCTCGACTCAGCGAAAGAAGCGGCGGAGTCAGGAGTTCTCGCTCTCACCAACACGCTTGAAGATGAAAGAGGACTCTGGATTTTAGCCCCGCATGATGATGCTCATTCCGAGTATCCTCTGACTTTCTTGCAGGATAATCGATATGTTCGAAATGTCATCGACCGCACCTTCGTTGACGAAGGAGTTCGATGGATCATCGACTACAAAACCGGGACGCACAAAGGGGAAGGAAAAAATCTTGAAATATTTTTGGAAAATGAGGTAGAACGCTATAGACATCAATTAGACCGCTACGAAACGGTGCTACGAAAATACGGCGAGGAACGTCCTATAAAAAAAGCTTTATATTTTCCTCTGCTCAAAGAGTGGCGGGAAATTAATTAGCGGTGAAAAGTTATATACTGAAAACTATTTTTGACCGTCCGACATAAAGAATGAAACGAATGTCTCCGAAAATTATTTTTGCAACTTCATTGACGCTTTTTGTTTTTGCCACAGGGTGCGCGAACAGCCACCGCGTTTTTATCGACCCCTCCGTCCCCATTCACAACTCCAATATTGGCGGCCAACTTCCCGTAGCAGTCAAAGTTGTTGACGTCCGCCCCAGCAATGTCATTTCGAAATGGAAGGGGGAATACGAGTTGCGCAGGTTTACCGTCGTCGCGCAACGGGGATTGGAGGATGTCTTTATAATTCGGATTAGAGAAGGTTTGGCGAAATTAGGTTTTCTGCCTAAAAACTTCAACTCTAAAATTGAAAGATATTTGAAAATTGAAATATTAAATATTAAAAGTCACTATCAGGGAAATCTCCCCGCAACGAATATTCAAGTCAGGGCAGATATCAAAGCCACTTGTCAGAATAAGGGAAAAAAGTTCAGCAAAACTTTTACCTCAAAGAAGAAACGCGCCGACATATCGCCCGCAACTTTCCCGAATGAAAAAATATTGAACAACGCTCTCTCGGAAATAATGGGGGAAATTTTTAGCGACTCGCCTTTGATTGCCTGCCTTCGCCAATAACCAAGCCGAGCAGTCCTATTCGTAAATCCTGAAAAGGAGGAAGACCAATGATGGAAAACAAATTGAGTGCGGTCATAAATGGCGGGGATGTCCTGTTCATGATGCTTGGCGCGGTGATGGTCTTTGCCATGCACGGGGGATTTGCATTTCTTGAAGTGGGAACTGTCCGAAGAAAAAATCAGGTGAACGCGCTCGTAAAAATTTTGGTGGACTTCGCCATTTCAACCTTAACCTATTTCTTCATCGGCTACGGAGTTGCCTACGGAATTTATATGTTTCAGTCCGCGGAAACATTGCTGGCAAAAAACCAAGGCTACGACTTAGTCCACTTTTTCTTCCTGCTAACATTCGCCGCCGCCGTCCCCGCCATCATCTCCGGAGGGATAGCCGAACGCGCCAAGTTCTGGACGCAAGCACTCGCCGCCGGGATTTTTGTCGGCGTCGCGTATCCTTTATTTGAAGGCATGGTCTGGGGACGAATTACTTTTCTTGGTCAAGAAAATTCTTGGCTCACCAACTTAACAGGCGGAGTTCCTTTTCACGATTACGCAGGCTCCGTGGTCGTCCACTCAATGGGAGGATGGATCGCTTTGGCAGCAGTAATCGTACTCGGTCCCCGACTCGGGAGGTGGGACGCCGAAGGCAACAGCCGCCCCATCCCCATAAGCAACGTCCCTTTCATGGCGTTGGGAAGTTGGATGCTTTGCATCGGATGGTTCGGTTTCAATGTCATGTCCGCCGCCACCATGGACGGCATATCGGGTTTGGTCGCCATCAACTCGCTCTTCGCGATGGTGGGAGGAATACTCTCCGCCCTAGTAATTTCAAAAAATGATCCGGGATTCATACACAACGGCGCGCTCGCCGGACTCGTCGCCATTTGCGCAGGCTCCGATCAAGTTCACCCGATTGGAGCATTAGTCATCGGGATAATCGCCGGAGTTATTTTTGTAAAAGGCTTCACATGGGAACAAGAAAAATTAAAAATTGACGACGTCCTAGGCGTTTGGCCCTTGCACGGCATCGCCGGTTCATGGGGAGGAATCGCCTGCGGAATCTTTGGTCAGAAAGCATTAGGCGGCTTAGGCGGAGTCAGTTTTCTCGCGCAACTGATCGGAACTTTTTTTGCCATCGCGATAGCTTTGGCATTTGGTTTTACCGTCTACAAAGTATTGGAAAAAACGGTCGGGGTTCGTCTCAATCAAGCCGACGAACAAAAAGGATCAGACCTCGCCATCCACAACGTCGACTCCAACCCAGAAGATGTCGCGATGAACCGCCACTAAAATTAATGACGACGCCATGCTTCGCCCGTCATCCCTGCACAAGCGAAGTGCAGACCGAAAAGTCAGTGTCGGCCGTTAACATTTAATTCCCAAAATCCAACGTCGGTAATTCGGTCACGATTTTAACCGTTTCCACGCTCACTGTGGTGACCTTGCGGATGAGGTCAATGATGTATCTCGGATCGTCGCTCCAATGGTTCGGGTCATTTATGATTTTACTTTTTTTATCGGATTTGATTTGGTACCGATCCATCACCCACTCAATGGCAGGTTTGCCGTTGACGATGTATTGCTGGGCTTCGGGCGGAATCTTTTCCAGTGAGATGTCGGCGTTGTAGCGGATGATGGTTTTGTCCGGGTTGCGCGCGCCGCCGCCATAGGTCATTTTTTTCACACGATAGTAGTCGGCGTTTTGCTGGTCGGCGTTTTGCTGGTCGGCGTTTTGCTCATGCACCAGCAGTGGGTAGGGGGCGGCGGTCTCGTAGTTGATATGCAGATCGGCGAGTTTCTTGCCGGCTTGGGAATATGCGCGGAAGTCATCTGCGGTTTTTGCGTAAGGGATTCGCGGCAGAGTTTTCTTCAGGTCGTTGGCGAATCTGGTTTTATAATTTTCGTTGTGCAGGACGCCATAGACATAATAAAAAATATCATCGCCGCTGATGTTGCCGTCATTGTATTTTTGTTGAAACAGCGTGACGGTGGCATCGGGGATGTTGTCAATGCGATGATATTCGTCAGTGTCGTTGCGGAACAGGTTGGAATTTTTGCTTGTGGATTTTTCGTAGCGGTAACGGGGGAAGCATTGGCTTGTATTGATAAAATGTAAATTGGGAACAGTGTTCACCATTAAAGCGGAAAAATCACTACCGGCACTTACGCCAGATACACAAATCGCCATATTTTTTGTATCGGGTTGCGGAAAATATCTATTAGTCGTAGCAGGCACCTCAATAAAAACATTGTCAAAATAAAGATGCTGTTTGGTAAAAGGGCGATAGATACCGAGTCGTATTTTATTGTCATGGTAATCGCCGTCAATTCCCCGATTAAAAGAAGATTTAAGACCCCTTGACCAACTGATTTTTGTCGGGTCGTTGCTGATAAAATCTTCCAACTTCGAAGGTGCATTAGCGGATGAACGCGCTTGCTGGTAACGCGTCAATTCACTGTTATAAAAAGCAATCATGGATTGCATATTCTCCTTTATGCTGTCTTTGGAAAAGTTATAAATCCAGGCATCTCTGCTGGTCACCATACCGGTACCATAAGATGAAAAAACACTCAGGATAGAGTTTTCTCTATTGCCCAATGGCAGAAGAGTTTCAAACTCAGGATTGCGCTGATTGATCCAGTCATTATTTTTATCCGGCGTGATGATTTGCCAAAGGATTTGGTTGATGCTACCGAAGGTAGAAATAGCATTTAGTTTTTCTTGGGTTGTTAAGTTGTCACCGATGTCGTGATAGTAAATGACACAATGATTTTCTGGGGGGGGGGGGGGGGGTAGAGTTTTTGACCATTAACAATATAGCAACAGGGGTTCGCGTTCCTTTGCCAAATACATTGCCTTTTTCTTTACGGCGAGTTTCTCCTGAAGTTCGCGCATTACCGCGTAAATTAAAACAATAAATGCTGTTGAATTCTTCATACAAACATTTTCGTAATCCGTCCATCGCAACGCTATCAATGTAACCACTATTAGTAACAAAGGCGACTATGCCCTCATCGCCAATGCGCTCGCTTGCTAAGCGTATGGCGCGGATATAGGAATCGTAAAGATTCTGTAGATTGGTTGCAGTTGAATGTTTAGCATAGGTTTCGTTGATTTTTTCATCCAATTTTTTATATTTCAGGTTTCTATTGGCATCGTTTGCGCTTCTTTGTCCTGCGGAATAGGGCGGGTTGCCAACGATTACACGAATCGGCGTTTTCTTTTGGCGTTGCACGCGCGCCGAGTTGACCGGGAAAATTTTATTCAGAATATCATCATCGCGTTCGTTGATTTGGAAGGTGTCGGTTAGGGCGATGCCTTCAAATGACTGGTAGTTCGCCTGCTTATTTTTATTCGCTTGAAGATGGTGATAGACCTGCTCAATGTTGATGGCGGCGATGTAATAAGCGAGCAGGACGATTTCGTTGGCGTGGATTTCCTGCTTGTATTTGCGCGCCAGGTCCTGGTCTTTTATCCTTCCTGATTGCAATAGGCGGGTGATAAAAGTTCCCGTCCCCGTGAAAGGATCCAAAAGATGCACATCCTTGGCGGTGATGCCCTGCCCGAATTCTTTATGTAGCAGTTCGTCCACACTGTGAATAATAAAATCCACGATTTCCACCGGCGTATAAACGATGCCGAGTCGCTCCGCCATTTTCGGAAACGCCGTTTTGAAAAACTTATCATAGAGTTCAAGGATGATTTTTTGTTTGCCCTTGGCGTTGTCTATGCCTTTGGCGCGTTGATGCACGCTGTCATAAAACTTTTCCAGACCCTCACTTTCGCGGGCAAGATTTTGCTCATCCAAAAGTTCTAACATGGTCTGCATGGTTTTGGACACCGGATTTTTGGTGACAAAGTCGGCGTTGCCAAACAGGGCATCAAATACCGGGCGGGTGATGATGTGTTGCGACAGCATTTCAATGGCATCGTCTTCGGTCACCGCCGGGTTTAAGTTTTGTTGCAGTTCGGCGAGGAATTCTTCAAACAGCTCCCGGTAGTTTGCTTCGCTACTTCCGATTAAGGTTTTTATTCGGGTAGTGTGGCGGGCGGCAATATCGGCAACATCGGTCGCCCAGGTTTCCCAGTATCGGCGGTCGCCGCATTTGAGCACCATCTTGGCGTAAATTGCATCGCGCCATTCGTTCAGATTAAACAAGTCTTTTTGTATTTGTTCTTTTATGCCCGCGGTTGAATCGCTTTGATTATCGGAGTCGTCATCAAAACCGACGCCAATCACATTAATTTTTTCGCTTTGATTATTGTTGAGTTCAATCTTGTTGATCTCGGCGTTGAAGTGGTTGTCGTGGGCGCGTAATGCTTGTAGCACCTCCCAGACGACGCGATATTTATCGTGGTTTCGCAAGGCTTCTTCCGGGCTAACATCGGCGGCGATGCTAATCGGCAGGATGATGTAGCCATAGTCCTTGCCTTCGGCTTTGCGCATGACGCGCCCCACGGATTGCACTATGTCCACTTGCGATTTGCGCGGGTTGAGGAACATGACCGCATCCAGCGCCGGCACGTCCACGCCCTCGGATAAACAACGCACATTGCTGAGAATATGGCAGCCGTTGTCTTGCGGTTCTTCTTTCAGCCATTGCAATGCCTGATTGCGAATGAGCGCGTTTTGGGTGCCGTCAACGTGCGTCACTTCGCATTGCAATGCGTCTTCCTGCGGATTTTGCTCGGCGTATTCTTTAATGATGGCGGGGAAATGAGCGGCGACTTGTTTGGATGCCGCGATGGTCTGGGTGAAGGCAACGGCGCGGCGCATGGGCACGGTGTCGGTGATGCCGCCTGCCTCGGCGTTTTTGATTCGTTTGGCAAGACCGTTCCAGCAACCAATAATTTTGGTCGCGTCATTTAGATTGAGTTCACCATTTGTGGCGAATTGAGTTTGCATGGCTTTGCTGACATGCGCTTCATCCACGGCGAGAATCAACACTTTATAGTCGCTGAGCAAATTCTGCCCCACCGCATCGGAGAAATCCAGGCGGTGGAATTCCTCGCCGTATTTTTCCGGGTCATCCATTGAAAACATCTCAACATCCTGTTCCTTCGCCTTAACCTTTGCTGACGGACTGTAAATTCTTGGCGTGGCGGTCATGTACAGACGTTTGTTGCCGCGCAATTTTTCCGGGTCATGCACCTTGGTGAAATAGGATTGCTCCTTTTTGTCGCTTTCCACACCGGTGGTGCGATGCGCTTCATCGCAGATAATCAAATCAAAATCCGGTGCGCCTTGTTGTTGTGCTTTGATTACCACATCAATGGAGTGGTAGGTGGCGAAAACCACATTGGTACGGCTGGTGGACTGTTTTAATTGCTCCGCTAGTTTTTTGCTATCGGTGGTGGCGGGGATGGCGAGGTCGCAGACGCTGATGTCTTCGCTGCGTTTGTTGACTTTGGTGTCGGAGCAAACGGCGAAGTTGCGTAACGGGTGCATGGCGTCTGCCGACCAAGCGTGTAATGTTTGCGACAACAATGCCAACGATGGCACAAGAAACAGGATGTTGCCGCCAGTGTTGCGATTCGGCGGCGCCAGTTGTTCGGCGATTTTTAATACGGTGAAAGTTTTGCCAGTGCCGCAGGCCATGATGAGTTTGCCGCGGTCGGCGTTTTGGAAACCAGCAATCACATCATCCACGGCTTGTTGCTGGTGCGGACGCAGTTGCTTTCCTGAGATATTGCCGTCTCGTTGTATCGGCAAAATTTTGCCGAGCAGAGATTCAAAATTAATATTAACAGCCATCTCTGGCTCTTGAATATCCAGTTCGTCTTGCGGCGATGAATATTTTATTTTTTTGTCTTCCGTATCATCCCAGGGAAGTATTTGTCGCACGGCGTCCCAATTGATATTTGCGTTGCTTAGTTCGGCGGTGAAATCAAGGCGAGTGCAGTTGATTTGCTGGTTGGCAATCGCAGTTTCGGCGTGTTTTGACCACTTAGCGGTGGTGGCGACAATTTTCCGCTGGCTAAATCTAACACCGCTGTAAGTTTTACCCGAGGCGGTGAAAAATGAATCTATGTCGGATTTTTGCAGGTTGTGTTCGGGAGAGAAAAATTTGCATTGAATAGCGCAATATTCGTCGTCATAGGTGCGGGCAACCAGATCAATGCCAGTGTCGGTTTGGTCGATGTTCTGTCGCGCCGCCCAATCTCGCCACAAATCAACTTCCTTGAATAACTGCTGATGCGGCGGCGCATTTAGCAACCATTCCTTGGTCAGGCGTTCAAACAGATCGCCCTGGGCTCTGGGATTTTCAGTCAGACGAGCAAGTGCCGTCAGGAAGTGTTGTGCGGGCGCGTTGGAATACATCATTTTTCACTCCGAGTAGTCGGTTTAAATTAATTTTGACATCAATCAATTGTAAGGCTTCTTGCAGTTTTAGAGTTATTGCTGTGTCGCTTTGGCTGGGCTCGGCGATTCCGGAGGGGTGGTTATGGGCGATGATGACCGCGGCGGCGTTATGGAACAGGACGCTTTTCACCACTTCGCGCGGATGCACCGTGGCGCCG
>DKID01000032.1 GCA_002454045.1 Nitrospina sp. UBA6727 | reverse complement strand
GCACACACACCGTTGATGTTTTCCTCGGGCGAGACGCAGACGAGTGACGGTGGTGGCGGTGGCATCGTTGATGGCCTGGACGAACCTCCTCCGCCACCCCCGCCGCAAGCGGTTAGTGCGAACAGACTTAGTGCGCACAGGAGAAGAAGGGTTTGTCGGCGCGGCGTCGGTGTCTTCGCGTTGATGGTCTCGCCGCCCGCGCGGTTGCGTTTCATGCGACCTCATAGCAATAAGTGAACGAGGCGGCGATGATACCACAGGATTTGCCGCGGACGGATACGGGGCGCAGGTGTGCTATATTGTCGCGTTCTTCCTTTGTGTACTACGCCGCCGCCGTCACCGCTGCCGTTGTCAACTTCACCGCGATGACATTTCTTTGAAGGAACTAAATGAGCGATCGGGTTAAGGTGCGTTTCGCGCCCAGTCCAACCGGAGTTTTGCATATCGGCGGGGTGAGGACGGCGCTGTTCAACTGGCTGTTCGCCCGCCATCACGGCGGACAATTCGTGCTGCGCATCGAGGACACCGACCGGGGTCGCTCCACGGAGGAATCGATCGCCGAAATTCTCGCGTCCATGCGGTGGTTGGGATTGGACTGGGACGAGGGCCCGTATCGGCAGACCGAGCGGCAGGAACTTTATTCGCAAAAAGTCGCGCAGTTGTTGCAAGCGGGCAAGGCTTATCGTTGCTATTGCACGGCGGAAGATTTGGAGCGCAAGCGCGGCGCGGCGCAGAAAAAAGGCCGCAAGCCGAAGTATGACGGAACTTGTCGCGAGCGAACCAACGCGCCGACGGCGGCGCCGTCCGTGGTCCGCTTCAAGGCGCCGCTTGCGGGCTCGGTGGTGGTGGAAGATATGTTGCGCGGCAAAGTCGTGTTCGATGTTGCGGAACTGGACGATTTAATTTTGCAGCGGACGGACGGCTCCCCCACCTACAATTTTGTGGTGGTGGTTGACGACGCGGACATGGGCATCACGCATGTCGTGCGCGGCGATGATCATCTTTCCAACACGCCGCGACAATGTTTATTGTATGACGCGCTCAACTTTTCGCCGCCGCAGTTCGCGCATATTTCCATGATTACGGGAGCGGATAAAGCCCGCCTCAGCAAGCGCCACGGGGCGACTTCCGCGCTCGCTTATCGCGACATGGGCTACCTGCCCGCCGCGATGATAAATTATTTGGCGCGGCTCGGTTGGTCGCACGGCGATCAGGAAATTTTTTCGCGCGACGAAATGATCCGCAACTTTTCCTTAGACGCGGTGCACACTTCGGCGGCGGTGTTCAATCTCGAAAAGTTGTCGTGGCTGAACGAGCATTACATCAAGACCACGCCGCCGACAGATTTGGCGCGGCATTTGGAACCGTTCCTCCGCCGCGCGGGCGTCTTGCCGGAAGGGCACGGTCGCGACGCTGCGGAAATCGCCGCGGTCATCCCGTCGCTGAATCAGCGCGCCAAAACTTTGGTGGAGATGGCGGAAAAGTCGGCGTTCTATTTCAAGGAGGAAGTGGAGTTTGACGAGGCGGCGCGAAAAAAGTTTCTGACCGCCGATGCCGCGACCTTGCTGGAAAAAGTTGCCGCCGAACTTTCGCAACTGGAGAATTTTTCCGCCGCCGAGATTGAAGCGTTGTTCAAAAAAATCGTGACGGCGGAAGGCGTGAAACTCGGCAAGTTGGCGCAACCGGTTCGCGTCGCACTCACCGGCACCACCGTCAGCCCCGGCATTTACGATGTAATCCTTTTGCTCGGGCGCGAAAAAACTTTAGCGCGGTTGAACGATGCGCTACGAAAAATTCCCGGCGGATAACGACGACGCCGCGTTTATTTTTCGAGGACGAACTCGGCGATGTCTTTGACTTGCACTTTCCCCTGCAAGCCCTTCGCCTTCACCGCGTCTTCCAACATGAGTACGCAATAGGGGCAGGATGTGGCGATGGTGTCGGGGTTGGCGGCCAGCAATTCGTCGAGCCGATGGTGGCTCATGCGCGTGCCGATATTTTCTTCGAGCAAGAACCGCGCGCCGCCGGCTCCGCAACAAGTTCCGTTTTCGCGACTTTGTTTGACTTCGCGAGTTTTGTCCGCGCCCGCCGCGAGCACGTTGCGCGGCGCGTCGTAGACTCCGTTGTGTCGCCCCAAGTAGCAGGAATCGTGCGTGACAACGGTGCCGCCGATTTTTTTGTCGGCGGATAGTTTTCCATCGGCGAGCAATTTTTCCAGCAACTCGGAATGGTGAATTACTTCCAGTTGCGCGCCGAATTCGGGATACTCATTTTTCAGCGTGTTGAGACAATGCGGGCAGTGGGTGACGATTTTTTGTACGCCTTTTTGCTGGAAGGTGGCGGCGTTTTTGCGTGCCAACATGTCGAACAGATATTCATTGCCCGCGCGCCGTGCCGGGTCGCCGGTGCAGCCTTCATCGTTTCCGAGAATGGAAAAACTGACGCCGGCCCGTTGCAAAGTTTTGACCACCGCCGCGGAAATTTTTTTGCCGCGCGCGTCGAACGAGCCGTTGCATCCGACGAAATATAAATACTCGGTGGGGTTGGCTTTGTCCCAAACGGGAACGCCGAGGTCGGCTGCCGCCCAGTCGCTGCGCGAGTGTTTGGGAAATCCCCACGGGTTGGATTGGGTTTCCAGCGATTTGAACGCGGCGACAAACTCTTGCGGGTAGCGGTCTTTGGTCATGACGAGTCCGCGGCGGAGGTCGATCACTTTGTCGATGTATTCGATCATCACCGGGCAAGCGGATTCGCAGGCGCCGCAGGTGGTGCAAGCCCAAAGGGTTTCGTCGTGAACGACATCACCGAGCAGGTCGACGTCGGCAACGGCGGCGGAGTCATCGACGGCATCCTCGGCGTCGTCGCGCAAACTGTTCAGGTGGTCGCGCAAGTTGACGGTCAACTCTTGCGGCGAAAGCGGTTTGCCGGTCGCCAGCGCCGGGCAGACTTGGTCGCACCGACCGCATTGGGTGCAGGTGTGCAAGTCCAGCATTTGTTTCCATGTGAAACTTTTTATTTCCGCGACGCCGAAGGTTTTGTCGTCGTTGTCATCGTTGTCGTTGTCTTCAAAATTGATGCGATGCAAACTGCTGCCGGGATTTAAGTTGGACAAGAAAACGTTTGGGATAGAAGTCAGGATGTGAAAATGTTTGCTACGCGGAAGGAGCGTCAGAAAAAAAAGGATGGCGGACACATGCGCCCAGTAGGACAGGCTGTGAAGGTGCCCGGCGAAGTTCGTCCCCAACTGGCTGACGACGGGAACGAAAAGTGCGGCGAGGGTCGCGGCGCCTTCTACATCGGGGCGCAGAGCGAGGAAGGCGGCGTCGAATAAAACATCGCTGACCATGATGACGAGTATCAAGTACAGGATGAGGAGTCCTTCGCCGGAGAGTGTGAGGTGGGCGGGCTTCGTCACTAATCTACGATAGAGGGCGTAAAGTACCGCCGCTGTGACCGCGACGACGGCGCCGTCTTTGACCCACAGATAAGGCAAGATGAAGGGGGCGCTGCCGGGAAAATGGGAATCAATTTGCGGGAACAAACCGACGACAAAAAATTCGCCGGCGCGGATGAGGAGGATTAGAAATCCCCAGAATATCACGGCGTGCATCCACCCCGACTTCGGTTCCTGCATGAATTTTTTTTGCCCGAAGGCGATGCGAAGAGTGGTGACGATGCGTTTGATAGGTTGGTCGAATCGGTTGTCCGGCGCGGCTTTCCGCAGACGGTTTAGTTTTTGCCACGCGCCCAGGGTGAACGCCGTCATCGCGGTCACGATGAGAAAAATCAGCACCCACGGTTGCAAGTCGGCGGGAACCCATTCGAAAGCGCGGTTGATGTGTTGGTTCATAAGCGGCGTTTGAAAAATTGCTACACTATTCTTTTTGTCCGAGAATTGCTATTTTATTCGCCGTCGCGGTGATATATAATTCGCGATTATTGTGTCGCCGATTTCGGAACCGCAACGCGACCGAAGCCATAAAAAAATTTGCATCATGAATGAACCTTTTGACAGAACCGCGCCGCCGATGTCTGATCCGCGGATGGACAAAAAGAAAAAACTTTGGCGGAATATTTTTTTGCTCAACCTCTGCGTCTCGCTACTTTTGGTCGGTATTTTCTGGTTGCCCGCGAAACTTGTGCAGTTGGAAAATTTTCTGAACTCTCCCAGCGTCACCCTTCCCGAAGCAGGCAAGATGGCTAGCAAGTCTGAGGAAAAGGCGGAACCCGCGCCGGCGTCTTTTGCTAATTTGCTTGCCGCCCGAGTGACAACGGTAAACGCTTCTTCGGAAAAAGACTATGTGTATTTTGACTTTTCCCGCGGCGCGCCGGTTCGCATTCTCGACACTTCGTCTTTGGAGTGGGACTTGGCTTTTAGGCGGGGCAAGGTGATATCCAACGGCGGCGCTTCAACTCGGCTGGGGAAGGCGGGGCTGCTCGACTTGGGCGTCGTCGATTTTGACACGGTGGCGGAAGTGCCCACGGAAAATTATATTCAGGACATCGCGGCGAAAACGGAAACCGAAAACCCGGTCTTGACGAAATGGTACAACTATAATTATTTCACTCACAAACTCACCGCCAAGAAAAATATCTACGCCGCGCGCACCGCCAACGGTAAGTTTGCCAAGTTCCAGTTTTTGAATTTCTATTGCGACAACAAGGAGGCGGGCTGTATAAAAATCCGCTATGTATATCAGGACAACGGGTCCAATAATTTTTTGAAAGCGACGGCGGCGATGACGGCGAACTCGTCTGCAATGGCGTCGTTGCCATCGCAATCCATGCCGCCGTTTTGATCGCGCGAAAAAATGTTAGCGAATGTTAGCGTCCTTGCGACCCGTTCTTCCCGCGCGAGGACGAAGCCGGCGGCGGTGTAATCAATTTTGATCAAAATTTTTATTTGGAGAAAAATGAATGCCGAATCTAAAAGGTTTGCTGTTTAGTCAATTTGCCACCGAGGGCCTCGCCGCGTTGGTTGAGGAGATGCAGTCGAGATACACAGCCAAAAAGGGACGCCGATTTAACCACGACAATGTCACCTACGAAATCAGTCGCCCCGTCTTGAGCGACAACACCATCGAGTTTGAAATCAGTTCAAAAATTCCAGAGGATGAAATCAAAACGCCGAAGGCGATGCAATCCTATTTCCAGCAAATCAAAAAAATTTTGGCGAAGGGAACGCACAAGCCGGAGTCGATCGAAATGGAGAATATAGTTTGGGACTCAAGCAAGGAAACCGAAAAAAAGCGGAACTATGTAAAACTTCAATACCGATTTCCCCTGGACGATTTGTTCGACAATAAGGTGGTGGCAAAACGGCGCGAGAAAGTTATGAGCGGTCAACCCGACCCTTCCGTACCAAATTCTCCCAGCACTTTTACCAAGGCGGGCAGCATCGTGTTGGCATCGGTTCGCGAAAACATGCACCAGTTTAGCAAAGACAGTTTAGCGGAATTGATGGACGCCAATAAGCAGGTCAAGGTTGCGCTGAAAGGCTGAATCATCGTGAAGTCGGTAAGATATTTTTTGGGCAGGACGTTGCAACTGATTGGCTTGGCCACCGTCACGGCGGTGGTCTTTATGTTCTTCAAGCAGACGAGCATGGAATTTCTGCTGACCTTGTCGTTGCTCGGCGCCTCCGAGTTTTATGGCGGAACTTGGTTGATAGGCAAAGGGGAAAGTTGATGCGTTTTCGGATGCCGTCGATACCCTTGCCAATACGACTCCGCCGCTGTCACCGTCGTCGCGCCGTCACGTCACCGTCGTCATCGCGCCGCCGCCATCCTCACACGAAAAAAGTTTCGCCGTGAACATGAAAACGCTTCTCGAGCAACCCGGATTTTTGGCTCCATCGGGGACGATAGGGGCCGACGTCAGTTATCTGCTGGCACTCGTTTTCACCATTCTCTTTCTTGTGTCGTGGGCGATGGCTAAGAAGGCGCAGGGAACTCGGCACCATAAACTGATTCTCGTTTCCATGGTGTCGATGGTCGTCTACTTCTGCGCTTACTATTACGCCCGGCAACTCGGGGTTCTCGCCTTTGAAGGCAGGGAAGGCTTCGGCGGCACGGACGATGTTTACCATAACGTTTTCGTCCCGGTCTTAACTACCCATCTCTTTCTGGTTACTTTAGGATTGGTTCTCGCTTTCTACATGATCCCATTGGGATTCCGCGCCAGCGAAAACACGGGCGGAGATTACCGTCTGAAAACCGGGGAATTGAAAATGCAACCGCGCACGTTCAAAATAATTCTGCTCACCATTTTTGGATGCTGGGCTCTGGTGCAAGCCATTTTACTGGCGGTTCGGCAGAATCCGTTCGGCGCCAGCGTGGCGTATGGATTGATTTTCGCCACCATCGCGTTGGTGGTCAGCGCGGAGAAACTCATCGAAAAATTACTACCGACGGCGGCAAGACGGCATCGGATTTTGGGGCGAGTCACCATGGTCGTCTTCGCTTTGGTACTGGTGACCAGCACCGCAACCTATCTCATGCTCTACGTCATTTATCCGCACAAATCTTAATCGCGGACTAAAATCCGCAGACGAAAAAACGCCGCCGAGAAAAACGCTGCGGGGAAAAACGCCGCCGGAAAAAAATGGGGGAAGGGGGGCGCGGGGACCTTAATACGGCG
>DKID01000011.1 GCA_002454045.1 Nitrospina sp. UBA6727 | reverse complement strand
CATCGCCACCGACGTCGGCCCGATTATCGACGCCGATGCAAAACAAAAACTGCACACACACATTAAAATGTGTCGCGCCGAAGGTTTCAATGTTGAACAAGTTGCGACGCGCGCACCGCGCCGCGGATATTTTTTCGCGCCGGCGATGATTGAAGTCGGCGGCATTGCCGATGTGAAAAACGAAGTGTTCGGTCCAGTGTTGCACGTCGCGCGCTTCGCCGCCGCCGAAATTGATCGCGTGGTCGATGACATCAACGCCGCCGGTTATGGATTAACTTTCGCAATACATAGCCGCATTAAATCCACGGTAAAAAGAATTGTCAGTCGTATCAAGGTCGGCAATGTTTACGTCAATAGAAACATGATTGGCGCGGTGGTGGGCGTGCAACCGTTCGGCGGCGAAGGGCTATCGGGAACCGGCCCAAAAGCCGGCGGCCCGAATTATCTGCACCGCTTCGCGGTGGAGCGCGCGGTCAGCACCGACACCACCGCCACCGGGGGAAACACCACGTTATTGTCGTTAGCGTAGCTTTGAATCGGCTCGGCGCTTACATTCGCTGGGTTACTTCGATGAGCTGCCTCCTGCCAAATCCGGCGGGCTGACAACGCACCGCCATCCGCGAGACACGCTTTCACCGCCATGGAGCGCCAAAGGTATCTGAGCTTATACACAATGAAGAGAAGGCGTTAATAACTCAACATGGCCCTTAAGAAATCAGAACTTTATTCTTCCCTTTGGTCCAGTTGCGATGAACTTCGCGGCGGTATGGACGCCAGTCAGTATAAGGACTATGTCCTCGTGCTCCTGTTCATCAAATATGTCAGCGACAAGTATGCCGGCCAGCCGTTCGCGCCGATCACCATCCCCGAAGGCGCCAGTTTCAAGGACATGGTCGCACTCAAGGGCAAGAGCGATATTGGCGATCAGATCAACAAGAAGATTATTGCCCCGTTGGCCCGTGACAACAAGCTGTCCGATATGCCGGACTTCAACGACGCGACGAAGCTCGGGTCCGGCAAGGAGATGGTGGACCGGCTTACCAATCTCATCGCTATCTTTGAGAATGAAGCCCTCGATTTCTCGAAGAACCGCGCCGATGGCGATGACATCCTCGGTGACGCCTATGAATACCTGATGCGGCATTTCGCCACCGAGAGTGGCAAGAGCAAGGGGCAATTCTACACGCCCGCCGAAGTCAGCCGAATCATCGCGCAAATCAGTGGCATCCGTGCCGCGAAGACGAGCGCTTCGACCACCATCTACGACCCCACCTGCGGCTCGGGCTCGCTGCTCTTGAAGGTGGGCGACGAGGCCAGCACCGAGGTCACGCTCTACGGGCAAGAAAAAGACGCTGCAACAAGCGCCCTCGCGCGGATGAACATGATTTTGCACAATAACCCTACAGCGCTCATTGAGCAGGGCAACACGCTGGCCGATCCTAAGTTCAAGAACGGCGACACTCTCAAGACCTTCGACTATGTCGTCGCCAATCCGCCGTTTTCCGACAAGCGCTGGAACACGGGACTTGACCCACTCAATGATCCCTACCAACGCTTCAAGTCATTCGGCACGCCACCGGACAAGCAGGGCGACTACGCGTATCTGCTGCACATCGTCCGCTCCCTCAAGAGCACGGGCAAGGGTGCCTGCATCCTGCCGCACGGCGTGTTATTTCGCGGCAATGCGGAGGCCGACATTCGCCGCGCCCTCGTGCGCAAGGGCTACATTAAGGGCATCATCGGCCTGCCCGCCAACCTCTTCTACGGCACCGGCATCCCCGCCTGCATCGTGATCATAGACAAGGAGGACGCTCAGGCGCGCAAGGGTATCTTCATGATTGATGCCAGCGGCGGCTTCATGAAGGACGGGCCCAAGAATCGCCTGCGCAACAGGGACATCCACAAAATCGTGGACGTCTTCAACAAACGGCTTGACATCCCGAAATACGCACGCATGGTCCCCTTCACGAAGATTGAGGAGAACGCGTTCAATCTCAACCTTCCGCGTTATATCGACAGCCAAACGCCCGAAGATTTGCAGGACATTGCCGGGCATCTGCAGGGTGGCATCCCGACCGCCGATGTTGATGCACTCCAAAACTACTGGGACATTTGCCCCAAACTACGAAAAGCCCTGTTCAAGACCAATAGACCCCATTATCTCAACCTCATCGTAGAGAAAACAACCATCCAATCCACCATCTACGAACACCCTGAGTTCACCGTCTTCATCACCAGCATGAATGACCACTTCGTTGCGTGGCGGGACAAAAGTGCGAAAACGCTACGAAAATTAAAATTTGGCTTCCACCCAAAGGAAATCATTGTCACGCTCTCCGAAAACCTGCTCGCTCATTACACCGACAAGCCGCTCATCGATCCCTATGATGTTTATCAGCACCTAATGGACTACTGGGTCGAAACCATGCAGGACGACTGCTATCTTATTGCCGCCGACGACTGGACGGCCAAAATCACGCGCATTATTGAGAAGGATAAAAAGGGCAAGGAGAAAGACAAAGGCTGGGTCTGTGACCTCATTCCCAAATCGCTCATTGTTGCCCGCTACTTCACCGCGGAACAACAGGCTGTCGAAGCGTTGGAGGCCGAACAGGAAATACTGACTTCGCTACTGGCCGAACTTGAAGAAGAGCATGGCGGCGAAGAAGGCGCCTTCGCAGAATTTGACAAGGTGAACAAGACCAACGTCATCACCTGGCTGAGGGAGATTAAAGGCGACTCGGACGCGAAGGACGAAGCCAAGACGCTGAACGCCTGGCTTGCGCTCAATAAGGACGAGGCAGCCAAGAAAAAAGCCATCAAGGAAGCCGATGCAGCACTGGACACGGCGGCCTTGGCCAAGTATCCGGGCTTAAGCGAGGACGAGGTCAAGACGCTGGTGGTGGAGGACAAATGGCTGGCCACGCTCGCCGGTGCCGCCAGCGGCGAGATGGACCGCATCAGCCAGGCCCTGACCCAGCGCGTGAAGGAACTGGCCGAACGCTACGAGACCCCGCTGCCGCAGGTTGCGGCCAAGGTCACCGAGCTGGAAGAAAAGGTGAACCTACATCTGGAGAAGATGGGTTTCTCATGGAACTGAGAGCCGGCTACAAGCAGACCGAGGTCGGCGTGATCCCGGAGGATTGGGTTCTTGAGAAAGTGGGTAATCTTGCAACCAAGGTAGCGTCGGGCAGGTCACATGTAGATTCAAAGTTAGGCGAGTATCCCGTGCATGGATCGACCGGAATCATCGGTTTTAGCGTGCACAATGAATATTCGGGTAGAGCGATACTCGTTGCGCGGGTTGGGGCAAACGCAGGCAAATTGTGCATTGTCGAGGGAGAATATGGGGTCACAGATAATACGATCATGGTAAAGACTGCCTGTTCAGTGAACATGGATTACTTTTGGAGGCAGCTCGAGGCAAAGCGTCTTAATTCGATGGTATTTGGTTCGGGGCAACCTCTTATCACCGGCACTCAAATTAAAGGGCTGTTTATCCCACTCCCCCCCACCAAAGCTGAACAGGAAGCCATTGCCGGGGCGCTCTCTGATGCCGATGGGCTCATCGAATCGCTTGAGCAACTCATCGCCAAGAAGCGCCACCTCAAACAAGGCGCCATGCAGCAACTGCTCACTGGCAAGAAGCGCCTGCCGGGTTTTCAAATCAAGACCAGCTTTAAGCAGACCGAGGTCGGCGTGATCCCGGAGGATTGGGGGGTTGTTCGACTTGGCGAAGTCTCACAAATAACTACTGGTCGAAAGGATGTAAATGAGGGTAATCCAAACGGTGCGTATCCGTTCTTCACTTGTTCAAGAACGCATACCTTTAGCGATTTCTATTCTTTCGACATGGAAGCGATCTTGATTGCTGGGAATGGTGATGTGGGCAACTTAAGCTATTGCCACGGTAAATTTGAAGCCTATCAGCGCACTTACGTTGTTCACGGCATTTCGACTCACGTGGGTTATCTATGGCAACAGCTACAAGATCGACTGGCGACTTCTCTTGGTCTTGGGAAGATTGGTTCATCCATCCCATACATTAAGAAAGAGAACCTCACTGGGTTTAGTTTCGGCTCACCTCCCAAAGCCGAACAAACCGCCATTGCCACCGTCCTCTCCGACATGGACGCGGAAATCGAGGCGCTGGAAACCAAGCTGGGCAAGGCCCGTCAACTCAAGGCCGGCATGATGCACAACCTGCTCACCGGAAGGATCAGACTGATATGAGCACCGTCGGCAAACCAGAACGGATTACTCAGGACCGCGTGATCAAACTTTTCAAAGAAAAGTTAGGATACGAGTATCTTGGCGACTGGACCTATCGCGACGGCAACAGCAACATTGAGGAGGAATGGCTATCGGATTACCTGAAGAGGAGTGGCTACAGCCCCGAGCAGATTGCTAGAGCGCTCTACGCTCTGCGCACCGAGGCGAACAACCCAAACAGTCTCTACGACAACAACAAAGAGGTATACAGCCTCCTGCGTTACGGCGTGCAGGTTCAGGTGGCGGCGGGTGAGAACACCGAGACCGTCCACCTCATCAACTGGGAGGAGCCCGAAGCAAACCACTTTGCCCTGGCCGAGGAGGTGACCCTCAAGGGCAACCAGGAGCGACGGCCTGACATCGTGCTCTATGTGAATGGCATCGCCGTCGGCGTGTTGGAACTGAAGAACAGCCGCGTCAGTATCGGGGACGGCATACGCCAGAACCTCTCCAACCAGTCGAAGGTGTTCAACGCCTGGTTCTTTAGCACAGTGCAATTCGTGTTCGCCGGTAACGACTCCGAGGGCTTACAGTATGGTGCCATCGGCACGCCGGAGAAATACTTCCTCAAATGGAAAGAAGACGAGGCGGATGACAGCTGCTTCAAGCTGGACAAGTATCTGCTCAAGATGTGTCGTAAAGACCGGCTTATTGAATTGATGCACGACTTCGTGCTCTTCGACGGCGGCGTGAAAAAACTGCCGCGCGCCCACCAGTATTTCGGTGTGAAGGCTGCTCAACGTCATGTGAGCGAGAAAAAGGGCGGCATAATCTGGCACACCCAGGGAAGCGGCAAGAGCATTGTGATGGTGCTACTCGCCAAGTGGATTCTGGAAAATAATGCCAAGGCCCGGGTCGCCATCATCACCGACCGCGACGAGTTAGACAAACAAATTGAGGGCGTCTTCAAGGGGACGGGCGAAGCCATCAAGCGCACCAGCAGCGGCCGCGACCTAATAAGCAAGCTTGGTCAAGCCACGCCGCGCCTGCTGTGCTCGCTGGTACACAAGTTCGGGCGAAGGGATGCGGACGACTTTGACAAATTTATCAATGATCTGGAAGCCGAACCCAGTCCGACGGTGGGCGAGGTGTTCGTCTTCGTGGACGAGTGCCACCGCACGCAAAGTGGCAAATTGCACCGTGTGATGAAGGCCATGATGCCGAACGCGGTCTTCATCGGATTCACCGGCACGCCGTTGCTCAAGAAGGACAAACAGACCAGCTTGGAGGTCTTCGGCGGCTACATCCACACCTACAAATTCAGCGAAGGCGTCAAGGACGGGGTCGTGCTGGATCTCATTTATGAGGCGCGCGAGATTGACCAGCGGCTTGGCTCCGAAGACAAGATTGATGCCTGGTTCGAGGTCAAGACCAAGGGGCTGAACGACTGGCAGAAGGACAAGTTGAAAGAGCGATGGGGCACGTCGCAACATGTGCTCAGCTCCAGTTCGCGGATGGACCGGGTGGTGCGCGACATCGTTTTTGACTTCAGCGTCAAGCCGCGCCTGTCCAGTGAACGCGGCAATGCCATTCTCGTGGCATCCAGCATCTACGAAGCCTGCAAGTATTTCACCCTGTTCCAGAAGACGCCGCTCAAGGGCAAGTGCTCGGTGGTGACCTCATACAACCCGGATGCGAGGGACGTGACACTGGAGGAGACCGGCGCCAACACCGAAACCGATAAACAGTTCATTTATAATACCTACACCGAGTTGTTGAAGGACATCGCGGCCAACCCGGGCATGAGCAAGACCGAGACCTATGAGGAGCAGGCGAAGAATCATTTCAAAACCCAGCCGACGAACATGAAACTGCTTGTTGTGGTGGACAAGTTGCTCACCGGCTTTGACGCCACCCCATGTACCTACCTTTACATCGACAAGTCCATGCAGGACCACGGGCTCTTCCAGGCCATCTGCCGCGTCAACCGTCTGGACGGCGATGACAAGGACTTCGGATACATCGTGGACTACAAGGATCTGTTCAATAAGGTTGAGAACGCCATTGCTGTTTACACCGCCGAACTTGATTACAGTGCGGACGGGTCTAAACCGGAGGTGCTACTGCAGGACCGCCTCAAGAAAGGGAAGGAACGATTGGACAACGCGCTGGAGGAACTCGCGCTGCTATGCGAACCGGTCGAGCCGCCCAAGGGCGAGTTGGAGCACATCCATTACTTCTGCGGAAACACCGAAATGCCCGATGACTTGGCCGAACACGAACCCCAGCGCACGGCATTGTACAAGGCCACCGTCGGTTTGGTGCGGGCCTATGCCAACATAGCCGACGAATTGGCGGGAGCCGGTTACGACGAAACCCGCGTGGCCCAGATTAAAGCCAATCTCAACCACTACGTAAAACTGCGCGAGGTCATCTCCAAGGCCAGCGGCGAGACCATTGACCTCAAAGCCTACGAGGCCGACATGCGGCACCTCATCGACACCTACATTGAAGCAGACGAGCCGAGGAAGATCTCGCCCTTTGACAACATGGGTTTGCTGGAGATTATCGTGAAAACCGGCATCGCGGACACCATCAACAGTCTGCCCGACGGGATCAAGGGAAACCAGAGAGCCGTTGCCGAAACCATCGCCAACAACGTGCGGAGCAAGATCATCAAGGAACACCTAAAGGATCCGGCCTATTACGGCAGGATGTCGTTCTTACTGAACGAGATATTGGCCGATCTGAAAGCCGAACGCCTTGAATACGAGGAATACCTGAAGAAGATCGCGGGCCTTGCGAAGCGAGTTCAGGCGGGGCTGGACGACAGCCTACCCTCAACGCTCACTACTCCTGGACAGCGCGCCCTCTACCACAACTTGAAGAGCGACGGCGGGACGCCACCGCTGGTAGAGGGGATGACGGCTGAGAAACCAGCCAAGTACAGCACTCCTAGCGACTCAGCACTGGATCTAACCATAAAGATTGATGCCACGGTAAAGCGGGCACGGCCGGACGAATGGCGCGGAGTTCAAGCCCGCGAACAAGTCATCAAGGCTGCGTTGAATAACATCTTGAAGTCCGAGGACGAAGTGGAGCGAATCTTCCTCATCATCAAAGCGCAGGGTGAGTACTGATGGTGTCGCAGATAAAGCTGGGCGATATCGCGGTGGATGTAGTTATAAAGGACATCAAAAACGTTCATCTCAGTGTTCACCCTCCGACAGGCCGTGTGCGGATCTCGGCGCCGAAGCGCATGAACCTGGACACCATACGCGTCTTCGCCATTTCAAAATTGGGTTGGATCAAGCAACAGCAGACGAAGCTGCGCAACCAAGAGCGCGAGACACCCCGCGAGTACTTAGACCGAGAAAGCCACTACCTTTGGGGAAAACGCTACCTGCTCAATGTAGTTGAAGAAGACGCTGCACCGCGTGTGGAATTGAAGCATAAAAAAATAATTCTCCGGGTTCGTTCAGGAACAATCCGGGATAAAAAGCAAGCCATACTGGAAGAATGGTATCGCGAGCAACTCAAGGAAGCGGCCCCGACATTGATAGCAAAATGGGAAAAGCTAATGCATGTCAAAACGAAAAGGTTTTTTGTGCGCAGGATGAAAACAAAATGGGGTAGCTGCAACCCCAGCGCAAGGAGCATCAGGCTTAATACGGAACTTGCAAAGAAGTCACCATATTGCCTTGAGTACATTATTGCTCACGAAATGGCTCACCTGCGAGAACCCACCCACAACAACCGATTTATCGCTTTGATGGATAGCGTGATGCCAAAATGGGAATTTTATCGGGAGATGTTGAACATATCACCGCTACGCCATGAATCCTGGATTTATTGACTGTTCCAATCGGCCATGCCAACCCAACCCGCCATCGTCCTCAGCATCAAGAACATTGAGGTGATAAAGCACACGGCCAAACTCCAGCTTGCTGAGTTTTTCGCTCAATCCTTTTTTGGCGCGAACGCGGCGCGGGTGGCGGGCGTGGCGGGCGCACAATTTTTTGTTGCGGGCTTACGTGCTTCGAAAAGAAATGGATGGGGGAAAAGTTCGCGGGCTTGGTCCGCTCCTGCGTCACCGCGATTCCGCGCGGCGGCGAAAAAAATCCTTTCTATTTAGAGAAGTTACCGCGTATTAATTTTTGACATTCGCCGTAAAATTTGGAATGTTTATAGTTCCAATCACCATGGCTATTGTTCATCGACGACGGCTCTTGTTTCGCGGCTCGAAGGACTGGGCGACGTCTCTGGCGTTCTGATTTGCGGGCGGCCTGTTACCGATTAAGGTGCGTATGAAACAATATAAACTTCAAGATGTCAGGAATATCGGATTGGTGGGACATGGCGGTTCAGGCAAGACATCTTTAGCGGAAGCGATTTTATATTTTTCCGGAGTCTCCGATCGGTTGGGCAAAGTTGGCGACGTCTCTTCGGTCATGGACTTTGATCCAGATGAAATAAAATGCGGACATTCGATAGATGCCGCGGTCGCCTTTTGCAAACTGGACGCGACCAAAGTAAACCTCGTAGATACACCGGGAAGCAGTAATTTTATTTCCGACACGCCCGCCTGTCTCAGAGTGGTCGATGGTTTGATTTTTGTGATTGGCGCCGATGAAGGGATTCAGTTTTATACGGAAAAAATATGGGGCTGGGCTGATCAACTAAACCTTCCCCGAATTATTTTCTTGAACAAACTGGACCACGACCGGGCTACGGTCACTCCTGTTCTGGAAACTATCAAAAATAAATTCAACAAAAGTTTGGTCTTCATACAACTCCCCGACGCCACCGGAAAAAATTTTTCGGGAATCGTAGACCTCATCGATAATCAATATTTCTCCTACGATAAAGATGGCAAAGGCAACGGAAAGGCGGGGGAAACGCCTGTGGGGATTAAGGATGAAGTGGAGACCAGCCGCGCAAAATTGACGGAGACCGTGGCAGAAGTCGACGACGGTTTGACTGAATTATATCTTGAGCGCGGGGAGTTGACCGCAGCGGAATTTTCCAAAGGATTGAAGGAGGGAATTCAAAACGGTCGATTGATACCCGTGGTCTGTGGGTCTGCGCTACATAACGTCGGCGTGGACCTTCTACTTAAGGCGGCCATCAAATATCTTCCGTCTCCCGACATGCGGGCTCCAGAGTCGGCGAAAAGACTGAAGGATGATGCCGACGTTTCCCGTTCCGCGAATAAGGATGACCCGACTTCGGGCTTGGTATTCAAAACTATCGCCGACCCTTATGCGGGAAAGTTGACTTTGTTTAGAATATTTTCGGGATGTCTGAAGGGGGATTCGACTATCTACAACGCCACCCGTGACGCGAATGAGCGCGTCGGGCAGTTGTATATGTTGCAAGGAAAAAAGCAGGTTCAAGTTTCAGAAATTTCTGCGGGGGATATAGGAGCCGTGGCTAAGTTGAAATCAACGTTGACGGGCGATACATTTTCCGACGCGGAAGAAAAGGTGGTGTTCCCGCCTATTGCTTTCCCACCGCCGGTTTTTTCGCGCGCGCTGGTACCTAAAACAAGAGCCGATGAAGAAAAAATCAGTAGCGCACTGCATAGGTTGTTGGAAGAAGACCCAAGTCTAAAGATGGAAAGAAATATTCAAACGGGACAGTTGTTAATCTCTGGGCTGGGGCAGATTCATTTTGATGTGACGCTGGAAAGGTTGAAGCACCGTTTTGGGGTGGAGGTGGATGTTAAAATTCCCAAGGTGCCGTATCGCGAAGCGATTAAAGGCTCCACCAAGGTGCAGGGAAAATATAAAAAGCAAACGGGCGGGAAGGGGCAGTTCGGAGATACGTGGATGGAAATCTCGCCGCGGAAAAGAGGGGAGGGTTACATTTTTGAAGATAAAATTGTTGGCGGTGCCATCCCCAAAACTTATATTCCCGCGGTGGACCGGGGAGTTCAGGAAGCGATGACCAACGGTGTCGTTGCGCATTATCCCATGGTCGATGTGAAGGTGAGTTTGTATGACGGGTCTTATCACAGCGTGGACTCATCGGAAATGGCATTTAAGATTGCCGGTTCGCTGGGATTCAAGAAAGGAGTTATGGATTGCAAACCGATTCTCATCGAACCAATCATGAACATAGAAATTGTGGTACCAAGCGATTATGTGGGGGATATAATGGGCGATATCAATGCCAAGCGCGGCAAGATTCAAGGCGTTGATTCTGCGGATGATACCCAAACCATTCGTGCTTATGTGCCGATGGCGGAAGTCTTGAACTACGCCGCCGACTTGACTTCCCTGACCGGCGGGCGGGGTGTGTTCGTCATGGAGTTTGATCATTACGAAGATGTCCCAGAACATTTGATGCAAAAAATTATTGATAAGGCCAACCGAGACTTCGAAGAAAAAAAGAAGGAGTAACCGCGTAAATGACGGCCATCATTTTTTTAAGGAAGAAGTTTTGAGTAAAGCTGATTCAAATGGAACCACGGTGAAGGCGGATATTGTCGACCATGTTTATGAAAGGGTCGGGTTCACACGCCAGGAAGCTACCCATGCCGTGGAAATTTTGTTTAACGAAATCAAATCCGAATTGGCTCGGGGAAATAATGTGCGGATATCAAGGTTCGCCAGTTTTATTTTGCGGGAGAAAAACGCTCGCAACGCACGCAATCCAAAAACCGGCGAGACGATTCGTATTCGGCCCCGGACTGTGTTGACCTTTAGACCCAGCAAGCAGTTGTTGGAATCGACAGACCAATCTTCCCGTGATGAAACCTCAGATTCCCGATAAATTATTTTTCAAAATTGGTGAAGTGGCTAACCTTGCCGGCGTGGAACAGCATGTTTTGCGTTATTGGGAAGACGAAATCAACGCGCTGAAACCCTCTAAAAATAAATTTGGGCAGAGGTTGTACAAGAAGGGCGACGTCGCGTTGGTGTTAGAAATCAAACGACTGCTTTATGAAGAAAAGTTCACGGTCGCCGGCGCTAAAAACAAACTCAAGATGTTCAAAAGAAAAGGAACTCAACTGGATTTTGTCTACGACCGCGAAGCTTTTTTGGAATGGAAACGAGGGCTGGAGAAAGAGTTGGAGTCTATTCTAAAATCCCTTGAGGATCCTAAAATTTGAATATGGCGTGCCGTTGCCAAATGTAAAATATAGTGTTTCTTCATCTGCCCTCACACCGTTATTGACGGTTTATTGCGGAAATAAAAAACCTCCCGGGCGATACCGGGAGGTTTTTTTGTTGCAGAACAAATATTATGTTTTCAGGAAAACGCTTTTTTTGCCACCTCCACAAGGCTATCAATAGTTCGGCAGCCCAGTAGTTCGGCATCTTCCCGAGCCACTTGTTCACCGTTTGCATCCACCGCGATGGCGGACCGTTGCAAGTAACGGCTTTTCACTCCTTCCAGAGTTAGCTTGTTGGCATTGCCAAACTCCTGGCTTACATCTTGGAATAGATTTGGGAGGCCTCTCCCCGCGTTGCTCAGAATGTCGGTTCCCACGATAACAATAACTTCCTCTGCGCCCGCAGCTTTAAACTTGTTCATGTTATCTTTAACGAGGTCAAATTCTTTGTTGCAGAAACCGCCAGCACCCGGCAAGGTGATGACGAGTCTCTTACCCCCGAAATCGTTGATAGACAGCTCCTGTTCCATTGGTACCGAAGCGGCTTTTTCCACCGACCATTCCGGGTTTAACCTGATTAACTTTACATCACTGCCTGGCAGTTTAGCCATAGGAAACCTCCTTCTTTCTTTTAGGTTTTTAAGAGAATAATTTAGGATGTTTGAGAACACGGAACGATAAAAAAATTTCTATCGCCACACCAGGATAACATATTAATTTCACGAGGTTCTCTCCGCTATGGATAAAACATGATTGGTCTGTTAGCCTAGTGGCATTGACGAAGTTGGAGGCTCAAGACCAATGCGTAAATGGGTAGTGATAGGTTGGGTTTTGGTTGCTAATCTTTTTGGGGCCGAAACTTTGCGGAGCGAAGAGGTCAAAAGGCCTTTCTACGAACACCCTGGAAATTACCGACAACAAATTGATCAACAGAAAGATGATTTTAAAGTTCGCTTTGGTTATGAGTTGCTGGATTTGGAATTGGGTTGGAGGCCCGATGAAATTGAAGAATTAACATCGGCGTTTTCCCGTTTGCCGGAAACGTTTTTACATATACCGGGAGTGAAGGGATTTTATCATTTCAGTAAACTCCGCGCGGCTCCAGGGGGGATGCCCGTGGATGATGTGCTCGCCGCCACTTTCCCCAGTTTTCAAACCGTGTACAGAAATCCCCACTCATCCTACCGTGTGGAGGTAGATGATCAGGAACCTCGTATAGAGTTTTTTAATGCTTTATTTTATGAAGACCGAGATATCTTGCAGAATATTGTCCAGCATGAGATGGCGCATTTTTTTGACATATTCCAAGGTTATCTATCATTCTCCTCGGAGTGGCTAAAAATTTCTAACTTTAATTTGATTCATCTCCCCGCTCTGGATGGACGACCGGGGGATGATTATTTGTTCGCGGCGGTAAACAATCCAGACGCGGACCATTATGCTCCAGTCTCTTCCCGCCAACTTCCCACGTATTCGCGGCAGAATCCGCAAGAAGATTTTGCCAATTCAGTTGCGGCGTATATTAATTATCCCTACTTCCGTTACAGTCATTCCGAACGGTATCTTTTTTTAAAAAATAAAGTGTTTGGAGGTAAAGAATATTTTCCTGAAACTGGAGCGAGTTACCGAGACCAAGTGGTCGCCGACTTTGAAAAAGTTTTGGCTGATAAGAATTGGGACGGCGTGATCCGTATTTTTCGGGAAGTGGGCAGGGATTATTTTCCCGCAGTCGAATCTGAACTTATCGAACGATTGGAGAAAATTCTGGAAACTTCTTCCGACTCGGCGCGTGATGTCAAACTAGGCGTGGCCACTTGTTATCTTTACAACCCTAAGGCGTTGACGGTTCGTAGAAATTTGATCCGAGAGAAAAGGGCGTCGCTACAAACGCTTCTCAAAGTCCGGCGTTGTAGTATTATGTCCCGGCGTTCTTTCGAAGGGGAGTTTGCCTTATGGTCTATGCGGAATATTTATTTCTTCAAGAGCGATGGCCGAGCTCAAATCCAGTTTCTGGATCCGGCTCTGCCTCTAGCTGGGGCCAGGGGATTTAGAACTCGCTATCCGTGGAGGATTTATCATGAGGGAAGCGACGTCCATATAGCCGAAGGCAGTTACCATGTAGAAGGGGTGAGGCCCGGGTCGATAAAAATTGATCTCGAAAAAAGCGTAGCGGGAATCTTGAACCTACCAACCGGGGAACCTCTTACTCTTGAGTTGGGAGCCCAACGGGTGCATCCCCGGAAATCTAAAGAACTGAATAGCAAAGTGGCAAGAATCAGATTTGTCATCCACCGAGACTTCAACTATGAGCCTCCCCGCGACCCGACGATACAAGTCATCTATCCAGAGCGGCCAGAGTTTAAATTGTTACAGTGAAACTATGAGATAGACCGGACTAAGCGGTAGGCCATGTTAAGATTTGCGTACTTTGATGGCCACACTTTCATACCGTCTTCGTATTGGACGACCAAAGCCGAGGAGTCCTTCTCTTCCAATGTCCATGTGGTCCCCGCACTGCCCGGTTCAAAGATGGAGGAAAGATAGATTTCGTCTCCATACTTGTCGGTGTTCTTGTAGCTTAAGTCAAACAGAGACCAAGCCTCCTTTTGAGTCGGATAGCGCCAGTCTTCGCAACCGGCGAACTTTTCCATGTTGGTGATTTCCACATAATCCTGGCCCTTGAACCAGTTGAGCCATTTCCGGGTGTCTTGGAAGGAGTCGGTTTTCTTCCACATCACCTTCATCTGATGATCAGTAACGGTGCCGTTTCCATTGTCCATGAATCGATCTTTCGCCATAAATTTTATTTCCTCTTACCAGCCTTGCCCCTTCACCCCGTAGATGCGGCTCCCCGAAGAACCCTTTTGCAAATAGTTTTCCATACCATCTTTGTCATCCGGTGACGAGGCTGGGGCCGAAAGTTGTATCCTGATAGCGTCGATAATAAACTGATTCAACCCGCGCTCATCATCCTTGAAGCGATTTTCAAGGCGCTCATAAAGATGCGATTCGATATTTAACGTCACTTTTTTCGGCATAAATTTTTTTTAAAAAAGTTTCAGACTAGCAATATTCTAGAACAAAAGTTTTCAAAATAAAAGTAACGGATCAAAATCAGAAGGATGCAATTTGATGCGGTTTCCGCGCGGAAGAATTCTCCGTCTTTAGGGCGAGGGGAGAATGGGGAAGATCTATAACAAAAACCGTTCCCTTTGGGTCATTGTCTTTGGCTTGAATGGAACCATTGTGGTCAACAATGATTCGGTTAACGATGGCCAACCCTAAACCCGTTCCGCGTTTTTTGGTGGTGAAATGGGGAAGAAATAGTTTTTCTCTGTCGGTGGATTTAATGCCTGTTCCATCGTCTGAAAACTTAATGCGGACGAGTTTTTTCTCATGGAGAACCTGCGTGCTAATCTGTATGACTCCTTCATCATCAATGGCATCGGTGGCATTTTCAAACAGATTGATAAAGACCCTGCGCATCTGTTTTGGGTCAGCATGTACTGAACCGAGGTTTGGGTCGAAATTCTTTTTGACGGTTAAATTTTTTTCACGCTCCGCATAAGAGATTAGAATATCATCGATGACTTTATGGATGGAGATTGATTTAGGATTTGGCGTAGGCATTCTCGAAAACTGCAGAAACTCATTGAGTAGTTCTTTCATTCCCTCAACTTCTTGATTGATGATGTGGATGCTTTCGCTAAAAATATGGTCGAAGTCTTCCCGATTTTCATAGTATTTTTTCTTCAGTCGTTGCGTGTTGAGCTGGATCGGGGTCAGAGGATTTTTTATTTCGTGGGCAATTCCTTGCGCAACTTCTTTCCACGTGGCGGTTTTCTGAGCTTTTATCAGATGTGTCAAGTCTTCAAAAACGATAACCAATCCCCGATACTTCCCGGTCGTCGCCCGAAGGATCTGAATATTAATCAGCAGGGTAAGATTATTTTCTCCTATCCGTAGATCAATTTGTTCTTCGATGGACTCTTTGTCCTGTTCAATCATGCGCTTGCTGAGTTCCCGGATTGCATGGTAGGAGAAAAAACTAAAAGCGCTATGGTAGGAGGACCCAAAAACATTTTCACTTTTAAGGTTGAGAATTTTCTCCGCCGCCTTATTGAAGGTGGTGATAGAGCCTCTCTTATCGACAGAAACCACGCCTGCGCCTATGTTATCCAAAATGGTTTCGGTGTAGCTTTTTCTTCGGTCAAGTTCGATATTCGTTCTCTGAAGATTTTCGTGGGCGTGTTGAATATTGAGTCTGCTTTCATTTAGTTCCTGTGTCATGGTATTGAAGGATTCAACAAGAACTGCTGTTTCATCGGTTGCCTTTGCTTTAATCTTAAAGTTGAGATCCCCTTTTGTGATGCGCCGCACGCCTTCTGCCAAGTGCTGAATAGGGACGGTGATACTCCGCGCCATATAAAAACCCAACCATATTGCGGAAAATATAATCAACAGGGTAATGAGAAGAAAGGTCGTGTAATAGTTTGTGCTGATCGGAAATCTTAGGAATCTTTGTTGCTGGTAGCCCTCAAAAGTGTCCCTGATAGTTTCAACTTTTCTTAGCAAGCTTTCAGAAATAGGGTTGAGAGTGAGGACATGACCCCATACTAAAATTCTTTCTCCATGCATTTCTATGAGAGGCAGAATGACGACCAACAGGTTTTCCTTATGAGTCACTTGAATTTCTGCTACTCCTTTTCCATTAAAATTTTTTTGGATTAATTCGGGATAATTTAAATTGGATTGCGAAGAAAGTTTTGATGAATCCACTTCAGAAATGACGGGTTTTAAATTGTCGTCATAGATGACGATTCCAGCCAGGTCGTATTCAACTAGTTTTTCTTGAGCCAGGGCTTGTAGCTGATCCCGTTTCCGCTCTAAGTGCAACTCCCGATTGTTGATAAAGTGCTCAATATTTTTGGCTTTGCGAAGAGCTCTTTTTTCAAGATTGGAATAATAATCTGTTGCGACATCCATAGAATATTGCAGGGTCTGTTCTATTCGCAAATTGAACCAGTTTTCGATGCTGAGAGTGAATAGTTTGCTGGCTACCGTGAAAAGTAATATGGAAGGAATTAGTGCCAGAATTAAAAAAGCAATGATCAACTTGGTTTGAAACTTGGAACCAATAACTTTATTCTTCCGCTCGTTATAAACTTTAACAAGATTTCGCGTGATCAGAATGACCAATAAAAATAGCAAAATCAAAATAATGTTGAACACGATGAGGACGGCGACACGGTTCTTGAACGTCAAAGCCGATTGTGCCTGGAGAAAATGATTTTCCAGAAATGTCATGCCGATGAGGCCAACAAAAACTATCAGGATGGTGACGATTGTGCGCTTTCGCTTACGGCGCGCTTGTTGTTCCTTGGTGGGCGGAAGCGTGGAGGGCTGATTGATTAGGGGGTCAGACGGCATGGTGGCTTCCGAAATTTCCGGTAGTTTTTACAGCGATAGTCTAGCACACAAACTACTCGTGAAATGATCGAATGATGTCGCTGGGAACAATGGTATCTCTCTTCATGACGAAACCGCTTCCTTGCTTTGACAGCTTTGAACCAGAACCGATGGAGAGAGTGGAGGTTTGCGCCCATGAAGTTTCAAACGCTCTGAATGGAACAAAAAAGAAAATATAATTGAAAGGAAACCAGAATCGATCTGTTTCTAAATCTGCTTTGACTCGGGCGTAGTATTTTTCATTCGGGGACAGTTTGTACGTCGGGGCAATCGGAATGTTTTCTAATGTGAGCATCAGTTTCTGATACTGGGATACTTTCTTAGTGACTATCGTTTTCGTTATATTTTCCCAAGACTCTGAAAACTGGTACAACTTCTTAAGAGAATCAAACTTGACTTGATGCCGAACCTTATTAGTGCCGACCAGGCTACTCATCAACATGCCGTCTTCACGAAGTTCAACCTCAAAGGTGAAGCCTATGGAGACTCCATTTTTGATTGCTTCCAGTATTTTGGGGGCAAACCCATCCACCAATCTGGCGTTCACCACCACGTGTTTGCCATTTATGCCAATACGAGTATCGACAATATCGGGCGATATAGCAGACACGGGCGACACTCGCCCGATGGTCAGCGCAAAAGAGACAAAAACTAATATGGGAATCAGACCCGTCCGTTTATTTTTGGAAGAAATCGCGCGTTTCAATTAGCCTTTGCTCCGAAAAAATTCACGCTTTCATCTGCAAACCTTCGTTCTACGATGCTACGTTTTGGAGTATCAATAATGTCGGAGTTAATGTCAAATAAGTTTGTCTTTACATCGTTCGGTTAGATCGAACAGAATTTCCAAAGCTTCTCGGGGAGAGAGTTGGTTGGGGTCAATTTCCTTGATTTTTTTGGTCAATAGATTTTCCGATTCCGAGAAAAGTTCCCGCTGTCCCGGCGAGTTTTTGGCGACACAGTTTTCCGCGCGCGCAATTTTTGGAACGCCGACTTCGTCGAACTCGCTTTGCTCCAGATTAAATAGAACTTCATGGGCACGGTCTAAAACTTTTTTAGGCAATCCTGCCAGCCGAGCGACTTGAATGCCGTAGCTTTTATCCGTGCCGCCTGGAACAATTTTGCGCAGGAAGATAATCTCGTCATTCCATTCCTTAACTTGCACGTTAAAATTTTTGACTCCCGGAAGAACCCGGGATAAATCCGTTAGTTCGTGATAGTGCGTGGCAAAAAGTGTTTTCGGTCCTCCCCCTTGGTCTGCTTTGTAAAGGAATTCGACGATAGCCCAGGCGATACTAATTCCATCGAAGGTGCTGGTTCCGCGGCCGATCTCATCCAGAATAATCAGGCTGTCTGGCGTAGCGTTGTTAAGGATGTTGGCGGTTTCGTTCATTTCCGTCATGAAAGTGGATTGCCCTTTTGACAAATGATCTTGAGCGCCTACTCGGGAAAAAATACGGTCTGTGATTCCCAAACTGGCTTTGTCTGCAGGAACGAAACTTCCTACTTGCGCCATGAGAGCGATCAGGGCAACTTGTCTCAAGTAAGTGGATTTCCCCGCCATGTTGGGCCCGGTGATGATTATGATTTGTTGCTCCACTGAGTCCAGAAAAGTATCGTTGGAAATGAAACGAACCGAGGGGTCCATTCTCTCTATGAGAGGGTGCCGGCCATTTTCGATAACGAGCTTTCGATCGTTGGCAAACTCCGGTTGGCAATAATTATATCGGTGCGCAACTTCGGCAAAGGAGGATAACGCGTCAACCTCGCTGATGATCCGTGCCATCCCCTGTATCCTAGCGCCCGCACGGGAAACCGTGGATCGAATTTCTTCGAATAGGTTTTGTTCCAAAGCGAATATTTTTTCTTCCGCGCCGATGATTTCTTCTTCGTATTTTTTCAGTTTGGGGGAAATATAACGCTCGACATTGACGAGGGATTGCTTGCGGATATATTCGGCGGGGACGCGGTCGGTATATCTTTTCGAGATTTCTATGTAGTATCCGTAAATTTTATTGAAGCCGACTTTTAGCGCGGGTATGCCGATTTTCTTTTTTTCATCCAGCTCCAGAGAAGCGATCCAACTTTTCCCCTGTTGAGTTATACTTTTAAGCCGATCCAGTTCGCCGTTACAACCGAGTTTGATCAGGTTCCCTTCCTTGAGTCCAGTGGGCGGATCATCCACAATATTGCGGTTGATCAAATCGTAAATATCTTCAAGGTTATCCCAGTTTTTCAGATAAGTTTGCACCGGGCTGGAACCATAACCTTCGAGGGTTTCCAATAAGTCGGGGAAAACTTTCAGCGATGTCTTTAGCACTACGAGATCCCTTGCGTTGCAAGCCGAAAGGGTGATGCGTCCCAGCAACCTTTCTAGATCGAAGATTTGTTTCAGTAGGTCGCGCAGGTTTTTTCGGCGGGTCGGATTATCTTTGAAACTTTCCACAACGCTCAGGCGTTCCTGGATTTTTTCTGAGTTTATCAGCGGTTTCAAAATCCATTCGCGAATACGTCTTGCGCCCATGGGGGTTAGGGAAAGGTCGAGCAGGTCCAACAGAGAATTTTTTCGGACTCCTTCGCTGGATTGGATTAGCTCCAGGCTGGTCAAGGTGCATTGGTCCAAAGCCATGTAGTTGTGGATGGGAAAAGGGGTGAGGGCGGTGATGTGCTCCAGCGGCGATTTTTGAGTTTCGCGCAAGTAATGAATCAATGCCCCGGACGAAGAAATCGCGGCTTTCATATTTTCGCAACCGAACCCTTCTAAAGACTGGGTTTTAAAATGCTCAACTAGATTTCTATAAGCTTCGTCGAAAGAAAACGCTTCGTCCCCGCAAGTGTGGACAAACACTTCCTCGGCGGGGAGCCAGGGTCTATCGTTATTTTCCAATGAATCGGGGATGATGATTTCCCGTGGTGCCAACTTTTGCAGTTCATCGGCGAGCAGAGAGACGACGTGGTCTCCAGTCATTTCGGTAGTTTGAAAAACCCCTGTCGATACATCGAGTACGGAAAGGCCAATCTCGTCTTTTCCAAAATACACGGCGGCGATAAATTGATTGCATTTGGGATCAAGCATGTTGTCGTCCAGAATCGTCCCCGGCGTGATGACTCGAACTACTTCTCTTTTGACCAGTCCCTTCGCCTGTTTTGGGTCCTCCGCTTGTTCGCAGATGGCAACTTTCTTGCCTGCCTTGAGAAGTCTGGTGATGTAAAGGTTGGCGGAATGGCAAGGAATTCCACACATGGGAACAGGGTTGGATTTTTTATTTCTGGAGGTGAGCGCGATTTGCAAAATGCTAGACGCGGTTTTCGCGTCTTCATTGAACATTTCGTAAAAATCTCCCATCCTAAAAAATAAAATGGAATCAGAGTATTCCTTCTTGATGCCCTGATACTGTTGCATCATGGGAGTATCGTTGGGGGTGCCTTTGATACTTTTGGCGATGATGCCCATATTATTTATGGATCACAGATTTTTCAAAATGAGGAAGAAGTTTATGATAGGTAGTTTTCAGATGTTCTGGGTGAACTTTGGTTTCCCCCAAGACGGGCATGAAGTTGGTGTCCCCGGTCCATCGGGGAACGATGTGGCAATGAATATGTTTGTCATAACCAGCCCCGGCTACTTTGCCAAGATTATAGCCAATGTTAAAACCATCGGGATTGATCACCGCGCGCAATATCTCGACGCACTTGCGGACCAGTTGGTTCATCTCCGCGCCTTCGTCGGCATCCTGTTCAGTTAAACATTTGATATGGTGGAAGGGGGACACCATCAAGTGGGCGGAGTTGTAAGGAAAAATATTCATGATGATAAAAGCTGACCGGCCTCGACAAAGGATATAGTTTTTCGCGTCGTCGCCTTCCGCGGGAAGCGAGCAGAAAATGCAATTTTCCGATTTCTCACTCTTGATATATTCCATCCTCCAAGGAGCCCAAAGTTGCTTCACGGTTTTTCCTAAGTAGAGAGTTGTGCTAAGTCAGAAGTTGCAGGTATCCGCAAGTTTTTTGTCAGAATAAATCATCTCGAATAACTCCCGAGTTTTTTTTCGCATTCGTTCTTCCTCATGGTCGGAAATTTCATGGTCATAACCCAGCAGGTGAAGTATACCGTGAATAAGTAGCAAAGTTAATTCTTCTCCCAGAGACAGACCGTGGTCTTCAGATTGGCGACGGGCGGTCTCGAGGGAAACGACGATATCGCCCATGACAAGTGCTCCGCCGCAGGATTCCGCCGTCCCGCCTTCTGAAAGTTGGGGGAACGATAACACATCCGTCGGGCGGTCTATGCCGCGGAACTGACGGTTTAGTTTGCGGATGCCTTGGTCTCCGAAAAATAATATGCTGATTTCATGCTCGTTGCAATCCAGCGATGTCAGGACTTTGCCGATCTGTTGTTTTATTTTTCGAGTATCCAGTTTGATTCCGGGGCATTCGTTTCTAATAAAAATTTTCATAAAGGTATCAAGCGGAGATTAAGCGTCGGCGAATATCAGGGTGAAATTGTCGGGACTATTCCTGATTGGAATCCGTCTCGGCGTACGCCGTTATAATTTTTTTCACTAATTCGTGGCGGACGACATCCTTGGTGGAAAAATAAACAAAGTGGATGCCTTGAATCTCGTCCAGCAGACTTTGAATATGGATGAGCCCCGAATCGCTGTACTTGGGAAGATCGATTTGAGTAATGTCACCGGTGACGACCATTTTTGATTGGAACCCCAAACGAGTCAGAAACATTTTCATCTGTTCGCGGGTCGCGTTCTGGGCTTCATCAAGAATGATGAATGAATCACTCAATGTTCTTCCGCGCATGTACGCCAACGGGACGATCTCGATGGTGGCGTCATCTATGAGTTGCCTCACCTGATTGCCTTCCATCATATTATTGAGCGCATCATAGAGGGGCATGAGGTAAGGATTGATTTTGTCGGCGATGTCCCCCGGCAAGTAACCCAACTTTTCGCCAGCCTCAACAGCCGGGCGCACAAGTACAATCCTTCTAAATCTTTTTTTGAGCAAGCCCTCCACCGCCATTGCCACTGCCAGATAGGTTTTCCCAGTTCCTGCCGGGCCAATGGAAAGAACGATGTCGTTCTCGCGGATAGATTGGATGAACTGGTATTGCGCGGGCCCCTTCGGGGTGACGTAACCTTTTTTCGGAGAGACGGCGATGCGTTCCGAAAAGATGGCTTTGAGATCGACTTGCGGGTCTTCCGCCATGAGTCGGATGGCGAACTTCACGTCGCCGTTTTCGACCGAGAGGTTCACCTCATGCAGTTTCTCCAATTGCATGAAAAGATTTTTGGCTGTTTCGATGTTTTCCGGAGCGCCTTTGAGTCGGATATGATTTTCACGGGTGGTGATGCGGATATTAAATTTTTTTTCGATTAGTTTGAGGTTGAGATCCTGACTGCCAAATAGTTCGGGAATGAGCGAGTTGTTTTCGAATACTAACTCTTTGACGTCTGATTTCAAACGGGGGAGATCTTTATTTAAAAGATAAAAAATTTATAGGACTCAACGCCGCGTCCCTTGCGGGGGAATCAAGTTTAAAAACTCACTGCGCGTCCGCGCGTCCGTTTTGAAGGAGCCCAACATGGCGCTGGTGGTGGTATAAGAATTCTGCTTTATTACTCCCCGCATGCACATGCACAGATGAAGGGCTTCAATCACCACCCCGACACCAATGGGTTGAAGGATGTGGTTTAGGCTGTCGGCGATTTGTTTGGTCAGGCGTTCTTGCACTTGTAGCCGACGGCTGAACATGTCGATAATCCGAGGCACTTTGCTTATGCCGATTATTTTTCCTTTTGGCAGGTAGGCGACATGACATTTGCCAACGAAGGGAAGCATATGGTGCTCGCATGTGCTGAACAGGTCGATGTCTTTGACGATAACCATTTCGTCGTAGTCTTCTTGAAATAGCGCGCCGTTGACAAGTTCATCAATGTTGATATGGTAGCCGCTGGTTAAAAATTTCAGCGACTTTTCCACCCGTTCGGGAGTGTTCCGAAGTCCTTCGCGGGACGGGTCTTCGCCAATCTGCACCAATATTTCTTTAATAAGGTCTTTCAATTTTGGTTCCGCGGTAAACGACGAAATTACGTTCCGACTCGAAAAGTTTGATCTCGTGCAGAGTGCCGCTATCAATTTTGGGTTCGATGATATTCCAGAAATGGATGGCGATGTTTTCCGCCGTGGGGATTATATTTTTCAAAAACTCCACATCGACGTTGAGATTTTTGTGGTCAACCTTATTAATGATTTCTTCGTTGATTAAATTTTTGAGAGCCTTGAGACCCAGCACCATTCCTGTTTCCGGGTCCACTTCCCCTTTTACGGTAACTTCCAGAATATAATTGTGCCCATGCCCGTTGGGGTTGTTGCACAAGCCGAAGGTGTCCGCATTTTTTTCATCGGAAAAGGTGGGATTGAACAACCTGTGGCTGGCACAAAATTCCAGGCGGCGGGTGATATAAATCATCAGTAATGGCGGAAGTTTATTTGAGGTATTTGCGTTTGTTGTCCGTCGAGTAAAATCCCGGTCCGTACAAATGGAAATTCATCTGATTGAATTGCTTGCTCAGTTTGCCACCGCATTTTTCACATTCGCTGAGCGGGTCGTCACTGATTTTTTGCAGGACTTCTACAATGTCTTTGCACTTTTCACATTGATATTCGTACACGGGCATCGGCTTTTCTATTTTCAGACTATCGAGTTGGTCGCATTTTGTTTTTGAATTTCCTGCTCATATTATAATCCAGCTTGCGAAAAAAAAATTAACAAAAACGGGATGCTGTTTCCGATATCGCGTTGGGGAACCATTGCACGAAATCCTGATGCATCGGTCAAGTGAAGTTGTAGGCAAAACATCCGCTGGAACACCGCACCATATAATGAGGACAACTTTTGCAGGGCTCGTTCGGTTGTGCTCCAAACGCATGGCTGAGAAACTGGGTGTGCATCTTGGTAATGGCAAGTTCGTTGATCTGCTCAAAGTCTTTGATGTTGCCGAGTTTTTTATTATGAAACGGGAAACAGTTGAAGCAATCCCCTTTAGGGTCAATGTCCATGGGGCTGTCATCGGCGCATCCAAAATAAACATCTTTGTTTTTCCATTCGGTGATGTTGGGAACCGACTGACTACCGTGGTAGATAAATCGCTCTACAAGCGGATATTCGTCTTCTTTGATTTCGTCTAAAAGGCATGGCGGAAACGAACAGTCAAAACGAAAACACAGTTGCGGAAATTCTTTGATCATGTCTATCATTTTCCGCCCCATCTTGGGATAGTCTCTGATGGGTAATGCTTCGTTGCTATTCTCCCCGACAATTGGGAAGGCGGGGCTTACGCGAACTTTATATCTTTGTCCCGGCGGCAATCCCATGTCCTGATAAATTTCGTCGATTTCCCAGCACTGCGTCGATAAATCTTGGTCGGTGGAATACAGGTTGAGACTGAACATGAGACCGAATCCATTCTTGCTGAGAATTGCCTCTGCGACTTCCCGGCAACGGGCATGGTTTTTTTTAGAAATATTTTCAAGGGTCTGCCAGTTTAGAAGAACGGAAAATTGAATCTGACGCTCGATACTTCCGCCACGGCCTACGGTATGCAAAAGGAGGTCAAGGACTTTGTTCGGCATCAAGCCATTGGTGAAAACGCCGAGGAAAGAAAAGGGCTGCATGTTTTCCAAGGTTTGCGATAAAATATCGTTGAAGTGAGGATGCAGGGTAGGTTCACCGCCCATGAAATTTATGAGCGCGGCGTTTTTCACCCGCGGCAATAATTCATTCTGGAAAAATTCAAAGTCCATCGACTTGTCAGGAGTTTGGACATTTTCCTCCATGTACTCATCGGCAAAACAATAATTACATTTTAGATTGCAATAAGTATTGAGAATTAGGTTCATGGGTTAACTTTGCATCCTCATTTTGTTTTCCCAAAAATCTGCATGACGATAAATTTCTCACCGGAAAAACAGCGATGCCAAAATCGCCGTTGCGTAATACTTAGGATGATACTTCATTATCGCGCGGTTTGAAAATTTTTCCACGGTATACCTTTCGCGGAATGTGCAAAACTTTTTCATTAACCTTTATGTCCTGCAAAGATAAAAGGAGGATGGATGTTGCGACCGACGCCGTGGGGGTCAGGAAAGAATTTCGGACTGGGCGAAGAAATAGGATATTTCAAATACCGCGGTGGCGGTGGAATCTGAGCCATGAACGGAGTTTCTTTCAATACTCTCGGCGAAATCTTTCCGGATGGTGCCTGCTTCGGCATCCGCCGGGTTGGTGGCGCCCATCAATTTTCGCCAATCGGCGATGGCGTTTTCTTTTTCGAAGACGAGTAGGACAACAGGCCCCGAACTCATGCTACGGGTCATGCTGTCGAAAAAAGGCTGGCTCTTGTGGACATCATAAAAATTTTCGGCTTGGACTTTGCTAAGCCGGGTCCGTTTCATGGCGACGATTTTAAAGCCTTGCGATTCAACGCGCTCCAAAATTTTTCCGCTGAGGTTGCGTTCTACGCCATCCGGTTTGATGATAGCAAAAGTTTTTTCCATAAAGTTCCGGGGGTCAAACAAAAAAAGTATTCAAGCGTTAAAGCCTGAATACTTTTTTAGCAAGAGGATGAATTATCGTATAACTAGTCCGGATTTTTTAAAGACGAAACCGTCGCTTAAATCTTCAATCCATTTCATTTGAATGGCGTCGTTTTTGGCGATGTCGGAGCATATGTAGACGCAAATCTCGCAGGCTTTGCATCGGTCTACGGAGACGTACGCGGACTTATCTTCCTCGCTGTAGTTGATGCAGTTTGACTCTGGACAGTATTGCGTGCAGAGGTGGCAATTCTTAGACGAGCATATGTCCTTGTCAACATGCGCGATGTAGTACATATTTTCTCCAGTCTTGAACGTTACGTAGCGGCGGCTACCGCGGGTTTTGCAACTTCGGCTTCGGACCAGCCTTGATCAATGGTGTATTGGTGCGCCGCGTCCAATACTCTTTGGTTGGCTTCCAGCAACTTTTGCTTCTTCGCAAATTTTTTCTCGATGGCGCTGTCTAAGGCTGCCGTGCCGCCGGAAACCACTATACCTTTTCCGACGAATCGGTCTTTCACTGATGCTGCTAAGGAAACCAGGTCTGGCAGACCGAAAATCCCGGAGATGGCGCCGCACATAGCCATGTTGGTGGCGAGGTCTGTTTTCGCCAGGTCGTTCGCCATTTCGGTCGCGGGCAAATAGTAAATGCGCGCTTCTTTCTCCTCCAACTCTCTTTGCTCGTCGTCGGTGAATGGAATCGGTTTTTTGCTGTTGATGAGGATGATTCCTTTTTGCTTCAAGCCGGTATAGAACGGCATGGTGTAGGACTTGCCAAGAGTAATTACGGAAGGATGAAAAATCATGAGAACGTTCGGATAGATGATCTCCCCGATTTCGTAAATCGAATCGTTGGAGATGCGGACGTAACTTTCCACGGGCGCGTTTCGTTTTTCGGACCCGAAGAAAGGAACCAGGGAACTGAACCCACCGGAAATAACCACGCCATTGCTGACGATGTGGGATGCGGTCACCACACCCTGACCGCCAATTCCCGCCATGCGGACGTTGTAACGTTTAACTTCTTCTTCTGACATTTCTATTTTCTCCTCACCTAATCAGGCTGATTTTTTCTTTTTGGCTTTTTTCTCAACTTCGTCCAAGTACTCTTTGGCTTGGGGAGAAATAACCTCTTCGAAACCATAGCGTTCTTTTTCTATTTCGAAGGCATCTTTCATGACATCCGGGGTAGGAATGGAGTATTCGATGTTGCAGGAGGTATAGGCTTGGATGTAACTGTGGCCTATTTCGCGTGCCACCATGATGGCGCGACGAACGGTGCGTGCCACCCGCGCGGGATTCGTCGGCGCAAGCCGGGCGATGTAATCCACGCCGGCTACTTTGGCGAGACCCATGGCGTCAATCTTTTCGCCGAATTTTCCACGCGGAGCCATCTTGAGAACTTTGCCTTGGTTGGTCATGCCGCTTTCTTGGCCACCTGTGTTTCCGTACACTTCGTTGTCGAGCATGATGGTGGTGAACTTTTCTTTGCGGAACCAACTGTGCATCATGCCTTGAAAACCGATGTCAATCAGTCCGCCGTCCCCCGCCATAACCACCACGTCTTTTTTCTGCTCTGGGAAACGAACTTCCAAGCCGCGCTTCAAACCGGAAGCCACTGCGTTGGTGTCACCGTAATTACCGTAGATGAAGGGCACGGAAGCCTGGGAAATTGCCAGTCGACCACACCCGGCGGTGCCGACGACGATCGTGTGTTCGGGATTGGGCATTCCGATGTAAACGAGGCGGATGAACAGGGTCATCGCGCAACCCGCGCACATGGGGTGCTCCTCAATCACTTCTTTGAATTTCCCCATGTCGGTAACTTTTTTGGGATTACCGTAGGGACCGTGTTCCACTAGGTCTTTATATTCAATTGGCAAAAAATCTTTAAACGCTGGTGCGGGGTGTAAGGTTTCAAGAGACATAAGGTTTTATCCTTTTTATAAAAAGTATCAAGGTTTACATCAGCAGGCAGTTTCACCTGACGAGACTATACCACCGTTTAGAAGTCAAAACCACAAAAATTCAGAAAGGTGGTTACTCAACGCGAAACTCCGCCAGTCATTCCAGAACCATAAAAATCCAGAAACGTGGTTACTTGGCTTCTTTGCGAAACTCCGCCAGCCATTCCAGAACCATTTCGGTCGGCATTGTCATGCCGCCAAATACTCGCGGACCATTTTTGATAATTGCGTTGGAACGACCATAGAGCACGGAGCAGATTTCCTTGTGAAGCCAACCGGCTTGGTTGAATTCGGGAATCAGGATTCGCTTGGCGCCTTTAATCGCATCAAAGATTTCTTCCGTTGGGAACGGGCGGATGGTTTTTATTTTAACCAAACCCACTTTGTGTCCCCGTTCCTCTTCCTGCCGAATTGCTTCGCGGGCTTGGGAAACGGCGGAACCTGACGCGATGATGACATCTTCCGCACCGGGATTAACCACTTCAATCAAGCCGCCAAGGTATTTGCGAAAATATTTTGCCGAACGTTGCACCGCCGCGAAAACTTCCTGCTGCCAACTGGAGTGCATATGGTAACTGATGAAATTGCTTTTTTGAATTGGCGCATCGCGTGAAATCCGCGCGGGGGGATTCTCGTTGTCCATCGCGGGAACCGCCGACCGCCATCCGTCCCGCGGCGGCAACTTATATTCTTCGGGGGTGACCGAAACGGGACCGCGCGCATGGGTCACGAAAAATCCATCCGTGGAGACGACGGCGGGCAAGGTGACGTCAACTTGCTCGGACGCCATAATCGCCGCCAACGGGAAATCGTAAAAATCTTGCTGGTTCTCGGCGTGCAACAGGATGAGGCCGGTGTTCAGCATAAACGACATTTCAATGTTGTCGGGTTGAATCGCCAACGGCGTGTTGATAACTCTGCACATGTTAAGCATGATGATCGGGGTTCTCGCGCCGGGCCATGAACTAATCGCCTCCATGCCGCGCATCAAGCCAGGACCCGAAGTCGCGGTCAAGGCGCGCACTCCCGCCCGCGAAGCGCCGGAAATGGCGGAGAAGGTTCCAATCTCCTCTTCGGCTCGGTAATATTCTTTGATGTATCCTTCGTCGTAGAGATACCCGGCTTGTTGCATGGATTCACTCTGCGGGGTAATCGGGTAGGCAATCGCCACGTCGATGTTGGCGCGCCGCATGGATTCTCTTGCGGCCTCGCTCCCCGTGATGAATTGTTTTTCACGCGGGAGTTTGTGAAACATTTCCATGGGGTCGATGACCTTCTGTCTCTCGCCGCCGGGAACCCAGTCGGCCGGTTTTCCTTCATCAACAGCAGACCTGCAAACCGCGCTACCTTTCACATTCGCCATGACTTAACTCCTTCTCACTTTCGAAATATCAGCCGTTAGACCCTCGGCCTAAACGTCCGCCATATTAAAGATAAACCGCGCCGCTGTCAAGACCCAAGCGTCAGATACTTTTCTCCGCGCCGCCATCGCCGCCGTCATCACCGTCACCGCCGTCGTTGTCGCCGCCGACTCATGGTTCTTGGGGCAACATTTTTTCCAGCGAATTTAACTCCTCAAAATATTGAAAGGCTTTCTGCAAAAATTCGTTTAGGGATTTATCCGTGTAAAACTTCAGGGTTTTGTCCGCCAATTCGGTGGCGTGGCAAACCTCGAAATCCGCAGTTTCGGGGCTCGTAAACTTGATGACTTCTACCTCCCAATGAATCATAGAAATTTCCTCTTGCGGACTGGTCAAGGCGGATAAACCATAATCCTTCACTCGGTACAAAAACTGGATTCCGCCGTGACCGCTGGGGTCGGCGCGGGTCAAAAACAAATTATCTTGAATAAGCATGTCAAATCTCGTAGATTATCACCGTCGTTGCGTCGTCGCCGTCATCATTGTTGCGCTATCGTCGAAGGTTATCGCCATTGTCAAAAACTATCACTATCGTACCAATTATGCAACCCGTCGAAATAAATAATCCCGCCGAGATAGAAATTTTTTTGAGCAACATCGAGTTGACCGGCAAAGGTTTCACCACCGACTGTCTCCTCGCGGATGTCTTCGACGCCGGCTTGGATTATCCAGATTATTTGAAGGCGGAGGGCGAAGACCCCAACGCCAGTTACGAAGGTAAATCCCCAGCCTGGGCGAAATATCACATGCGCCAAGGGAAACGAGTTTTCATGGTTTACGGAGAACCCGGCAAAGAGCGGCGGACGCATTTCTCCGAAACCCCTTAACTTCCGCGGCGCCGTGTCCGCGCATCCCGAACCTTACTTATGAACTTCGACAAAGAAACCCAAACTCGAATATTGAGAGTCGCCGCCGACCGACAACAGGGCAGGAGTATCGAAGAACTCGACGCCCGCATCGCCCACGTCATGGACCTGCATCCAGAGTTTGAAGAAGTTTGGACGCTGGGCGAAATGGCCGCCTATCCCCAAGAAATTAACGGCCAGATTGTCAGCCCCTTCGTGCACACGATTTTACACACCATCGTCGACAGCCAAATCAGAACCGGGCAACCCGAATTTGTCGTCGAAACTTTCAACCGATTACGCGAGCAAAAAATGGAAGAGCACGAAGTCCTGCACGCCATCATCGCCGTTTACGCCGACCTACATTTTTCCAGTTTCCGACAAGGGAAGCAATTCGACCAGTTAGATTACGAAAGCCGACTAGGCTACCTATCCTACGAAGACGCGGAAAAAAAGTAGCGAAGCCCGCCGCCGCCGTCCGCTGTCACCATCGCCCGCCGTCATCACCGTCATACCGTCATCATCACGCGACCATCGCGCCGCCGTTGTCCTCGCCGTTGCATCGCGCCGCCGTTGCGGGGTTTTTTACTAGAGGGATTTTTGTAGGGTTTTGCCTAGGTCGGCGGGGCTTTTTACTACTTTGATTCCGCAGCGTCGCATGACTTTCATTTTTTCTTCCGCGGTGCCTTGCCCGCCGGAAATGATGGCGCCGGCGTGTCCCATGCGGCGACCCGGCGGCGCGGTCTGACCGGCGATGAATCCGACCACGGGCTTGGTGACATTTTTCTTGATGTAATACGCCGCTTCGTCTTCGGCGGTGCCGCCGATTTCGCCGATCATGCAAATGGCTTTGGTGCCGCGGTCGCGTTGGAATAGTTTCAACACGTCGATGAATCGTGTGCCGATGATGGGGTCGCCGCCGATTCCGACGCAGGTGGATTGGCCGATGCCTAGATGGGTTAGTTGGCCGACGGTTTCGTAGGTCAGGGTTCCGCTGCGGGAGATGATGCCGACGTTGCCTTTTTTGTGGATGTGCGCGGGCATGATTCCGATTTTGGCTTTGCCGGGGGAGATGACGCCGGGGCAGTTGGGTCCGATTAATCGGCTCTCTGTGCTTTGCAAATATTTGTAGACGTCGACCATGTCGTTGACGGGGATTCCTTCGGTGATGCAAATGATCAACTCGACGGCGGCGTCGGCGGCTTCTAAAATTGCGTCGGCGGCGAAGGGCGGGGGGACGAAAATCATCGTCGCGTTGGCTTTGGTTTTGGCGACGGCGTCGCGGACGGTGTTGAAGACGGGCACGTTCCCTAAAACTTTTTGTCCGCCTTTGCCGGGCGTTACGCCGCCGACAACGCGGGTTCCGTATTTCATCGATTGTTCGGTGTGATACATGCCTTCGCGACCGGTGATGCCTTGGGTTATCAGCCGTGTCTTTTCGTCAACGAGGATGCTCATTGGATTGCTTTGACTACTTTTTGGGCGCCGTCTTTCATCCCGTTGCCGATGACGAAGTTCATGCCGGAGTTTTTAAGAATGCGGTGTCCTTCTTCCATGTTGGTGCCTTCCATCCGCACGACGACGGGGATTTTTATGGCGAGCGTTTTGGTGGCGGCGATTACTCCGCGGGCGAGAATGTCGCAACGCAGAATGCCGCCGAAAATGTTGATGAAAATTCCTTTCACGGATGGGTCGGAAAGGATGATGCGGAAACCGTTTTCGATCATTTCTTCATCGGCGCCGCCGCCGACGTCGAGAAAATTCGCCGGTTCGCCGCCGGACAATTTGATGATGTCCATCGTCGCCATCGCCAAGCCGGCACCGTTGACCATGCAACCGATGTTGCCGTCGAGTTTGATGTAGTTCAGATTAAACTTGCTGGCTTCCACCTCCGCGGGGTCTTCTTCGTTTAAGTCCCGCAACTTTTGCGTGTCTTTGTGGCGATACATTGCGTTGTCGTCGATGTCAACTTTCGCGTCCAACGCCAGTGCCCGTTTGTCGGAGGTGATGACGAGGGGATTGATTTCCAGCATCGTGCAATCTTCTTTAATAAAGGCGTCGTAAAGGTTAATAATAAAAGGGATAATTTTCTTCATGACTTCGCCGTCGAGGTTGAGGGCGAAGGCGATTTTGCGGGCGGTGTAAGGTTTGACGCCGGTCACCGGGTCGATCGTTTCCGTGAAGATTTTTTCGGGAGTATCCGCGGCGACTTCCTCGATTTCCATCCCCCCCGCTTCGCTGGCCATGATGAGCACGCGGCTGGTTTGTCGGTCAACCAAGATGCCCATGTACAATTCTTTGGCGATGGGCATGCCTTCTTCAATCAGCACTTTTCTGACACGTTGGCCAGCCGCACCGGTTTGGGGAGTGACGAGGGTCATGCCGAGAATGTTGCCGGCGTGCTTTTCCGCTTCCTGCGGATTTTTGGCTAACTTGACGCCGCCGCCTTTGCCGCGTCCGCCTGCGTGAATTTGGGCTTTGACGACGACGACGTTGGTGCCGAGTTTTTTGGCGGCGTCGGCGGCTTGCGATTTTTTGGTAATCAAGATTCCGTTGGGCACGGGGATATTGTATTTCCGCAAAATCTCTTTGGCTTGATACTCGTGAATTTTCATGGATATTTTTTAGACGGCGTCGGCGTCACGGAATTTAATTCTCGCCGCGAAAAATAAATGGGATTTAATCTCGCCGCGAAACGTCGCAAAAAATAACTTGAAATTGTCAGGCAAGTTCGACGCCATTTTTTCTTAAAAACTTAGTGGCTTCGTCGATCCAGAAACGCTCTTTTTCGAGTTTGTAGTCGGGCAAATCTTTGGAAGAGCCGACGATGCTTTTCATGCAACTGATGGCTTCTTGCTTCTTGCCTTTTTTGTCGAGAAGGCGGGCGTAGTGGTAATAAGCCTTAAAAAAGTGGAAGGAGTTGATGACTTCGCCGTATGTCTTCAAGGCTTTTTCTTCGTTGCCGGACAATCGGTAACACTCTGCCAGTCCAAAAATTGCGTTGCCGTAGTCGTATTTTTTTTCAATGGCGGTCAACTTTTCCAAAGCGTCGGCGGCTTCTTCGTATTGGTTTAATCCGTGAAAACATTTTGCCAAACCGTAGCGGGCTTCCAGCATTTCCGGGTCGCGTTGGATGGCTTGTTCAAATTGCGGGATTGCCGCGGCGAAATTTTTTTGGTCGATGTAAACTTGCCCGAGTTTTTCGTGATGATAGGCTTTGTGAAATTTTTCGATAAGTTCTTTGAGTTGCAGAGTTTCTTCCGTTTCAACTTCTTTGTGGATGGGAGTGCCGACGGCGGTTTCCCCGCGCGCGCGATTTTTCACCGCGAAGAAATAGGCAATCGCGCCGACGGGAAAAAGGATAATCATGATGATGATCCATATAAAATGTTCGCGGCGTTGAATGCAATCTAAACACATCCAAACCATAAACCCGGCGGCGGCATATATGAAGAAATCGATCAAGTTAACCTAGCGCTTTATAAGAGGTGGTTTGATTTCGGTAGCAAAGCAAATTCTCCGTCAACTTTCAACAATTTTATTTGCTTCATCGAGGAGGACGATCCGTGCTTCGTGGCTTTCCCGATTCGCGTCAATCATACCATAAGCCGCGACGATGATGCGATCATTAATCTTAGCCAAGCGCGCGGCGGCGCCGTTCACAGAAAAAGTTCCGGCCCCTCGGTCGGCCGCGACGGCGTAGGTGACGAACCGCCCGCCGGTATTGATGTTGTAAATATGCACTTGTTCGAAAGGCAGGATGCCGGCCTTATCCATCAAGTCTGCGTCGATGGCGATGCTGCCTTCGTAATCAATTTCCGTCGCCGTCACGCGCGCGCGGTGAAGTTTGGACTTGAGCATTATTCGCTGCATTCGTTCTCCTCGACAATGCAATTATCGATGAGCCGCGCTACGCCGACTTTCGCCGCGATGGCGATCAGCGTCCTTCCGCGAATTTGTTCCTTCGCTCTAAAACTTTCCGGATCGCAAATGGCGATGTAGTCAATCTCGCATCCCTCTTTCTCCAGCAGGCATCGCTGAATCGCGTCGCTTATAACTTTCGCCGACGTGGTTCCCCGCCGAATATTATCCCGCGCTTCGCGGAGAGAACGCGATAACGACAAGGCGGTTTGTCTTTGTTGCGGCGACAAATATCGATTGCGGGAACTCATGGCGAGACCGTCGGGTTCTCTCACAAGAGGTACGCGGACGACGGCGACGTCGAGGTTCAAGTCTTCCACCATGGCTTCGATGACGGCGAGTTGTTGCCAATCTTTTTCGCCGAAAAAAGCACGGTGGGGGCGGACGATATTGAAAAGTTTTAGCACCACGGTGGCAACGCCTATGAAAAAACCGTCGCGATTTTTCCCGCATAAATACTCGCTGATGTCCTGCACTTGCACATGAGTTTTATAATTTTGCGGATACATTTCTTCTGCGCCGGGATGAAACAGGATGTCCGCCGCGGTTGCCTCCAGTTTCTCGATGTCGTCCTCCAACTGACGCGGGTAAGAATCCAAATCTTCATCGCGACCAAACTGGGTTGGGTTGACAAAAATGCTGACCACGGTTCGGTCGCAAAACTCTAACGATTTTTTGATCAGCCGCAAATGCCCGCCGTGCAGGCACCCCATGGTCGGCACGAATCCTATCGTCAAGTTTTGTCGCCGCAACGATTCGGCAATCTCTTTCATCTTGGAAATGGAGGACGCCACTTGCAAGGTTTTCGTTTCCCGCCGCGCCGCAATATTTTTCGTTTCAATCATTGACTTGTTTGAGCACGCCCCGTCTCGATTGGTGGGTGTGCGCTTGTCCCGGAAACGTTTCGCTCCTGACTTCGTGAATGTATTCGGCGACCGCTTGCTTCATGTTGTCCGCCAGTTGGGCGTATTGTTTCGCAAACTTGGGGACGGCGTCTTGATTCAATCCCAGCATGTCGTGAAGAACCAAAATCTGTCCATCGCATTTTGGCCCCGCGCCAATTCCGATGGTGGGTATTTTTAGTTCCGCCGTGATTTCTTCCGCGAGTTCGCTGGGGATGCTCTCCATGACCACGGCGAAACTGCCGGCGTTTTGCAAGTCGCAGGCGTCCTGTTTGATTTGTCGCGAGTCCAGATAATTTTTCCCTTGCATTTTATATCCCCCGAACTGATGGACGGATTGCGGAGTCAAGCCGACGTGCCCCATCACGGGAATGCCCGCCTGAACAATCGCCCGCACCCGATCTGCCATGCGGGTTCCTCCTTCCAGTTTGACGGCGGACGCGCCGCCTTCTTGGACTAGGCGACCGGCGTTGGTCACCGCTTGCTCCACCGAAACTTGGTACGACATGAAAGGCATATCGCCCACCACCAAAGCGCGACGGGCACCGCGTTTCACGGCGCGGGTGTGGTCGATCATATTTTCCACGGTCACCGCCAATGTGTTTTCATAACCGAGAGAAACCATCCCCACGGAATCCCCGACGAGGATGATATCTATCTCCGTCGCGTCGAGAAGTTTGGAGAAACTATAATCGTAGGCGGTCAAGGCGGTGATTTTCTTCCGCGAATTTTTTCTCTCCGCAATGTCGGGGACGGTGATGGGTTTGTTGTCCATAATTTTTTCCGCGGGTTAAGGCTTGGGGGCAACGGGGGAGGGGGGAGTCAAAAAGAAACCATCGGCAAACGCCGCGGGGGAAGCGCAGTATGCAGGAAAAACGCGGTGATAATTTTAAGGCCGCCAGCGCGGCGGTCCCCGAATTACATTTTTCCCAGATTTGTGACGCTCACTCCGTCCCGGTCCGTCAGGATCCAAGCGGGTTGTAATATTCTCTTCCTACTTTATGACCGTTGATTTTGCCAATCAATTTTTCCAAATCACATTTTTTTTCGACGAAGTCAATCTCATTTGTATTTATAACTAAAAGCGGCGTTTCGGAATAGTAAAAAAAGAAATTATTGAAAGCCTTGTTCACCGAGTCGAGATAGTCGGAGTCCATAAAAGCTTCGTAACTTCGCCCCCGTTTGAAAACTCGCTCCAGCAACACTTCGGTGCTGGCTTGCAAAAAAATAACCAAGTCGGGTTTCGGAACTTTGGTGCCGACTAAATTAAAAATTTGTTCGTACAAAAGGTACTCGTGATCTTCAAGATTGAGGCGGGCGAAGATTTTATCCCGTTGAAATAAGTAGTCGATCATGACCACGGAGTTGAACAAATCTCTCTGCGCCAACTTTAGATATTGGTTGTAACGGTTCAGTAAAAAAAAAATCTGCGTTTGAAAGGAATAGGTTTCCCGGTCCTCATAAAATCTAGCGATGAAGGGATTGTCAACGGCATCTTCCGAAATCACTTTGGCTCCATATTGTTTGCCGAGAAGATTGACCAACGAGGTTTTGCCCGCGCCAATGGCGCCTTCCACGGCGATAAACTTGGGTTCGATGGTTTGGTTTGCCATAGCACTTTGCTCAACTCGTTTTTTGCCGATTGAAAATTTTCTTGACGCAAATTATCTTCACGAGAAACATTAGTTTCTATAGCAATCGCGCCTCTTTTGCAATGGCAAATCTTCGCGGTCGCCCTAAATCCGCGCGGGGTTTGCGTTCCCGCGTTGGAGTCGCGGCGGTATTTTGTTATGATGATGCGGATGACGCGCCGATTAAATTAGACGGGAAAATAATGCGATGGCGAAAGCAAAATCAAAAATGCAAAACGCGAAAATTATTTTAGGCGTTTCCGCCAGTATCGCCGCTTACAAAGCGGTGGAAATATTGCGCTCGCTGACGAAAGAAGGCGCCGACGTAAGAGTTGTGATGAGTGCCGCCGCCGCAAAGTTTGTGACTCCGTTGACTTTTGAAGCGCTGTCCGGGAATCCCGTTTATCACACGTTGTTCCATGCGCAAAACTCCGCGGAGATGGAACACATCCGCGTCGCCGAGAATGCGGATTTATTGTTGGTGGCTCCGGCGACCGCGTCCACGCTGGGGAAAATGGCACATGGTCTCGCGGACGACGCCTTGTCCAATTTATATTTAGCGTTTGATGGACCGACATTGATTGCCCCGGCGATGAACGAAGGAATGTGGCGGCATCCCGCCGTGCAGGAAAATATCGCGCGCCTGAAATCGCGCGGCGTAAAGTTTGTGGACCCCGAGCGCGGAGAACTCGCTTGCGGAACGACCGGCCCCGGGCGTTTGGCTGACACTTCCGTCATCGTCGACAAGGTGCGGAATTATTTTCATCGGCGCGATGACTTGGACGGCATGCGGTTTCTCGTGACGGCGGGACCCACTCACGAGCCTATCGACCCCGTGCGGTATTTGTCCAATCCTTCTTCCGGAAAAATGGGATACGCGATTGCCGCGCAGGCGAAGGCGCGCGGCGGCGACGTGGTTCTCATCAGCGGTCCCACTTCCTTGACGCCGCCGTCGGGCGTGAGTTTTAAGTTTTGTAAAACGGCGGACGAAATGAACGGCTTGGTTCAGGAGCATCTTCAAGACTGCGACGTTTTGATTATGTCCGCTGCGGTGGGCGACTTCGCCGCCGCGGAACTAAAAAAGGAAAAGATAAAAAAACAGGGCGCCGACGGCGTGGTTCTCAAACTGATTCCCACCAAAGACATTTTGCTGGAAGTGGCGCAACGCAACGCCGGCAAGTTGGTGGTTGGCTTCGCGGCGGAAACGCAAAACACGGTGGCGAGTGCCGTGGAAAAATTACAAAAAAAGCATCTCGACTTCATCGTCGCCAACGATGTCAGCGCGCCGGGAATTGGGTTTCAGTCCGACGCCAACGAAGTGACGATCATCGACCGCGACGAAAATATCGAAAGCCTCCCGCGCAAATCCAAGTTAGACGTCGCCGATATTCTGCTGGATAAAATCTTGGCGCGGTTCAAAAATTCCAAACCATAGCGCCGTTTTTTTTGTCGCGGATTTATTTTGACGCAGCGTTTTTCGCGCAACGAAATCCCACGGTGTCGTTCCTCACGTTGGGCGCGGTTGCGTTGCGGTAGGTCAGGCTGACGTCGTCGGCTTGGTTCCTCCAATTTCCGCCGCGGATAATTTTGTATTGTCCTTTTTCGGGACCGCGCGGATTTTTTTTCGGAGCGAACAAATAGTACTCCGGGGAATGCCAGTCGTGAACCCATTCGGAAACGTTCCCCGCAAGATCGTGGATTTCGTAATCGGACTTGCCTTTTTTATAAGAGCCCACCGCGGCGGTTTTCATTTTCTCTTCGTTGTAGTTTAGTTTTTCTGAATCAGGCGGAGAGTTTCCCCACGGGTATTTGATTGGACGTTTGCCGCGCCCCGCTTTTTCCCATTCCGCTTCGGTCGGCAATCTTTTCCCGCGCCATTTACAATAGGTCGCCGCTTCCTTCCATGACACGCCGACGACGGGTTGACGGTCGCCGTTGAATGCGGATTTTTTCCAGCCGCGTGGTTTTTTCGCGCCGGTGTTGTCAACATACTTCTCGTATTTTTTGTTGGTCACTTCAAAGATGTCGATGAAGAACGCGTCGAGATAAACTTCGTGCGCGGGATTTTCGGGACCGAGGGCGTGTCGGTCGGTGTTGAATAAATCGTGGGGCCTAAGTTCTAGCAGAGATTTTCTGCTGCCCATTTGAAATTTTCCGGCGGGGATGAACACCATATCTTCGGAAGAATGTGTTGCGGCGGCGAAACTCGGCGGCGCCACGCTTAACGATAAAAGGACGAAAAAAATCTGCGTCATCGCGGTAGAATTTTTGGCTTGAAAAAATCCATGTTAAAATCCATTAAAACATACATCCCGCGTAGCGGAAAATGATTAAGCGACGATGACAACGGTCGCGCCGTTTTTCGATTCGACCATTCTGTTGACTTACGATGTAACCAACAAGGGCAAAACCGCGGACGGGCTAGGTCGTCTCAATCGCGCGAACGTAGGGTCGTCAAACCAAAAGTTCAAAGGCAATTTGGGCGTGAACTGGATGTATAATATTACGACTGCCAATTTTATCCTGCGCTATGTTAGCGGCTACGATTAGTTGCCGACACTTCCTTCATACTTAGGTGCTTACCATGCCAAATCATAAATCCGCGACGAAAGAAAATATAACCCTGCCGATTAAGGGTATGAGTTGCAGCAGTTGTGCGGCGCGAATTGAAAAAAAGGTTGGCGAATTAAAGGGGGTAGATTCCGTCCACGTTAATTTTGCCGCGGCGGCAGCGACCATTAAGTTTAATCCGCAAAAAATATCTGCGAGTCAGTTCCCCGCGACAATCGAAAAATTAGGATTTGAAGTTCCCGCGCTGCGCAAATTGTTTCCCGTGGAAGGCATGACCTGCGCTTCTTGCGTTGCGCGAATTGAGAAAAAAATTGCGTCGCTGGAGGGAGTCCGCGAAGTCGAAGCAAACTTGGCGACGGAGCAAGTGTCGGTTGACTACACCCCGGCGTTGCTGGACTTCGAAGCCTTGCGATTGGCTTTGGAGCAGGTCGGTTACCGTCTCCTACCGTCGGTGGAAGAACCGGAAAACGTTTTGTTCGCAAAGGATGAAGAACACCATCGCGAACTGGCGCAACTAAAATGGAAACTAATTCTGAGCGGGATCATCAGTCTGCCGACGGTGTTTCTTTCCATAAAAGGCAGTCCGTTGTTTGACGCCGCGGCGACGAATATTATCCTGTTCATTCTCGCCACGCCGGTGCAGTTTTTTTGCGGCTGGCAGTTTTACCGCGGGACGTTAAACGGATTCCGCCACGGTTACGTCAACATGAATACGCTCATCGCCGCGGGCACATCGGCGGCATATTTTTACAGCGTGTGCGCCACTTTTTTTCCCGGCTGGCTGGGGTTTCCCAGCACGGAAGTTTATTACGACACGGCGGTCGTGATCATCGCGCTGGTCCTGCTCGGGCGCTGGATGGAAGCGCGCGCCAAACATAGTGCTTCGTCCGCAATCAAAAAGTTGATGGGGCTGCAACCTAAAACCGCGCGCGTCGAAAAGGACGGCGAAGAGTTTGAAATCAACGTGGAAGATTTGGAAGTAGGGGACTTCGTCCTCGTTCGTCCCGGCGAAAAAATTCCCGTGGATGGAATCCTGATCAAAGGGCAATCGTCCACCGATGAATCGATGCTGACCGGCGAAAGCGTTCCCGTAGAAAAAAAAGTTGGCGACGAAGTGATCGGCGCGAGTCTCAACAAAAACGGGTCTTTCAAAATGCGCGTGACCCGCATGGGAAAAGACACGCTCTTGGCGCAGATCATTCAGTTGGTGGAACAAGCGCAAGGGTCGAAGGCGCCTGTGCAAAGGTTGGCGGACAAGATTGCCGGAATCTTCGTGCCGGTGGTGATTGGTCTCGCGCTTCTGGCTTTTGTATTTTGGTGGGGATTCGGAAATTCTTTTGCCCCCTTGCCGACCACGCCGTTTCTCTTCGCCTTGATGGTTTTCATTTCGGTGATGATCATCGCTTGCCCTTGCGCGTTGGGCCTCGCCACCCCCACCGCGATCATGGTCGGAACCGGCAAGGGCGCGGAAATGGGCATCCTGATTAAAGGCGGCGAAGCGTTGGAGCAGGCGGAAAAACTGGACACCGTCGTGTTCGACAAAACGGGGACCCTCACCAGCGGCACGCCAGAAGTCGCCGACGTGCTTTTGTCTCCCAACACCGTGTTGGATATTGACCGCTTGCTCGTGCTCGCCGGTTCGTTGGAAAAAAATTCGGAGCACCCTTTGGCTCAAGCCGTAGTTTCCGAAGTGAAGAAGCGCAACCTCAAGTTCGAAAAGATCGAAACACTTTCCGACTTTAAGGCTTTGCCCGGTTTCGGAGTGCGGGGAAAAGTGGCCGGCAAAAATATTTTCCTCGGCAACATGAAGTTGATGGACGAAGAGAAGATTGATTTTTCCGCGGTGAAGAGTGACTTGGAAAAGTTGACGGCGCAGGGGAAAACTCCGATGATTTTAAGCGTCGACGGGAATATCGAAGGCATCATCACCACCGTCGATACATTGAAATCTCACGCGAAGGAAACCGTCCACCGTCTCAAAATGATGGGATTAAAAGTGATGATGGTGACGGGCGACAATTGGAAAACTGCGCAGGCGGTCGCGCGGAAGTTGGAAATAGACGACGTGATCGCGGAAGTTCTGCCTTCGGAAAAGCGCGATGAAATCAGAAAACAAATTGCGCAAGGACACAAGGTCGCGATGGTGGGCGACGGAATCAACGACGCTCCCGCCTTGGCGGAGTCCACGGTCGGCATCGCTTTGGGAAGCGGCACCGATGTCGCGATGGAGGCGTCGGACATCACGCTGGTCACCTCGGACCTTCGCGCCGTACCGCAAGCCATCGAGTTGAGCAAAAGAACACTTGCGAAAATCAGGCAGAATCTTTTCTGGGCTTTCTTTTATAACGTGATGGCAATTCCCGTCGCGGCGGGACTGTTGTATCCTTCTTACGGTATCCTGTTGAAACCCGTGTTCGCCGCGTTGGCAATGTCTTTGAGTTCCGTTTCGGTGGTGGGAAACTCGCTTTTGCTGAAACGCTTTTCTCCTTCCCGGTTGTAATTTTCTACGGCAGCCCGCGGCTCTCTTTCAGATTGCCGACGAATTCCTTCGCGGTCAAAAAATTTTTGATAGTCGCCGCGGAAGTCGCGACCGCGCGCGTTATCGGTCAAACCCGGCGACCAACGCTTCGCGGTTGTAAGCGGCAACTACTTCGCCGCGGTTGACCATGCCGATCACCCGTTTGGGGTCGTCGCGGCGGACTACGGGGAGTTGCTCGACATCAAGTTTGGCGAACAATTCCATAGCGTGGTTGAGATTATTTTCTGGCGCGAGGGTTATCACCGACTTGACTTTCAAATCGTTGGCGACGACCAAATCGCCGAGGTTTTCTTCGAAGATCATTTCACGAATTGTTTGGAAGGATAAGATGCCGGACATTTCGCCGCGGCTGTTCACCACCGGGAAATAAAAGTTTTTAGAATGCGAAATGGTTTCCATAATTTTTCGGAACGGCGTGGCTTCGGGAATCGTCGTCACGTCGCGGTTTATGACGTCGCTAACTTTTATGGCGTTGAGGATGGAAACTTCCCGCCCGTGTTGGATGTTGATTCCTTCCTTCAATAGTTTCTGAATGTAAATGGAATTTTTGTTGAACCCTCTAAAGGTGTAAGCCGAAACGATGCAGGTTATCATGACCGGCAAGATGATGGTGTAATCGTTGGTCAACTCAAACAACATCAGGATGTTGGTCAACGGCGCCTGCATCACCGCCCCGGCGACGGCGCCCATCCCCACTAGCGCGTAGGTTTCCGGCGAGGCGGTGAAGTCGGGATTGATGGCGTGCACCAAAGTTCCGTAAGCGGAACCCAGCATAGCGCCGATGAACAGGGAAGGAGCGAACACCCCGCCTAATCCCCCCGAACCCAGTGTTATCGATGTGCTGATGATTTTCAAAAAAATTAACGCGCACGCCAGTCCCCAAAAAATGTTGCCCGCCAAAGCCTGTTCCATAAACTCGTAGCCGTTTCCCAAAATCGCCGGGGACAACAGGGAGATGAACCCAACGATCAAACCTCCGACGGCGGGTTTCAATGGTCGCGGGAGGCGGACCTTGTTGTCGAAAATATCATGCGCTTTGAAATAGCCGAGGGTGAACAACTTGGAAACCACTCCGCACAGAAGTCCGAGGAATAAATAAAAAATAATTTCCGAATAACTGACGAGTTCATGAACCGGCACATGAAAAGTAATTTCGTTTCCTTCAAACGCGCGGCCCGTCGCCGTGCCAATCACCGAAGCGACCACGATGGGACTAAACGTACGGATCGTGAAGTCGGTGAGGATAATTTCCAACGCGAACAAAACTCCCGCCAGCGGAGCGTTGAAGGATGCCGCGATTCCCGCCGCCGCGCCGCAGCCGACCAAAATCTTCACCCGTTCGTGGGAGAGATGAAACAAGTTGCCGAGCGCCGAACCCACCGCCGAGCCAATCTGAACGGTGGGACCTTCCCGTCCCGCCGACCCGCCCGACCCAATGGTGAGCGCCGAGGTGGTGGAGCAAGTGAGCAAGGTGCGTTTACGAATGTTCCCCGCCTTCATGGCGACCGCGTGCATGACGCGATGCACTCCGTTCTCCTTGACCGCGTCGGGAAAAAAATGGCAGAGGACGCCGACCGTGATGCCGCCCATCATCGGCATGAGTGGTAACAAGAAGGGAACCATCGCGCCAGTTATTCCTAGCCACGATAATCCTTCGGGAGAAAAGACCATCGCGAAAAATCCAATCAACCAGCGAAACAAAGTTGATGCCAGCCCCGCGAGGAATCCAATCACCGCCGCCAGCAACAATATATTGTGGTCCTGCATCAACAATGCTTTGATTTTTTCGCGGAGATTTTCGAGCGCAATTTGCATCGGTTTAAAAGTGGGGGGATGTAAAACCGTTCGTCGTCGGATAGTGCTGTCTGAAAGTTCGCTTCGTCGGCTTCATTATAAAGATATATTTTCATGCGTCCACCGCGGATTTTCCGCGTACTTGCCGCGCGAATCGTGCCGCATAAAAATGGAACGATTTTTTTGGCTTGTGCTATGCTTCGTGCTCATCAACTTTTTACGATGAAGAATTGTCAGGCTCATGGCGCAAAAGAAAGACGGAGTAATCATCGCGCCCTCTATTCTCTCCGCGGATTTTTCCCGGTTGGGCGATGAGGTCAAAGCGGTGGAACAGGCGGGGGCGGACTGGATTCACGTCGATGTCATGGACGGTCATTTCGTCCCCAACATCAGCGTCGGACCGATGGTGGTGGAAGCCATCCGAAAAGTAACCGGGCTGCCGTTGGATGTACACTTGATGATTGAAGGTGCCGATAATTACATCGGCGAATTTATTTCCGCCGGCGCCGACATCATCACCGTTCACGCTGAAGACTGTTCGCATTTGAACCGCACCGTCCAGTTGATTAAGAAGCAGAAAGTGAAGGCCGGCGTCGTGTTAAATCCGGCGACTCCACTTTCTGCGTTGGAAGAAATTCTGCACGAGATCGATATGGTTTTGCTGATGTCGGTCAACCCGGGATTCGGCGGGCAAAAATTTATTCCATCGATGCTGGACAAAATCCAAAACCTGAGTGAAGTCATGACGCATTACGAAAACCCGATCGAGTTGGAAGTTGACGGCGGAATCAATTTCGAAAACGCGGGGGAAATCAAACAGGCGGGGGCGAGCGTGTTGGTCGCCGGGTCGGCGGTTTTCAAAACGAAAGATTATAAACGCGCCATCAAATCTCTTCGCGAAGGATGAACTTATTTTTTCGTTGAATCAAACCCGCCTCCTTTTCTCCTTGTAATTGCTTTTGCAAAAGGGATACACTAATCGCGTTTGATTCGTTTTCACATTGAAGGCTTGCGGTCGGAAGGTTTGGGCGAAGCCGATTCGTAAATACTGGGGAGGTATGAATTATGATGGGAATAGGTTTTCCTGAGTTGATGATTATCTTGGTCATCATTATGATTATTTTTGGGGCGGGGAAACTTCCCGAAATCGGCAGTGCTTTCGGGCGCAGTATTAAAAACTTCAAAACTTCCATGAAGGAAGCGCAGGAGGAAGAAACCGATCAGATTGAAGAAGGCAAGCAGGATACCATTGAAGAGGGCGCGGAAGAAGCGAAGGCGGAAGAGGATATGACCGACGAAGAAAAAGAAGCCGCCATCCGCAAGAAAGCCCAAGAAGAAGGCGACGCCAAAGATTTAGCGATGAAAGAAGAGGCCGACACTTTCACCGCCTCGCTTCCGCGAAAAGGCTCCTACGATTTCAGCAAAGACCAGGAAAAAAGTTAAAAGCAAAAGTAGCGCGAAAACCCCGTGCCATGCGGCGCGGGGTTTTTTTATGTCTCCAACATTCGGAAAATTATTCTTCATCATATTGCCACGGTTCTTTGAGATTGTCCGTGGTCCACACCGTCAAACCGTCCATATCTTTATAGATTCCCTTGGTGAAAAAATTAAACGGGTCGAAGAACCGCACTCCCTTTTCCGGGTCAATTTCAAAATTCACTTTTTCTTTTTGGATGGGATGCGCCTTGCTTTCCAAAAATTTTTCGCCGTCCACTTCCGACAACCTAAAAATTTCTTCAATCAGTTCGGGCGGATATTGCCCCGAGTCCACCACTTCCTTCACCTTCTGCATGACCGCCGCCACCTTTTCTTCGTCCAAATGATGCATCTTCATAATGCGAAATCCACCTCGTTCGTCGTCGCGATTTAGGGGGACGATTATAACACCCCCGGCGGCGCGAGCAGTCGGTAATATTCCGTGTAGCGAAGAGCGTCGCCGATGGTCGGCGTCATCGCGGACCGTTGCGCGTTGGCTAGTGGGAGGCAAGGGCGATGATGGAACCGGGGAAGATGCCTATGTTGATGGTGGCGGCGACTCCGACGAGCACGACGAATAAAGTCAACGGACTCATGGAGACTTTGAACTCCGCCGTCGGTTCCTCCATGTAAATGTAAACGATGACTTTCAAGTAGTAGTAAAAAGAGATGGCGCTGTTGAGCACGGCGATGATGACGAGCGCGATGAATCCTTCCTGAATCGCAGCGCTGAAAATATAAAACTTTGCGATGAACCCGGCGAAGGGCGGCAAGCCTCCTAACGACAACAGGAAGATGGCCATGCTGATGGCGAGGATTGGATGCTTGTACGCCAAGCCTGAGTAACATTTAATTTCCAAATTCTCTTCGCCTTTTCGTCCGAGGATGATGATGACGCCGAATATCCCAAAGATCGTGAAGGCGTAGGTGAGCATGTAAAAAAGTAGGCTCGCGCTGCCGAGAGAATTTTTCGCGATGACCGCGATCAAAATATATCCGGCGTGCGAGATGCTGGAAAACGCCAGCATCCGTTTGATGTTGGTCTGCATGATGGCGCCGAGGTTGCCGAAAAACATACTGAGCACGGCGATGATGCTCAGGAGTATTTCCCACGACGGCGCCATCGCCGCGAAGGTTTCGGCGAACACTCGGAAGAACGCGGCGAACGCGGCGGCTTTCGGTCCCACCGCCATGAACGCGGTGACGGGCGTCGGCGCTCCTTGGTAAACATCGGGCGCCCACATATGAAAAGGCACCGACGCAACTTTAAATCCGAACCCGATGATGAGCAGCACCAGTCCCATCAGAAGCAATGGATTGGATTGCGCGGACGGGTTTTGCATGAAGTCGGCGATTTTGAATAAGTTCGTGTTGCCGGTCGAGCCGTACACCAACGCCATTCCGTATAGCAAAAATCCTGTCGCGAATGCGCCGAGCAAAAAATATTTCAACGCCGCTTCGTTGGAGCGATGATTGTCGCGCTGTATTCCCGCCAGGACGTACAGGCAGATGGAAACAATTTCGACGCCGAGGAATATCATAATCATGTCGCTGGAGGAAGCTAGGAGAATCATCCCGACGGTGCAGAACAGGATGAGGGCGTAATATTCTCCCGCCCGTATTCCTTCGCGCTTGTTGTATTCCACGGATAGGAGGATCGCCAGCGCGGAACTGATGGTGAAGATGCAGATGAAAAATAATGACAGGTGATCGACGGTGTAACTGTCGTTGAAGGAATAGGCGGGGATTGGGTTTTTGGCGAACGCGCTGATGGTCGTCATCAGCAGACCGATCAGGCTGATGAACGCCAGCAAGCCTTTGTCGCGCGCTCCGAAGAGGTCCACCACCAGCACCATCATCGCGAAAACGCTGAGCACGATTACAGGCGCCAGGGCAATCAGGTCAATCGATTCGGGTGCGAGAATTGGCTCCACGTTCGTTCCTTAAACTAAAACTTTTTTGGCGCTTGAAGTTTATGGTGCAGGCTCGCCATTTCAGTCGGGGTGATGAGCCGCGCGTGTTTGCCGCGTTGGTCATCGTGACGGTTTCGCGGCGAAGGGCCGAAGTTGTCCGGGCTCACCTTCGCGACCAAATGCGTGACCGATGTGTCAAACGTATCCATGAAAGGTTTGGGGTATAACCCAATCCAAAAAATTAGGATGATTAGCGGAACGATGGTGAACGCTTCCCGAATGTTTATATCTTGCAACGCCAAGTTCTTCGGATTTTTTGCTTCCATAAACATGACGCGTTGGAACATCCAGAGGATGTAGCAGGCGGCGAGGATGATGCCGGAGGTGGCGCACGCCGCCCAGATGGCGTTGACTTGGAATATCCCCAGCAGTATCAGAAACTCGCCGACGAATCCGTTCATGCCCGGCAAGCCGATTGATGACAAGGCGACGATCATAAAACAGACGGCGTACTTCGGCATGACTTTCGACAGCCCGCCAAACTCTTCGATCAACCGCGTGTGGCGTCGGTCATAGATGACGCCGACCAAGAGGAAGAGCGCGCCGGTGCTGATGCCGTGGTTGATGTTTTGGATCAACGCGCCTTGGATGCCGTACGGGTTCAGCGCAAAAATCCCCAGCATCACAAACCCGAGATGGCTGACGCTGGAATAGGCGACGAGTTTTTTCAAATCGATTTGCACCATCGACACCAACGCGCCGTAGATGATTCCGATGATTGACAACCACGCCACCATGGGAACAAATTCGTAAGAGACTTGCGGAAAAAATGGCAGGTTAAAACGCAGGAACCCATACGTCCCCATTTTCAAAAGGACGCCGGCGAGGATGACGGAGCCCGCGGTGGGGGCTTCGACGTGAGCATCGGGCAACCAAGTGTGGAAGGGAAACATCGGGACTTTGATGGCGAACGCCAGGAAAAAAGCCATCCACAACCATTTTTGTGTACCGAGGGGCGCGCTCAAATGTTCGGTGATGTAGAGGATGTCCGCCGTCGCCACGCCGGTCGTTTCTTGAATATGAAAATAAATCCAAAGGATGGCGACGAGCATGAGCAGGGAGCCGACGGCGGTGAACAGAAAAAATTTGATGGACGCATAAACTCGGCGCGGTCCTCCCCAAACGCCGATGATAATGTACATGGGAATGAGTTGAAATTCCCAGAAGACGTAGAACATGAAAAGATCGAGGGCGACGAAAACTCCCAGCATGCCGGTGGAAAGAGTCAGCATCGCAATCATATATTCGCGGATATATTTTTTTACATCCCACGACGCGATGACGCAGATCATAGTTAGGAAGGTGGTCATCACGTAAAGCAAAAGTGAAATGCCATCCAGCCCGACGTGGAAGTTGATGCCCCATGCTTCAATCCACGGAACGTTCAACTCAAACTGCATCTTGTGAGTGGTGTTGTCGAAGTTCGTCCACAAAAATAACGAGAGCAGGAAGTCCGCCGCGGCAACGGCGAGGGCGGTCTGCTTGATTGCCGCCGCATTTTCTTTTGGCGTGAAGATGAGGAACGCCGCCCCGGCCAACGGCAGGAATGTCACGAACGTCAAAAACATTTAGAACATCACCAGCAAAAGGCTGACAAAACCGACAACGATAAACAGGGCATAGTTGCGGACGAAACCAGACTGCAAGGTTTGCGCTTGACGACTGAACCAGCCGATGGCTTTGGCGGTCCCGTTCACGGCGCCGTCGATGGCTTTGGTGTCGCATTCTTTCCACAGCAAGTTGGAACCTTTCACCGTAGGTTTCACGACTACGTCGTCATAAAGTTCGTCCACATAATATTTGTTTTGCACCAAGTTGAATCCCCACTGTCCCGCCGTGAACTTCGCCGGCAGGTGAGGTTGCTTGATGTAAAAAATATAAGCGCCGGCCACTCCGATGACGGCGACGATAGTGGAGAACACCATCAACGAAAATTCAATCCAGCCGCTATGTTCCTTCGGCTCCAACAAATGTGTCCACGACGGCGCGTGTCGTCCCGCCGCGTGGAGCATGTGTTCGGAATGTTGCAACGCGCTGGCGAGGTCAAAGTGGAGGACGGGTTGCAACCAGTTGTGCAGAATATGCCAGCCGTGAAAGAGCGGGACGCCGAGCATCCCGCCGACGGTGGCGAGGCCCGCGAGAACCACCAACGGCGTGGTCATCACCTTCGGAGATTCGTGTGGGTGGACGGAAGGGTCGACCCGCGATTCTCCGTGGAAAGTCATGAACACCAACCGAAACATGTAGAACGCGGTCAGCAACGCGGCGGATATTCCCATTCCCCAAAAGGCAATGTTCCCGTCCATCAAGGAGTGATACAGCACTTCGTCTTTGCTGAAGAATCCAGATAGCGGCGGTATGCCGGCGATGGTCAGCGCGGAAATTAAAAACGTCCAGTAGGTGACGGGCATATATTTTTTGAGCCCGCCCATCTTGCGCATGTCTTGTTCGCCGTGGATGCCGTGAATGACGCTGCCGGAGCCGAGAAAAAGACACGCCTTGAAAAACGCATGGGTTACGAGATGAAAGATTGCGGCGGTGTATGCGCCGACACCGCAAGCCATGAACATGTAGCCAATCTGACTGATTGTGGAATAGGCGAGCACGCGTTTGATATCAAATTGTGTCATGCCGATGGTCGCCGCCATGATCGCGGTTCCGCCGCCGACAAACGCGACGACGGTCATCGTCAACGGGGAAAGGTTGAACAACGCGTTGCAGCGGACGACCATATACACTCCCGCCGTGACCATGGTGGCGGCGTGGATTAAGGCGCTGACGGGCGTGGGTCCTTCCATCGCGTCTGGCAACCAAGTGTATAGCGGAATTTGCGCCGACTTGCCGGTCGCGCCGACGAACAGCAACATGGTGATGATGGTCACCGCTTCCCCGCCGTAGATTAATTTTTCCGGCGCGGCGTGCATCACTTCGGTGAAATCGATGCTGCCAAAAATATTGAATATGTACATGACCGCCAGCAGGAACGCGAAGTCGCCGACGCGGTTGACGATGAACGCTTTGGTGCCAGCGTCGCACGCTGACTTCTTTTCAAAATAATAGCCGATGAGAAAATAGGAGCATAACCCGACGCCTTCCCACCCGATGAACATCAGCAGGAAGTTGTTGCCCATGACGAGGAGGAGCATGGCGCTGACGAACAGGTTGAAGTAGGCGAAGAACCGATAGTAACTGAACTCTTCCCGCATATAACCGACGGCGTAAACGTGAATGATCAAGCCGACGCCGGTGACGACGAACATCATAACGAGAGTGAGCGGATCAACTTGAAAACCAAAGTCCACGGAAAAATCGCCGACGGCGAACCATGTCCAGACGATCTGTTCGTACACGTGTTGCCCTTCTGGCAACAGGAGGTAACCGGCGTAGATCAAAACGGAAGTGAGGAATGACAAAGCCATGCTACCGCAGGCGACAAGTCCCACCGCTTTCTTGCCGATTCTTAAACCAAAAAATCCGTTGATGATGGACCCGATCAACGGATAAAGAGGAACCATGCAGGTTAATTTCAGCAGCATACTTTTTTCACCATTTCAGCAGATTAAATTCGTCGAGGTTCACGGTCGGTTTGTTGCGGTGCAAGGCGATGATGATGGCTAGTCCGACCGAAACTTCGGCGGCGGCGACGCACATCACCATGAAACTGAAAATCTGCCCGCTGGAAAGATTCATGTAATGGTCGAACGCGACCAGCGAAATGTTCACGGCGTTCAACATAATTTCGATGGACATGAACACGACGATAACGTTGCGGCGTATCAAGACGCCGACGATTCCGATGACGAACAAAGTTGCGCTCAACATCAGGTAGTGGGGTAGGGGGACGGTACTTTCGAACATAGTCGTCAGTCCAATTTATTTTTTGCCAGGACTACCGCCCCAATCATCGCCGCGAGTAAAAGAATCGACGCGACTTCAAAGGGCAACACGAAATCCGTGAACAGAGTTTCGCCGATGACCGCCACCGTCCCGAAACTATCGGCGAGGGAAGCGGGTGCGTCCATATTTCCCGAAAATAAAACCTGCGCGATTTTGTATAAAATTCCCACGGCGAGCAACCCGGTTAATATCGACAGTAGCAAATTTTTTTCGCGCGCGACCCAGCCTGCGGTTTCGCCTTGCTTCAAGTTCAGCAACATGATTACGAACATGAACAGAACCATGATGGCGCCGGCGTAAATAATAATTTGCAAGATGGCGATGAAGTGGGCTTGTTGCAAAACGAAGATGCCCGACAAGCAAAGCATCATGCCGATCAACGCGATGGCCGAACCGACGGGGCTGTTGTTGAAGATGACGCCTAGTGCCAGCGCCACGCAAAGTCCCGCCAGCGGATAAAAGATCAGTAGTTCCATTTTGCGTACATGTTGCGGGTGAACTCAATGCGCTTTTGCAAATCGGCAACCGGGACTAAAAGTTGCTCTTTGGTGTAAAGCATTTTTTTTCGGTCGAGCATGGATATTTCGCAATCGTCACTCATGAAGATGGCTTCCTCCGGGCAGGCTTCTTCACAGTTTCCGCAAAAAATACAAACGGCGTAGTCGATGTTAAACACGTCGGGCCATCGTTCGTACTGGTTTTGTTTGCCGCTATTTTCGCCGGGTTCAATGTGAATGCAATACGCCGGGCAGGCAATTTCGCAAAGGCCGCAGGCGACGCACGCTGGCTGGCCGTCCTCGTTTTGCGCCAGCACCGGTCGCCCCCGATAAGCGATTGGATACTGCACTTGTTCTTCGGGATAATAGACGGTGAAGATGCGTCGATCTTTTTTGGTGCCGAGAAAAAACGGAAGAAAGCCAAACAGGTTGCGAAAAAAACGGCGCGAAGTGAGCCACAGTCCTTTCAAAATTTCGGGGATGTAAGACCTTTCCCACCAAGTCATGCTTATGTTTCGATTGACGTAATAAGCCATCTGCGTGCTCCTTTAATTCAGTATCATGATTACAATTGCGGTGACGAGAATGTTTGCCAAAGATAGCGGCAGGAGAATCTTCCAGCCGAGTTTCATGATTTGGTCGTAACGAAATCTTGGAAGCGTCCAACGAATTACCATCTGAAACCAGATGAAGAAAACCACTTTGGCAAAAAATACGGCGATATGAATTAGCATCACGGCGAAGTTTGACCCCGTCGCGCCGAGGAAGTCAAACCAGGAAAGCAAGGTGGCGGTCGTCAAAAAAGGGATGTGCCACGCGCCGAAAAATAAAATGGTTACGATCGCGGCGATGGTGACCATCTCGATAAATTCCGCCATGAAAAACATGCCAAACTTGATGCCGCTGTATTCGGTGAAATAGCCGGCGACTAATTCCGACTCTGCCTCTGGCGCATCGAAGGGAATGCGTTTGTTCTCGGCGATGGACGCGGCGAGGAACATGATGAACCCGAGCGGCTGCAGAAAAAATCCCCACCGGAAAAAGTCTTCTTGCGCGGCGCCGATTTCGGGGAGTTTCATGGTTTCGTAAACCATCAACACGCCGATGATGGTGAGCCCCATGGTGACTTCGTAAGAGATCATCTGCGACGCGGTTCGCATGGAACCTAAGAGCGACCAGTTGTTGTTGGAACTCCACCCGGCGATGACGTAGCCGTAGGTCGCAAGCGACGCGATGGCAAATACAAAAAGCAGGCCGACGTCTAAATCAGAAATTACCAGATTGACTTCTTTGTCGAAGAGCGTGTACTGCCCGCCAAACGGCACGACGGCGAAGGTCAGGATGGCGGGAACCAGGGCTAGGATTGGGCTGATTGTGTGGAGAAATTTGTTGGCGCCGTCGGGGATGAAATCTTCCTTGGTGAACATTTTCACCGCGTCGGCGATGATGTGAAAAAGACCCAACGCGGTGAAGCCCATGATTTCGGCGCGATTGGCACCGATGCGGTCTTGCATGAGCGCGCTCTGTTTCCGCTCCACCCACGTCAGGATGGGGGCGAAAAATCCGACGGTCACCGTGAAGATGAACAAGATTTTAACCAGCGTGATGATTAAATCGACCCACATATTCCTTCCTTAGTTCAGCGGCCCGATCAGCGGTTGCCGTTTGTTGACGGGATAATCTTTGCGCAACGGATGTCCCTTAAATTCCTCGTAAAGAAGAATGCGGCGCAAGTTGGGATGGTTGCGAAACTTGATGCCATACATGTCCCAGATTTCGCGTTCGTACCAGTCCGCCGTTTTCCATAAAGGCGTTACCGACTCGGCGATGCAGTCGTCCAGCGATACGGGGATTTTCACCCGCAACCGATGGTTGTGTTTGAGGGAATAGAAATGGTAAACGACTTCAAACCGCGCATCTTTTTTCGCGAGATAATCGACCGCGGTGATGTCCATCAAAAAATTAAACGCCAGTTCCGGGTCGTCACGGAGAAACTTAAAGAACTCGTTGCCGCAGTTTTTTTTCACGGTGACGGTTTGGTCGTCGCGGAAGTCGTGGTTGTCAATCACTACGGGACTAAAATGTTTTTTGATGCGGGCGGTGATTTTTTTTTCGGACATTGTTTTTAATCCTACAATATTTCTTGAGCGTGGCCGTCATGCGCGTCGCCGTCGTTACCGTGTGCGTTACCGCGACCGTCATCCTCGCGGCCGTCGTGCGCGGGCCGCGGCGGTTATTTTTTCACGCTACTCCCAATCTAGTCCGCCGCGTTTCCAGACGTAGAGAAGTCCGACGCCGAGAATGAGGATGAACAAAAACATTTCGATGAAGCCGAACATTCCCAATCTTTTGAACAGGATTGCCCACGGAAAAAAGAAGATGGCTTCGATGTCAAACAGAACAAACAAAACTGCCACGAGGTAAAACTTGACGGAGAAACGTTGATGCGGGGAAACTATCTGACTTTCGCCGCACTCGAAGGGTTCCATCTTGTCGGCGAACCGCCTTTTGGGTCCCAGAAAAGTGGTCACGACGACCATTCCCGTGGCGACGCCAAGGGCGAGGAGTAGCATAATCGCGGTGCCTATGTATTGCTCGAGCATATGCTTCGATTTAGAGTTTGATGGATACGGGTTTAACTGCGGCCGGTGTCAAAATAGACGGGCGATGGTAAACCAAGCGGCTAGTTTTTGTCAACGGAAAAGCGTTGAGGGTGGGTGGTGACGGCGGTGATGATGACGGCGCGACGGTGATGATGATGGGGCGGTGATGGTGGTCGTGCGAGGATTCTGGATTCCATCTTTCGCTGGAATGACGGCCCGGGGGCGGATGACGGTGACACAACGATGGGGCGATTGCTCCACCGCCGTCATTCCGTGCTTGACACGGAATCTAGTGAAATATTCGCGGCGTTTCATTCTGCATATGACGACGGCGGCGGTGTTGTTTTAACGCGGAAAAAAACGCCTCTGGCTTGCTTCGTGCTGGAGGCGTTTTGAATGGGAAACCCGGCCTCGTCCTACTCTCCCACACAGCTACCCGTGCAGTACCATCGGCGCTGAAAGGCTTAACTTCCGTGTTCGGAATGGGAACGGGTGTGGCCCTTTCGCTAACAAGACCGGGAAGTCTTAACTTTGAGATGACAATTGAACTAGTTTGAAGTAGCGGGGAAAAAATAAGGTCAAGCCTCACGACTTATTAGTACCGGTTAGCTGAACACATTGCTGTGCTTACACATCCGGCCTATCAACCTTGTAGTCTTCAAGGAGTCTACCGTCTCCCCGAAGGGAGAAGAGATATCTTGTTTTAGGGTTGGCTTCCTGCTTAGATGCTTTCAGC
>DKID01000015.1 GCA_002454045.1 Nitrospina sp. UBA6727 | reverse complement strand
TGCGACCGTACTCCCCAGGCGGGGCACTTAATGCGTTAGCTGCGACACAGAAGGGATCGATACCTCCTGCATCTAGTGCCCATCGTTTACGGCCAGGACTACGGGGGTATCTAATCCCCTTTGCTCCCCTGGCTTTCGTATCTCAGCGTCAGTAACAGACCAGAAAGCCGCCTTCGCCACTGGTGTTCTTCCCAATATCAATGCATTTCACCGCTACACTGGGAATTCCGCTTTCCTCTCCTGTACTCAAGCCGAATAGTTTCAGACGCAATTCCACGGTTAAGCCGTGGGCTTGCACGCCTGACTTATCCAGCCGCCTACATACTCTTTACGCCCAATAATTCCGAACAACGCTCGCCCCCTCCGTATTACCGCGGCTGCTGGCACGGAGTTAGCCGGGGCTTCCTCTGATGGTACCGTCAAAATTCTTCCCATCTGACAGAGGTTTACGACTCAAGAGCCTTCATCCCTCACGCGGCGTTGCTGCGTCAGGCTTTCGCCCATTGCGCANNATATTCCCCACTGCTGCCTCCCGTAGGAGTCTGGACCGTGTCTCAGTTCCAGTGTGGCCGATCACCCTCTCAGGCCGGCTAACCATCATCGCCTTGGTGGGCTGTTATCCCACCAACAAGCTAATGGTCCGCGAACTCATCTACGAACGGAGATTGAGACTCCTTTGACCACGCCTCATAAGGGGTGGGGTCTTATTCGGTATTAGCATAATTTTCATCAGGTTATCCCGAATTCGTAGGCAGATTATTCACGTGTTACTCACCCTTGCGCCACTTTACTAATTCCCCGAAGGAAACTTTCTCGTTCGACTTGCATGTGTTAGGCACGCCGCCAGCGTTCGTTCTGAGCCAGGATCAAACTCTCCAGTTATGAAACATGGAAATTCAATCCAAGTTAAAACAAAGTAATTGTTGCTGAACCCGCAACATCTTTTGACACCTATTCAATTTTCAAAGAGCAAAATCCAAAAGCGCGATACTCTACGCGGTTTGGATAAATTGTCAACTAGTTTTTGAAAAAGACGGAAATCCGTATTTGAAAATCTTCTCGACAAAGACCGGAAAAAACTTTCAGATAAAGATTCCCGCGCCGTCTTTCCAGCCAGCCATAATAGAGGTTAAAAATTAAAATGCAAGGGTTATATCGGGAAAATTACATTTTTTATTTTTTGGTCGGGGCACAATAGCAGGCAAGATTAGTCACCGCCGCCTTGAATTTCTTCCACCATCTGCAAACTTTTGAGCGTGTACAATTTGTGATAAAGACCCTTTCGCTCCATGAGTTGGGCGTGGCTACCGCTTTCGGCAATCTCCCCCCGGTCCATCACGATGATGCGGTCTGCGTTGTGAATGGTGGATAATCGATGCGCAATGATGATGGAAGTTCTGCCGTCCATCAACCGTTCCAGTGCTTCCTGAATTAGCAATTCGGATTCGTTATCAAGCGCCGACGTTGCTTCGTCGAGGATAAGTATACGCGGATTTTTCAGAATCGCGCGGGCGATGGCGATACGCTGCCTTTGTCCCGCCGAAAGGCGAATGCCTTTTTCGCCGACCACGGTTTCGTATCCGTCGGGACATTCCATGATGAAGTCGTGCGCGTTGGCGGCTTGCGACGCTTGCATCAGTTCCTCTTTCTCCACGCCCGGTTTTGCGTACTCAATATTTTCTAGGATAGTGCCGCCGAACAAAATCGTCTCCTGCGGAACGATGCCGACTTGTTGCCAGTAACTCGCCAGCGACACGGTTTTTAGAGGGATGCCGTCCACGCGAATTTCCCCGGCGACGGGGTCGTAAAACCGGTGCAGAAGTTGCACGATGGTACTTTTGCCAGCGCCGCTAGGACCCACCAACGCCACGGTCTGCCCGGGCTCCACCGTGAAACAGATACCCTTTATTACTTCCTGATCTTCCCGGTAATGAAAACGGACGTCGTCAAACTCAACCTTGCCGACTAATTCCGGGATGGGTTTCGCGCCCGCGATGTCGCGGACTTCGCCCTTCGTGTCGAGAATTTCAAAGACTCGTTTGCTGGCGCCAATCCCTTCTTGAATGCGCGCGTATAGTCGCGCGAAACTTCCCATCGGACCGGCGATGATGGTGGCGTAAAGAATGAAGGCGATTAACTCGCCGGGGCTGATGGCTCCCAGAATCACTTCCCGTCCCCCATACCACAGCAGGATGAGCGAAGCGGAAAACGCGATGAAGCCGATGCTGGGACCGAAAAATGAGGAGATGATGACGCGCTTTTTCGCGGACTGAAAACTGTCTTCCAACGCCGCGCCGAAACGCGCGTTCTCCAATTTTTCGCGGACAAAAGATTTCACCACCTGAACGCAGGAAATATTTTCTTCCAAAATAGTTGTGGAAATCGCCAACTTGTCCTGAACTTCGGTCGAGAGTTTTTTTAACTTGCGACCAAAGGTGCGGGCGAACAAAGCGAGTATCGGCGCCAGCACCAATATCAGTCCGGTCAGTTTCCAGTTCATGTAAGTAATAATGATGACGCCGCCAAGCAGTCGGATGGATTGCTGCAGCAAAGTGGCGGGCAAGTCGGTGACGATATTTTCAATCGTCGTAATATCGTTCGTCATGCGCGAGACAATTTCCCCCGTCCTGCGTTGGGCGAAAAAACTCAGCGACAAAGTGTGCAGATGTCGGAAAAGTTTTATGCGAAAATCGGTGACGACGCGTTTTTCGGTCAGGTCAAACAGATAATTGTGGGCGGTGGAAAAAATAAGTTGGAGCAGGAACAACCCGGCGATACTGAATGTAAAGTTGTTCATCAGCGCTATATCTTTTTCGATCATGACAACGTCCACCAACTTTTTGATATACAGCGGCACCGCGAGATTAGTCATGGCAGCGAAGGTTAGGAACAGGCTCCCAAAAATAATGGCGGTCCGATGCGGAACCAACAGTTTGAACAGACGTTCGATGTTTTTCATTTCAGTATCGTCACGAAGTGGAGCGTTGCTCGCGGAATAATTTTTTTCATCGCCGCAATTATTTTCACCGTCGCCAAACTTACCGCGAACATTGCCGAGCGCCGCGCCACCGCGCACCTTATGGTCGGCGAATTGGTCGGCGTTGAATTTTCGCGGATAGTCGAGTCGTCTTGCGGGAGAACATTCGGTAGTTTTCCAAACTCTGTCGCGAACGCTAACACCCTTCTCCTTTAATTGTAAAGCCATGAACGGAAAAATTTTTAGATAGGCGAGCGCGGGCGGGTACAATGTTTTTGCGTGACTCAACTTGTCGGCGGGGGAGGGCTTTGGCGGTGCTCGATAAACTTAAAATTATTTTTTTGGATATCAAGATTCAACACACGGTGTTCGCTTTGCCGTTCGCGGTGATGAGTGCGTTTCTCGCCGCGGGCGGATTGCCGGCAACGGAAAAGTTGGTGTGGATCATCGTTTGCGTGGCGGGCGCACGAAGCGCGGCGATGGCGTTCAACCGCATCGTGGATGTTCGGTTTGATAAGGAAAATCCGCGCACTCAATATCGGGCGCTTCCCGCGGGGAAAATCAGCGTCGGCAATTACTGGATGTTCCTCGTCGCTTCCTCCACCGCGTTTATTTTTTCAGCGTGGATGCTAAACTCGCTGGCGTTTTATCTTTCTCCCGCCGCGTTGGCCGTCGTGTTTTTTTATTCTTTGACCAAACGTTTCACCGCGTTTTCACATTTCTGGCTGGGACTTGCCATCGCCGTCGCGCCGGTGGGAGCGTGGGTCGCCGTCCGCGAAGAAATTTCCGTCACGTCGTTGTTGCTGGGCGCGGCGGTGGTTTGCTGGTTGATTGGATTCGATATTCTTTACGCCTGCGTGGATGTCGAAGCGGACCGCGCGAACCAACTGCATTCCATCCCCGAGCGGTTTGGAATTTCGGCGGCGTTAAAAATATCTTTCGTTTCGCACGCGGTGATGGTGGTTTTTTTGTTGGCCTTGCCAGAGTCCGCGGTTTTATTGGGATGGATTTATTTGACTGGAGTGGCGTTGGTGGCGGCGCTTTTGGTTTACGAACATTCGCTGATCAGGAAAGACGATTTGTCCAAAGTGAACACGGCTTTCTTCAACGTCAACGGCGTCATCAGCGTCGGCTTGATGATTTTCGTGATCGTCGATTGCGTTTGGGTATAAACCATTGCGTGCTTTTTCTTGATCGGGGAAAAAGCGGTGTGCAAAGATTCGTTAAATATTTTGCGGACGAAAACTATCGCGTCGTGAATTTTCCCGCCGTGAAATTTTGCGCCGGTAAGAATGGATTAGGTTATAATGCCGCGGTCGATTATTTCTGGAGTTTTGAAAATGCTTTTTGAGTTTGAAGATTCTGCGTTGAAACCGGTTTATGAAAAAGTGAACGCGGGCACGCGTCTTTCCTTTGACGACGGAGTGACTCTTTGGAAAACTCACGATTTGTTGGGCGTGGGATATATGGCGAATTTGGTGCGGGAAAAGTTGAACGGCAACAAAACTTATTTCATTCACAACCGACATATCAACCCGACGAATATTTGTATTCACAGTTGCCAGTTTTGCGCCTTCGGGGTCAAAGCCGATCACCCGCAGGCTTACGAGAAATCGTTGGCGGATATTTTTTCGGATGCCGAAAAATATAACGACGGCAAAGTCAGCGAGTTTCATATTGTTGGCGGACTTCATCCCGACTTTTCGTTTGAGTATTATCTCGACATGTTGAAAGGATTGAAGGAGCGTTTTCCATCGGTTCACATCCAGGCGTTCACGGCGGTGGAGATAGAATACTTTTCTCGCTTGATAAATCTTCCATTAAAAGACACGCTGGAAAAATTAAAAGTAGCAGGCTTGGGTTCCATCCCCGGCGGCGGCGCGGAGATTTTTGCGAAGCGAGTGCGCCGAAAAATTTGCGGGGAGAAGATCACCGGGGAAGAGTGGTTGCGTGTTCACGAAACGGCTCATCGCGCCGAGGTCCGAAGCAACGCCACTATGCTTTACGGGCATTTGGAAACGGCGGAAGAAAGAGCGGACCATTTGGTGCGCCTGCGCGAATTGCAGGATCGGACGCGTGGATTTGTGACGTTCATTCCGTTGGCGTTTCATCCGGAAAATACCGTGCTGAATTTTTTGAAAACGACGCCGGGGCAATTGGACCTCAGAGCGCTCGCGGTTTCGAGATTGATGCTGGATAATTTCCCGCACGTGAAAGCATTCTGGATCATGATCACTCCTGAAATTGCGCAACTTGCTCAGTCGTTTGGAGCCGATGATATGGACGGCACGGTTGTGGAAGAAAAAATCATTCACGCCGCCGGCGCGGCTACGAACCAAATTTTTCACAAGGATCAAATCATTCACATGATAACGGAATCGGGACGCAAACCTGTCGAGCGCGACACTCTTTATGAGCAGGTTGAAGAACTGGCAATGGAAGGCGCGTGCTAAAATCTGAAGTTCGCAACGCGTTATTTGTATGACTGCTCTGATCAACAAAGATGGTCTTCCCGTCGCCGATAATCCCAAAGCAATTCATGATGAACTTTTTCGCGGGACGGGTTCGGTGATGGGGGCGGGCGTTTCTGTTTTCATTCAGAATGAAAGCATTACCGAAAAGCGTATTGTAGTTTTTAAAGAAAACGCTGCGGAGCCTTTTTCAGAAAAACGATTTGTCGCGGGACGTTTTAAGGAAGCCTTGGAATTATTTCAACAATGGTTGGAGCCGAAAGCGTAATCAGCGGCGGGAGGTCTTGAGATGGAAAACTGGTTGATGCTGACGTTGGCGGGCAAAGACCGTCCCGGGATTGCTGCCAAAATAACTCAGGCTTTATTTGAACTGAACGGCAACCTCGGGAAAACATCGATGACCCGCCTGTGCGGTAGCTTTACCATCATGATCATGGTCTGCATTCCACAAAAGCAATCCGTCGTGCATGAAAAAATTCAGGCGGTATGCGATGATCTGAAACTGTCGTTTCACTTGGACGAGATAGGCAGCGGGTTGCATCAACATATCGAACCTGATGTTCGAATCAGCATTCATGGCGCCGACCAAGCCGGTATCGTCGCCCGCGCCACGGGTGCGTTGAGCGAAGCCGGGCTGAATATTCTCAGCCTCGAGTCGGACGTGGGAGGGCTCTCGGATAGTCCCGTTTACATCATGCATATCGAAGGCGTTGCCAGCCAGGGTTTGGAAGCGCTGGAGAAATCCTTGCAATCGTTGTCGAGTGAAAGTGATGTGATCGCTCACGTGGCTCCCATCGACACCATGGTTGGATAGCCGTGGCCCGCCTGAATATCCTGCGTTATCCCGATGCAAGGCTGAAGCAAATCTCCCAGCCGGTGCGTGAATTTTCCGAAGGTCTTAAAAATTTCATCGCGGATATTGAAGAAACCTTCCGTTCGTTTCCCGGATGCGTTGGGATTGCGGCTCCGCAGGTCGGTCGATTTGAAAGAATTATTTTGGTGGATATTTCCCAAAAACCGCAGCATGCGAATCACGGATTCTTGGTGTTGATAAATCCGACGATCACGTTTTCCGAAGGAAGCAGTATTGGTCGAGAAGGTTGCCTCTCGGTTCCCGATTACATCGGAAAAGTGGAGCGTGCTAAATCCATCACCCTTGAATCTCGGGACGAAAACGGCGAACAGCAAGTGTTCCAAATGTCTGGCTACGAAGCCCGCGCAGTTCAACACGAGATTGATCATTTGGATGGAAAACTTTTTTTGGATCGGTTGGTCAGCAGACGAAATGTTCTGAGCGAAAGGACCGAGTTTGCCGTTTGACGCAAAGGGTTCGCGCGGATGACGGTGACGACGATGACGGCGGGGGTGTTCAGACTTTTTTTATAAACGCCAGACCAACAACGCTTGCGCGACATTCTCATCGGTTCCTTTGTCGCCCAGTTTGTTGTCCCAGTACACCCACTCAACGCCGGCAAAAATTGTCTGAGGTCGCCAGCCAAAAATCTTACCGACATCAATGCGAAACTGCGGCTGAAACAAAATCCATCTTTCTCGCTTGCCAGGTTCACCCTTGGACGTTGTGTCCGCGCTACCGGCGTATTCAAGATGACCCTCGATGCTCCCATCAGTTTTGCCGAGTTTGAACGGATAAGCCCAACTGAAGTCAAGTAGATAGGTATTGTCTTCAGAAGTGATGTTGTTCCCTGAACGGCTGGCTGAATCCTGAATGTAGGCTGTGACATCCAAGTTGGCGAAGGAAAAACCGGGGATGTCTAAAGCAAAACGTATTCCCGGCAGGTAGTAAAAGGTGTGTATATCGGGAGAAAAATCAAAGCCGAAGTCGCGGATAAAACCAAACCTCAGGTCGTTGCCAGAAATTTTTCCGAGGCTAAAGTGAGAGTAGAGCCCGCCGTATTTTTCGTCATCAATCTTGCTGTGGTCTGCGAAATCGAAAAAGAAATAGTTGTCACCATACCTCCAACTGCTCGTGTGCTGAAAAGTAACGACGGTGCTCCCCCCGGTATCTTTCGCGCCGTCGCCCGGGAAGGCTTTCCGCAGATTGCCGTACTGCAAGTGAACTTCGGTGGTGTTCCAATCTATGGCGGGCGCTACTTCCGCGGCAAGCATCAAAAATATTCCGGCAATAATACCCGTCGTAGTTTTCATGGATTCCTCATATCTTGTTCCGCCAAGTGAATGGTGGAAGTTGGGAACGCCGTTTCCGCTCCGTTGTCTTCAACAATTTTCAGGATTTTCAAAAGGACGTCTTGCTTGATGGCGTGATACTTTTCCCAGTTGGTCGTCTTGGTGAAAGTGTAGATGAAAAAATCAAGGGAGGACGGGGCGAAACTATTGAAGTTGACCATCAAAGTTTTGTCGGCATCAATTTCGGGATGACTCCTTAACATCTCTTCAACCTGCCCGGTGATCGCCGCCATTTTTCTGGCATCGTCGTAGCGAATCCCGATGGTTTCGTGAATCCTTCGGTTCTGCATGCGCGAAGGATTTTCCACCGCGATCTGCGAAAAAATTGCGTTGGGAACATACAGCGGTCGCTTGTCAAAGGTTCGTATCAGACAAACTCGCCAGCCTATTTTTTCGACGACGCCTTCAATTTCGCGGTCGGGCGACCGAACCCAATCGCCTACCGCAAAAGGTCTGTCCATGTAGATGAAGAGTCCGCCGAAGAAATTTGACAGCAGGTCTTTGGCCGCAAAGCCCACCGCTATGCCGCCGACGCCGCCAAAAGCCAGGACGCCGGAAATGCTGAACCCGAGCGTTTGCAGTATCATCAACATGGCGGTGATGACGATGGCGATGCGGCTAAGTTTTGATATGGCATCCAACATCGTCGGGTCGATATCTTTTTTTTTCGTCAGATAACTTTTTTCAAGATGCTTGATGGTGAGAACTAAAAACCAGGCTAGGGCAACGATGATAACTGCGTTGCGTAAAGGGGTGAATACTTTCAGGATTACCGCGCCGCCGGTTGCCGTCTGAATAATTTCGCTGGTGAAAGCGATTCCGGTCATCCAGATGATGGCACTTAGGGGGCGGGGAATGGAAAGCAGGATGGCATCGTCCAATTCATTCCGAGTGCTTTCGGCTTTTTTGGATAAGGTTCCGACAATTTTCTTCTGGAATAAATCCACAAGCAACGCCACAAAGATAACCAGAAATGCTTGGAGCACATACACATTTTCCCGAATGAATGATTGATCAAATTCCGCCATTTATTTTTTCCTCTAAAATTTACGGTGCTGAAAATATCACACTTCAATAGGCTAGGAAATATTATTTGCGGATGAAAAAAGCAAAAAAACGCCCCGCTTTTGCAAGCGGAGCGTCATCAAAACACAGGAGCTTCCGTTAACTTGCGGTCAACAAATTACTCCAGAAGCTCCCCCAGATACTTTCGTATAGCATAGGATCACCTCCTTCTCAGGGGTTGTTCAAAATGCACAGGCTTCCCTGTTAAACCTGTCACATTCCCTTGGGATGAGAAACAACATGGTCGACCATGTATCCAGAATTTGTGGTCACCGTCTTGCAAGATTTTATTTTCCCCTGACAACGCATGTAACAGCCACTCCAATGATTGCAACGGATATACAGCCAGTTTTTGGGTTCGATTTTAATATCCTGATTTAGAATTTCTACCGTCTCCTCTTGATTTATTGTGTATATTTTTACAGCCCCGGGTATGGGTTTAGGAGGAACAGTGCGGGTGAATGTACAAGATGTTAGCAAAGAAATTGCAGATATCATCAAAGTCAACTTTACTACCGTTCTCATGCTTCCTCCTTTTTTATTTGGTATCCAAGTTCCAAGTTATCGTTTATATTTCAGCCGCCGCCGACTATAGCATATTTCTAAATACGATGACGCTCAATTTCATAAGGTAGTTTCTCCGGCAGGACTAAATGCAATTCGAAAAACAAAAACCCTGGCACGGAATCGGTGTGGATGTTGACGCCAACTTGTCCAGCCGCGAAATGTTGTACAAAGCTAAACTTGATTGGGAAGTTTCCAAGATTCCTTCGCAGCGACCAAAATCCTACGCCAATCAAGAGACGCTAAGATTCTTCAAAGGTTTTTTCGAAGCGGGAGAAGCGCATATCGAGACCATCGGCAGTCTCGACGCCTCGCGAATTCTTTGGGGATTTGCCCGATTGAATGAAAACTTTACTTTGCAAGGAGGGGACGAAGTAAGCGGCTACATCCTGCTGGCTTCGCGCAATGAAAGTAGGGAGAAGATCGAGGTTCAGTTTATCATCGTGCGGGAAAGTTGTTACAACATATTGCAGATTGCTTCCGACGCGAAACCCCACGTTAAAAATATTTTCAGAAGAACGTTTAAGCCCACCTTCCCCTTTATGAACCAGAAGGCGCAAAAGTTTGACGACGAGATGAAGAAAAAAGTAAGTGAGATTGTTGTCCAAGGACGCGGAGCGATTTCTGCCTTTGCGGACGACGCCCAAATCCTCGCAGATAAAAAAGTGGATGAAGCCGCGGCGTGGCGGTTTATGTTTGACCTCTTCCAGCCAACGATGACCGAGGATGTTGCTGTAGTTGCGACGAAAGAATTGGCGAAGATTGCGGAGAATAAAACGAAGTTGGCGATGAAGGCGTTTGCCCATGCGCCCGGACAGGAGTTGCGGTCCGCCAACATGACGGCGTGGGGTTTGCTGAGCGCGGTGACTTACACAGTCGATCATCATCTCGGTTCAAATCGAGACTCCCGCCTAAGGCAAGCGTGGTTTGGTCCGAACGCCAAACTCAAGAAACGCGCCCTTGCTCTTGCTTTATCTTTATGATGTTTCCAGCACCGCTTTAATATCTTCCATAATTTTATTTTTCAAATCGCCCCAACTCGTTTCCGGTTTTTTGGTGACGGTGATAAACGCCGTTCCCGGTTCCGCCATCACAAACACGCTCGCCACACTTTCGTGTTCAAAAATTTTTGCGGCGACGGGAAAATCTTTTGCGTCCTCTGGACTATTAAAAGTTTTATAACCAGCATCAAGAATTTTTTTGTTGACGTTAAACTTTAAAGCGTGCTCATTGGGAGTAGTGTCAATAGTTACTTGGATGGGCATGGGTATGAATCTCCTTTAAAAAATAAAAGACTAGCACATAAACTATTTGATTTGCGATGGCCCGCTAAAGTTTTAAGTTCTCGACGTAATTTTACAACCGTCCTCTCTCGCATTTATTTTTGATCCATCCTGATCAAAAAAATTTGATAGACTCACTCCGCACTTCTTTCCTGTGCAAATATTTCGGATGGATTGTACCCCTTCATAAAATGACATGCCCCCGTAGCTCAGCAGGATAGAGCGACGGATTCCTAATCCGTAGGTCAGGCGTTCGAATCGCCTCGGGGGCATTTTCATTTTGACTTGAGGGTACGCGGGGCGCAGGTTGTAGAGGACAAAAACATTCACGCTGCGGAGTAAGAGGATGAGTGCGACAAAAGCGAAATTTTGTATCGGGCAACTGATTCATCATAAATTGTTTGGATACCGAGGAATCATTCTCGGCGTGGACTTGGAATTTAAGTTGGAAGATGAGTGGTATGAAGCGATGGCTCGGAGCAGACCTCCCAAAGATAAACCATGGTACCACGTCCTTGTCCATCAGCGGGGCAATCAGACTTATGTCGCGGAACAAAATCTAGAATCGGATCCCGCCAGCAACAACTGACGGAAGGCGACCTGTCGATGATTAGTACGGTTAAAGAATTCAAAGTTTGGCGCGCCTATTTCTGTTGCTCGCCGAAAGGCAAGTCGGCGATGGACGTGATGAAGAAATTGCAACAGGGCGACAACGAGTTTCCTTATGGAAACCTGGAAAGTAGTGTACTGTCCGCCTGTTTTTTGGCTTCAAAATATCTTCCCGAGAAAGATAGGATGGATCCGTACAGAAGGATAGGCGGCATTCAACTTTCTGTTTCCGCCCATAAGACGGGGCAACGCAAACCGCGAAATGTGGGGCGGAATAGTTTAATCCTGCATCTCTCGACGTTCTTAAAATTTTATACGGCGGATGAATCTACGTTCGGCTGGGTCGGCAAAAAACTCCCCACGTTTGGACGAGGCGACCCGGAACTGGTAACCAAATTTGTCAATGCGGTTTACAACGATGAAAATATTAGCGCAGTTGCGGTCGAAAGAATCATCCGCAAGTCTCGCAAAGATGGCGTCCGACTCGCTCACTGGAAACTTCAGAATTAGTTCTTCCGTTCATGAACACTGGGATGATTTACAAAGGAATTCGTTACGCGGCGGTCGGATTAATTTTCGTGTCGTTGGTATGGGCATTATATAAAGGGACGGGACCGGATGCTCGTCCCGCCGGATTTTCCTTCAGTCGCGCGGTAGAACTATATGCTGATGAAAAATATGAAGAGTCTTTGCGAAACTATGAAACAAGTATCCGGGAACATCCAGATTTCATCCACGCGCAAAGAGGAAGAGCTCGAACGCTGATGCAACTGGGCCGAGACGAAGAAGCTTTGGAAGCGTTCAACGAAGTACTCGAACGAGATCCCGGCTCTGCCGTTTCTTTTGCGAATCGGGGAATCCTACACGACCGAATGGGGCTTTATCCTCAAGCCGTTGCCGATTATGACCGAGCCATAAAAATGAACTCTCGTCTTGGAAAAAGATTGGACTGGTTGACCCGATTTTTACAAAACCGCAAAGAAAATCCTCAAGCTTTGGCCGATAGATTGCAAACATTGCGCGCCGCTGGGCACGGCGGGACTGACTAGATCCAATCGTTCAGGTCAAACTGAGCTCTGCATTCTGGACTGCGCATATCCATGAACAAATCGGCGTGGTCGAACTTCACATTAAAATTCGGGATGACTTCGCATTGTAGCCCAGAGTTTTTAATTTTTTCTTCGTATTCTTTCATCTCTTTAATATTTCCAAACTCTAAAACCACCAAAAATCCTGTCTTGGCGAAGAATCGGATTAGCTTTCTATCCATTTTTTTGTCCGTGGAAAATTAACAAGTGTCGGTTAAAATTAAGCGGTCTTCATCATACCTTGCACGAGTGAGGGAGAGCATAAAATTTTAGTGAGCGTTTAAGTTTATCTCGGATAGCAGATTGCAGGATTAAAAAATTATGAGGATGAAACTGTATCACGCATTTTCGTTGATAGATTCTTCCCGGCTTTTATCTGGTCAGAATTCAGAAACTTTTGTGAAGGTGGATTGGGTCTGCTATTTGCGTGACGAGCCTTTGGTTCCTTATCATCAGTTGATTGAAAACTACCAGGGCCTTTCGGAAACTGGCAAGAAAAAGCTGTGGGTTCTGCGTCGGGCTAATTATTTTTTATCCGAGCGAGAAGTAGATGAACTGAAATTATATCTTGAAAAAAATATTCTTTTTTGGTCGAGGTGGAAGAAGTGAAGCTTCCATTAAAGGTGGGGCAGATCCTCAAGTTTAATGAACAGGATATAACGGGGACGATTATCTTGCGCGACCGGGACGAACCGTTTCCTCTTAGCATAGGGATTATTGGTATGGTCTCAAGCTACCGGGATTTAATTAACATCAGGACGGTGGGAGAATTGCTCGGCGAAATCGACCGAAGAAATCAGATGTAAGAAGGCGCGCAAGGGGCGGCGCGGGGCAAAAAATATTCCTTGAAAATGCTTTTAATTTTTATCGTCAAGAAATTCGAATGCGGTTTCGGATGTCCATTTAATTTTGAGGTAGTCCGGCAAAAGAGTTTTTTTATCGATGAGAGCTAGCGCGATTTGTTCCCGTGTCAATCCCACCACATGATGCAAGTTTGCTCCGCGCAAATCCGCCTGCTTGAGATTTGCATCTTTCAAATTGGCGTGGTTAAGGTTTGCCGTTTGCAGACTCGCGCCTTCAAAGTTGGCGCGTTCAAGCCGGGCTCCCGACAGGTCTGCTCCTTCCAACTTGGCTTCCTTGAACACCGTGTCTTGCATTTGTGATTGCGAGGCTTTAATGTTTTGCAAATTGGCTCTGCGACAATCCGCATTTTTCACCCACGCTTTATAGAACGCGCATTCCCTGAGATTGGCTTTGGTAAGGTTGGCTTTGCTGAAATTTGTCCAACGGAGATCAGCGCGCCGGATGTAGGCATTTTGCAGATTGGCGCCTTCCATGTTGGATTTGCTTAAATCTGCGCCGCTGAGATTTGCATCGGTGAGGTCTGCCGCGGACAGATTTGCTTTAGAGATTTGAGCTTGGCTGAGATATGTTTTTTTTAAGTTGGCTCCGCGCAAATCGGCACCAACCAGCACCGCCCCTTCGAGTTCGGCACCCTCCAGATTTGCCCCTTTAAGGCTGGCGTTCAGAAGGTATCGTTTGGAACTCTCTAGTTTTTTCTTGAGCGATGAAGTATTTTCACTCATTCCTGTTTCTTAATTGATTGCAACGAAGGGAATGGTCGTCACCTTGGTCCGCAGTCTATCGTCATTTAATCAATTTATCAACGGGCGAAACGATTACTTCTTGAAGCGGACTTTCCGCGATTGATATTTTTGTACCGCCCGGTCATGCTCAATCAGCGTGGAAGAAAATTGATGGCTACCGTCTTGCCGGGAAACAAAATACAGATGATCGGATTCAATAGGGGATATCGCCGCGACGATGGACTTGAGTCCCGGATTGGCGATGGGGCCGGGGGGCAGTCCTTTATGCAGGTAGGTGTTGTAAGGGGAATCAATTCTTAAATCGCGTTTGCGGATGTTGCCGTCAAAATTCTTCATCGCGTAGATCACGGTCGGGTCGGTTTGTAGCGGCATGTTTTTTCTTAACCGATTATGAAAGACGGATGAGATTATTTTTCGTTCCGAGTCCAACCCGGTTTCTTTTTCTATCAAGGAAGCCATGGTAATAATTTCATGCCAGGAAAGGGAGGTCTTTTTCGCGTTTGCTATTAACTCAGGTTTCAAAACTTGTTGCCGAAAAGTGTCCACCATTTTTTGGATGATTTTTTTTTCGGAAGTGAATTTGCTGAAATGATAGGTCTCTGGGAACAAATAACCTTCCAGACTATCAGCGGGAATACCAAGGGCTCGGATTAAACTTTTATCTTTTGTTTGGCGGATAAAAACTTCCCGGTCCATCATGTCCTTCGAGTGAAGAAGCGCGGCGATTTCTGTGATTCGATAACCCTCCGGGATGGTGACGGGATGGAGAACAGTTTTCCCGGATGTGATCCGAAGAAGAATTTCGTGGGGGGACATGGAAGGCGACAGGCTGAACTCTCCGACCATAACTTGTTTCTGCTTGGCTTGGATATAGGCGATGGTTTGAAAAGTGGTGGGACTGTGGATTAGCCCGCGGCGGGAAAGTTCCGTGGCCACCTGCTTTAAGGTCATTCCCGGTCGGATGTCGAAGACCACGGTCTGGTTATTTTCGCTGGCGGGACGACAAGCTTGGTAGTAGAACAAACTTGCTACGATCCACGCCAGTGCCAAAAATATATAGAAGCGAGTGGAAAATTTTTTCTTCATCCAGTGCTTCATAAGTTCAAAAATTTTGGTTTACGATGTGGCCTTCCGCAACTGATTTAGAAACTGGTCGTTTTCCTGTTTTGTCCCCACGGTGACGCGCAGGCAATTTTTCAATCTGGGATGAGAGCCCATGTTTCGCAACAATGTTCCGTTTGCTTTCAGATTGTTAAACACTTTTTCTCCATCCTTCGCCACTTGGAAAAGAATGAAATTGGAATTCGACGGGTACGCGACTACGGCTGACAATTTCGATAACTCGTCCATCAGACGGGCCCGTTCTTCTAAAATGGAATCGATTTGATTTTGCACCAGGGCGAAATCACTGAGAACTTCGCTCGCGAACCATTGCGATATGGAGTTTGAGTTGTAAGGTGAGCGGACTTTATTAACTTGTTCTGCAAGTATGATCGGGAAAATCCCGTAACCCACCCGTAGCCCCGCTAAGCCGATTTTCGACAGGCTTCTGAGAATAACCAAGTTGTTATGTTTTTCCATTTGCTCGAGAAAAGTTTTTTCCGAGAAGTCATAGTAGGCTTCATCCAGAACTACGATGCCTTTGAACTGCTCAATAACTTGTTGAATTTCCCGTTCGGAAAAACAATTGCCTGTTGGGTTGTTGGGATAGCTGATGAAAACAATTTTGGCTTGATGCTTGCCGAGTATTTTTAATACGGATGAAGCATCGAAATCCCAATTGTCATTGAGAGGAAAACTGGCGGGGTTCAATCCCAAGCACTGCGCCGTGATGCTATACATGGCAAACGTGGGGTCCGGGAAGGCAACGGTTTCCCCTTCGTTGCATAGAATCTGCATCAGATGTTGGATCAATTCGTCGGAACCGTTTCCGATGATGATTTGCTCAACGGAAGCACCTGTTCGGTTGGCGATGACTTTTTTTAATTCGCTGCAATCGGAATCGGGATAACGATTGAGTTCCAAGTCATCCATCTGTTGGAATATTTTATTTAGCAATTTCGGCGGCGGCGGGTAAGGGTTTTCGTTGGCGTGTAATTTTATGCCTTCATTCTGGTTTTCTACCTGATAGGTTTCCAGAGTTTTGATCTTGTCGCGAACCAGTTCCATGAGATCAATGCGAGACATGGTCAGTCCACCCCATCTTTTAATAATTCTTTGATGTCGAGTGATGGCGGGCTGTAATGGGAAACTTTGACTTTTTCTGCCCGCAAGATAGAAAGGATGATGTCCACCGTATTTTCGACTTCGTGATTGGTGATGACGTAGTCGTACAATTTATATTTTTTGATTTCCTTTTTTCCGGTTTCGATTCGCTGTTGGATAAATTCTTCGGAGTCCGTCCCTCTTTTTTTAAGCCGCGCTCTCATCTCTTCGATGGAAGGAGGCAGGATGAGGATGTATATTCCCTGGTACTTCATCTTCCGCAAAGTTTCAACGCCCTGAACATCCAGCTCTAAGAGAGTATCGTGCCCATTTTTTTGAGACGCGCGAATTGATTGGAAGGAGGTACCATAATAAAAATTGTGGACCCGAGCCCACTCGAGAAAATCATTGTTCGCAATTTTATCTTCGAATTCTTTTTGGGATATGAAGACATAGTCCACGCCGGTTTCTTCGCCTTGTCGAACTTCCCGCGTGGTGTGCGAAACGGATATTTTTAGATCAGGAATTTTTTCGCGCAAGAGATTGCAAGTGGTGGTTTTTCCCGTCCCGGAGGGGGCGGAAAGTATCAGGACAAATCCTTTACCCATGGCGGAGATTCCAAAAGTTCGTGGCGAAAAATGTAAAACCGATTACTCGATGTTCTGCAACTGTTCCCTGATTTTTTCAAGCGTACTTTTTATCTCTATCACCGTGTTGGTCACTTGGATGTCGCTGGATTTCGAACCCATCGTGTTGACCTCGCGGTTGATTTCCTGGGTAATAAATTCTAATTTTCGCCCCGTAGGTTCTGTCGATTTAAATAATTTTTTGAATTGTTGCAGATGACTGACAAGCCGCGTGATTTCTTCGGTGATGTCGCATCGGTCTGCAAGGATGGCAGTTTCCTGGGCAAGACGGCTTTCGTCAACCTGAACACCGTCAGCGAGCAGTTTAATCTTTTCCTTGAGGCGGGCGTTGTATTCTCGAATGATTTCTGGCTGGCGTTTTTTTATCTGCTCCGCGTGTTTCGCGATAATTTCAACGCGTTCGGAAAGGTCTTTTTGTAAATGCTTGCCTTCTTCCTCCTGCATTTTTCGGAGCGACGCGACGGCGGACTCGGCTATTTTCAAGAGCAAGTTTTCTTTCGCCGCGCCAATGGTGGCGGGTTCTACTTTGATGATATCCCGAAGACCGATAACGGAGTTGATATCCAGTTTGCCCGCAAGCCCCGACGAAGTTTGAATTTCTTTCAAGGCTTCCACATACTGAGCGGCAAGAGGAAGGTTGGGTTTGATTTCCCAGTCCCCCGAATTTCCATCCGCGTTGCTCAAGGTGATGGTGATGTTAATGGAACCTCTTGCGCAATGTGATTTGACCAGTTTCTTTAGAGGCAGTTCCAAGTCCAAAAAAGATTTTGGGAGTCGGGTATAAATTTCTATAAAACGGTTATTGACGGAACGAATTTCCGCCTTGTAGAAATAATCGCCGTCCTGACATTCCGCCCGACCGAACCCGGTCATGCTGGTCAGCATTAATCCCTAAACCTTTTCCACGGTCAATTTGTAATGGCCGTTTTCTTCCGTCAGGGAAACAACTTTGTGCCCATCATTTTTAATACTTCGCGGAACATTTTCGGCGGGGTCGCCCGCATCGAGCAAGACCTCTAGTATGTTTCCCGACGCCATGGCTTCCAACTTGATTTTTGTTTTGACGTAGTTGAACGGGCATTTGACGCCGAGGAGATCAATGCTCTGAACGTTGCCGTCGGATGACGGCGTTGGCGTTGACGATGACGGTGAGGACGTAACGGCTCCCGCTTTTTGTTCGCCGCCGCCGACCCGTATTCTGAGGGATTTGTCAGACTGCATTTTTTTCTGAACCGCTTTGCATTCTTCCAGAAGTTGTCCGGCTTCGTTCAACCGCCACGCCGCGGTTTTATCATCTTTGGTTTCCGGTGCCGACTCAAAACTGTCGATGAGTTTGGCAAACTTCGCCGATACAATTTCCATATCGATAACCAGCGACTGAAATTTTTTCAGACATTCCCAGTCGTCGTTGAAGTCCATGCCCTCCGTAACCAGCAACGCCCTGGCAGAAGCGATGACCGAATGTTTGGCATGTTCGCCGGTTTCATGGAACGAACTTTTTTCGAGACTGAGTTTGCCTTGGAAGAGGGCGCGCTCGGCTTCGGCGATGCGGTCGGTGATCATGTCGGTGACGGCACCGGCGCATTCTCCTTGCCCGCGGTCTTCGAGGCTAAACTTTTCCGCGGAGCCATAGTCGATATAGGAATCCGGAGATTTTTCGATCGCCGGTAAGTCTTTCAGCGGTTTCAATAATTCGCGGAAATAAACTTTCCCTTGCCGGTCAAAGTATTCGCCAAACGTTTCGCCGTTTTGTTTTTTGGTCTTATAATCTTCCACGGCAATCTTCATCGCCGCCGGCGCGTTTTTGGCTGGGATTTTGGTAACCGATGTGCCGAACACCACTTCATCTTCTGAAACTCTTCCGCCGAGGAAGACTTCATAATGCGGCGCCAGAATTCCATTTATTTTTTTTGCTCCGCCGTGAAATCCGATGGACGCGATATGATGTTGCCCGCAAGAATTCGGGCAACCGCTAGCCTTGATGGAAATGTGGTCAAGATCCTTCGTGGTCTCAAATCCATTTTCCATCTCCGCGTTCAGTTGTTGCACCAACCCGCGCGAGGCGGTGATGCCGAGATTGCAGGTCTCCGAACCCGGGCAACAGGTGATGTCGCGGATTTCTTCGGTGCCGGCTTTATGAAGATTGATGTTCTTGAGTTCGGCGAAGACCGCGCCGAAGGCATCTTCCTTCACCCAAGGAATCATCATGTTTTGGTTGACCGTGCAGAGGACGATTCCCGCGGCATACTTTCTGGCGATATTTGCGAGAGTCTTCGCCTGCGAAACGTTAAGGTCGCCTAAGATTAATTTGATTTGAAGGTTGTGAAATCCGTTTTGTTTTTGCGCTTCGATATTCCGATTTTTCCAAAGTATAAACTCTGGGTCGGAATCGTATTCGTTGTTGGGATGATACTCGGGAATTTTCGGGTCGTCCTCGTCGGGGAGTTCGATGACCGGGTAGGTCTTCGCGCTCAGCACCGCATACTCTTCCTCATAAAGTTCTTTAATTTTTTCCATGCCGAGTTTATCGACGAGAAACTTCAACCTGGCTTTGTTGCGGTTTCGTTTGTCCCCGTATTTGTCGAAGATGGAGACAATCGCCTCGCACATTCTCAGCAGATTGTCGGCGCGAATGAAGTCGAGCAAATGTTTCGCGGCGTGCGGGAATGACCCCAGTCCGCCGCCAATCAAAACTCGAAAGCCGCGCACGTCTTCATCGCCATTTTTCGTGACGGTCGCCTTCAGTCCAATATCGTGGATGGGCGCAAGTCCGCATCCGCTACAACCGCCGAAGGTGATCTTAAATTTTCGCGGCAGGTTTTGGGTTAAATCTTTGCGCAAAAGATATTTGTACGTCGCCAAGGCGTAGGGGGCTACGTCGAACACTTCGGTGGGGCAGGTGCCGGCTTTGTGGCACGCGGTTATATTTCGCACGGTGTTGCCGCAGGCTTCGCGGGTGGTGATCCCCGCCTGAGCAAGGTCTTCAAGGCCGCGGGAAACATTTTGAATGTTTACGTAATGCAGTTGGATATCCTGACGCGTGGTGACGTGAAGGATGCCGTGCGAATATTTTTCGGCGAAATCCGCCAGGCTTTCCAGTTGGTCGCTAGTCATTTTCCCGGCGGGGAGTTTGGTGCGCACCATTTGTTCGCCGTCCTGACGCTGACCATAGATTCCTTGCTGCAGACGAAATCGTTTAAAGTCGTCATCGCCGACTTCGCCGCGGTTCAGACGTTCCACCTCCGCGGCGAAGGCATCAATTTCCCGCCGGACCTCGTCTGGAATGTCTAAAGCTTTTGTATCCACTGCGTTCCTTTTCGCGGAGTTGGCTAAATTGTACAAACTAAAAGTATAGCAGATTCCGCAACGGGGCATCTCTTTCTATTTTAGATAAGTTTCTTGTTCGCGGATTCAAATTTCAGTTTGATATCCGAAAATTATTTGCCGCGGCGTTTAGAAAATCAGGTGACCTGAGCGTTGATGGGGATTAAGTGGGATTGGATGCCTTTTTCCTTTTCCAGTTTTTCCAAGATTTTATAGAGGGGGGCTAGTCCATCCGACACGGTGCCTTCGAGGTGGATATGATAGGTTCCCGATTCTCCCGCCTCCTCAACATTGGATTCGAGATGCAGAATGTTTAGTCCGGCTTGAGCGAGCGGGGTGGTGGTGTCTTCCACGATTCCCACACGGTCTTCGGCGAATAGACTGATTCGTACATCCGGTTCGCGATGGTGCTGGGTTTTATCACCCAACTCGACCAAATAGGCGTTGAGTTTAAGAGGCTCGCAAATGGCGGCGGCGATGGTTTCTAATTCATCCTTACTGCCTTCGTATTCGATCATCAACATGATGGTGAAATACTTTCCCAGTCGGACCATGGAAGAGTCGCCGAGATTGCAACCACTTTTGCAAAGCCCTGCACTCAAGCGAGCGACGATGCCAAGTTGATCGGGTCCTATCAGGGAAAGCATGAACCAGTTTTTCATATTTGAATAATGGTCGGGACGAGAGGATTTGAACCTCCGACCACTTGACCCCCAGTCAAGTACGCTAACCAGGCTGCGCCACGTCCCGAATTCGGTTTGCTTCTTCGTGTGCGGATGACGCCCGCCACGATAGTGGAACGCAAGGTCAATGTCAATTAAATAGGGCGCGGCAAAAACCGCTGAACTTATTTTTGGCGCGACACATTTCCTGTGTTACCATTTTCGACTCCATAAAGTTTTGAGGATTTTTCCCCGCCGCGGGAAGATGGTCACTCGTCCTTCAGAAGAAAGTGGACAAGAAAAAACGCGGCGGTGTGTTTCTGAAACAACGACTCATTTAGCGGAAACTTGCGGCATGGTTATGAAGGTGGTCAATGTTCGGGATGCGGTTGAGTTTGATCCCGCGAAGATGAAAAAAGTCAGCCTATTTGACACGGATAATTTTTTTTGTGATGTATACTGTCTTGAGCCTGGTCAGTCCCAGAAAGTTCATTCTCATGAAGGGTCCGACAAGGTGTATTATGTGTTGGAAGGGCGGGGCAAGGTTACCGTTGGGACGGAAGAAAAAGTACTTTCGCAAAACGAAATTACCATGGCTCCGTCGGGTCAAGACCATGGAGTGGTTAATCACGCCGATGACAAACTGGTCATGCTGGTTTTTATGGCTCCCAAACCTTGACCGATGAAGTCGCCGATGACGACGGTGGTGGCGCGACGGCGACGGTGGGATGGCGGTGAAGAGAACGTCTCGTCCGCGTCGCGAATGTACTTTTAGTAAGGCATGCTGATTGCCCAGAAATAAATTATTGAATTATCAGGTACGCGTAAAATGATTTATTTGGTTTTCCCGACATCGTGGCATCCTTCGCAACCCTACCTGAGTTTGCCCAGTCTGAAAGCATTTCTCAATGCGCATGAGGTGCACGATGTTGTGCAACGCGATCTCGCGATTGAACTGCTCAACGACTTATGCACTTGGGAAAAAACCAAACCGCTCTATGAACGAATCGTCCGAGAATTAAACGAACTGAGTTCCCGTCCACGGCTTACGTCGGTGGAGGCGGAAAAGTTGAATAAACTCCGCGAAGCCGAAGAGATTGTCATGGCTCTAAAAGACCAGATTGATTCCGCCGTGACTTCGCAGCGCAGCCAAGAATTCTATGACATTGATCGGTACATGGAAAATCTCAAAATCATGGATGTTTGGCTAGACAATATTCTCGCCCCGTATTATCCGTCGCAGTTGACCGTCATCGGTAGTCAGATGCGGTTTTCCCCTTACTCGTCCGAAGAAGTGATCAACTCTTTCAATTTTCCAGAAGAAAATTTTTTCTATGATTTATATCAGCAATGGTATCTGCCGGAAATCCTGCGGGAGGATATCGACATCTTCGGCATTTCCATCACTTCCGTGGAACAAATTATTTCCGGCCTCACCCTGGCGCATCTGGTCAAGCAGAACCGTCCCGAAATCCACGTCACCGTTGGAGGAAGCGTGTTCACCAAACTGGTGGACCGTTTAGAAAACGACGGCTCTCACCTGTTCGACTTTGTCGACAGTTTTATTGTGCACGAAGGCGAGACACCACTGCTTAGACTGGTGGAGCATCTTCGCGGCGACGGCGACCTCAGCAAAGTTCCCAACTTGATTTACAAGCGGGACGGTAAGGTCGCGGTGAACCGTCCTTTCGCCAAAGAGGAACTCAATGCTTTGCCGACGCCGGACTTTGATGGTTTGCCGCTAGACCTTTATCTTGCGCCGGAACTGGTTCTTCCGGTGATGGGTTCCAGAGGTTGTTACTGGGAGAAGTGTGCGTTCTGCTCCATTCCTTTCGACCACATGGATTTTCACGTTCGTTACGCCGAGAACGTGGTGAATGATTTTAAAGTTTTGCAGAAAAAATATAACTGCAACCATTTTTTCTTCACCGACGAAGCACTCCCCATTAATTTTCTCAGAACCTTTGCGGCTAAAATCGTTGAGGAAAAAATCGACGTGCAGTGGACGGGCGAACTTAAGTTTGAGAAGAGCCTACTGAAAGACGACCGCATGGATCTGTTGTACAAATCCGGTTGCCGCAAACTCATTTTTGGTCTGGAGTCTTACAACCAACGGGTTTTGGATTCCATGAAAAAAGGCGTTGAACTAAGTTGGGTCGATGAGACGGCGGAACGGTGCATGAAGCTGGGCATCGCCATGCACTTTTATCTGATCTGCGGGTTCCCGACCGAAACCCGTGAAGAGGCGATGGACTCGATTAACTTTGTACTCAACAACCAACGCTTGCTGGACTCCCCCGGTTTTTCAGCCATCCTTTCCCAATTTGATTTGGAACGCGGCGCGCCGATTGAAAAAAATCCGGGGGAGTGGGGCATCACAAAAATATACACTCCACCGGAGCATGATTTGAGTCTAGGTTATTCTTATGAATCGACGATAGGGATGACCGCCGCCGAAGCCAACGAACTGTATCAGCAACTAATCGAAAAACTCGGGCGCGAGGTGATGACCTTCCCGCACAATTATTCTCTCTCCGACGGCTTGCTTTATCTTGCTCACCACCAACGCAATTCCTTAACAGAAAGATTAGCCGTTCTCGCCTGACCCATCACAGGTCAACAAGCAAACCCTTCGCGTTTTTTCACCGCAAGAATTTTCCTTGTCAGGATTTTTTCCAGAACCGAGCGCTGACCAAAGACAAAAGGTAAAAGGCTCCCGCGACGAGAATGATGGTGGGACCCGGTGGTAAGTCGGGATGATACGAGATCGCCAAGCCCCCCATGGTGAAGAACATTCCGAGGAAGGTGGCGAACAGCATCATCAAGTTTAGCGAGCGGACGTAGTGACCGGATATGGCGGCGGGGAGAGTCAATAAAGCGATCACCAAAATCAGTCCGACAATCTGAATCAGGATAACCACGGTTAAGGCAACGAGAACGAGGAAGAGCAAATAAAATCTCTCGACAGGCATGCCGCGCAGGCGAGCAAATTCTTCATCAAAAGACACCGCCAAAAATTGTTTGTAAAATAAAAATACGATGATCAGGATTAGCACATCCAACCCGGCGATCCAGAAAAGATCATCGAAGGAGATCATTAAAATATTTCCGAACAAAAAACTCATAAGGTCGATGTTGTAACCGGGAGTTTGCGAGATGAATAATATTCCGACAGCCATGCCCCCCGCCCACAACGCCCCGATGACTGTGTCCTCCTGCTGTTTTAGTCGCAGGCTCACCCAACCGAGAATCATTGCGAAAACTAGGGCCGCGACCAGTGCGCCTTCAATAGGTGGTCTGCTTAAGTAGTAGGCGATACCCATTCCGCCCAACACCGAATGGGCGATGCCGCCGGCGAGATAGCCGATGCGTTTCACCACGACATAAGAGCCGATTACGCCGCAGGCGACGCTGGCGAGGATGCTACCGACGATAGCATTTTGCATGAAAACTTGGGAAGAGATTGTGTCGAAGAAACTAGTCACGATGGTGATGCACCATGTGCATGTGGGTGCCGTACATATTTTCAATCGTCTCGCCGGTCAGTTCTGATGTGGGATGGCAGATGAGGGTGCGATTGATGCAGGCTACGCGGTTGATGTATTGAGAAATAAAACCGATGTCGTGAGTCACCACGATGATGGTAATGTTCGCGTTCAACTGCTTGAGTAGATTGAAGATGTCCTTTTCAATTTTCATATCGACATTTGCGGTAGGCTCATCGAGAATCATAATTTTTGGTTCGCAGGTGAGAGCTCGGGCGATGAGAACTCTTTGCAACTGTCCGCCGGAGAGAGAGCCGATAGCCCGTTTGCGAAGGTCGAGAACTCCGACATCGTCCATAGATTTTTCGGCGGCGCGTTTATCCGTCTTGCTGAAAAAACCAATGCGGGAAGTTTTCCCCAACCGCCCCATCAACACGACATCTTCTACACGGATTGGGAAATCCCGGGAAAATGGTGTTAGTTGCGGCATGTAACCGATTTCCTTAACCGATTGAAAGGGAGGTTTGCCGAGAACTTCGACGAAACCTTTGCTCGGAGTTAAAACGCCCATGATGATTTTTAGCAGAGTAGTTTTGCCACTTCCGTTCGGGCCGACCATTCCAATAAATTCGTTGCGCCGGATATTGATCTCGATGTCTTCAAGTATTTTTGGACCGTCATAACTAAAATGAAGGTCCTTTATTTTAATCACTGAATCCGTACTCACCGCAACGCTCCAGAAATGGCGATGGCTGTTCGCCGCATATTTTCTAGGTAATCTTCCGCCAGCGGATCTATTTCGTGGACGGTGGCACCAATCATTTTCGCGATTTTCTTAGCGACGGGCAGGCTAAATTGTTTTTGCACAAATATTACTTTAACCCCAAGATTTTTCCCGTGCTCAATTATTTTTTGCAGTGTCCGTGCTCCGGGTTCTTTTCCTCCATCTTCAATGGAGATTTGTTCCAGACCGTAGTCTTCAGCAAAATAAGACCAAGCCGGATGAAATACCATGAAGCGGTGATTATCACTTCTCGCAAGAATTTCTCGAACATCTTTGTCTAGCGCGTTCAGGTCATCGTGGAATGCTTGAAGATTTTTTGTAAAGTATGCTTCCTTTTTTGGTTCAACGAGGACGAGGGTCTCCTTGATTTTTTTTGCCATAATCTTAACCTTTGTCGGGCTGGTCCAAATGTGTGGATCGTTGGAGCCACGAGAGTGACGGGAGACGCGACCGTGATCGGTTGCTGGATTTTCGTCATCATGTAAAGGAACGAATTGCAGACTTGAGTGAATGGATTGAATCCGGCCAATCCAAATAGTTTCAAAAGGCACACCGATGCTGAAGTACAATTTTGCCTGGGACAAAAGGCTCATCTTTTTCGAGTTTGGGTTAAAAGTCGCCGGGCTCTCTCCAGGACTTACCATGACCTCAACCTTGACTTGTTCTTTTCCTATTCGTTCCACAAAATATTTTTGCGGAAGAATGCTGACAAAAACTGGGATGGGTTCGGCGCAGCTATCATTCGTAGCGTGGAGAAAGTTTAGAATCCAAGCCAGCACAAGAAAATGTATTTTTAAAAATTTCATTGCACAAAAGTTTTTGAAAGCATCGACGAGAAGATCTTCGAAAAAACCGATCTAGAAATCGATGGCTTGTTGTTTGTTCATTCTTTGGATGTGACTGCGCCAGGGTCAACATGGATGGAAAGAATCAGGTCGCCGCGTTTTTCATTCTGAATTTTTCCTTTGCTGCGTACGCGAAGCTTTCCGCCTGAACGAAAGTTTGGAGGGATGTGCACCATCAGTTGTTCTATTTTCTCATTAACCCGGTAGGAAATTTTTTTGTGGGACCCCGCGAGAGCCTCGTCGGGCAGGATGGAAAGTTGAAAGTCCATATCCAGTGAAGATTTGCGCGGCTCCTTTCTTTCGAATATTCCCTTCATACCTTCCAACAAAGGACGTTTAGTTTCAGGTGGAACGGAGGAAGCCGACTTTGATTGAGCGTGTTTTTTCTGCTTCATCTTGTGCAGTACGTACAAAGACGAGCCGACCACTTGAGCCAGCTTTAAGCCCATGCCAATTTTCCCAATCGGTCCCGGGACGATTCTGAGGATTCTCCCTAATCCGCCCACGGCGTTACCGAAAAATAAAGTTCGGAAAAACGTGTTGCCAGAACGAAAGCCGGAGTGCTCGAATTCACGATTGATCTCCTCAAAAATTTCGCGGGCATTTCCACTGTGGAACATGCTGGCAAAAATATCTTCTTGGGAATAACGGAAACCGGAAGACCCGGTATGCCCGGCAAGATGATCGCTCCGAAACCGGTCATACTCATTTTTCTTTGATGGATCATTCAACACTCCATAGGCTTCCGTAATCTCCTTGAACTTTTCTTCCGATTCTAGATCATCGCGGTTGTGGTCGGGGTGAAGTTCAAGAGCTAGTTTGCGGAACGACTTTTTGATCTCCTCTGAACTTGAACTCTGCGAAACATTTAGGATGGAGTAATAATCTTTAAACGGTTTTGTTTGGTGAAGCATCGGTGAATTCTTACATCCCCAACTTTTGAGGGTAGACGGCTTCCGCCACCTTAGGTCCTTTCAGCAGGGTTTTGCGTTTCGCGGTTGAGATTAGATAAGTCTCGTCTGAATGCAGGCGTTGTTTTAAATTTTCAAAGTGAACTTTAATAGGCTTCGCAGAAATATCTTCGTCTAATTTTTGCGGCGTAATTATAAAAAACTTTTCTCCTAACACGTCGCGGTATTTACGTTTCATGTTCATTCTATAAGCCCGATAACCCGAGACAGGCTCCGCGCCAACATAGGGGGTTTCATTCAAAACTTCGTAGTGCTCGGGAATATAAACATTGGTGAAATAGTCGGGACCGAGGGAATGGTGGACCGTGGCCTTGACTTTTAAAACCCTCAAGTTTTCCTCCGTGGAAACCATATTCATTTCTACCCAATAGGCACGGTCATGAAAATTAAGGTTCTCAAGAAATACGATGCCGTATAAAACGTTAAACTTGAATTGCAAAAAAATACCGAAGGCTACCCAGCCGAAGACTCTCCAGAATTTTCTCACCGCAACAAACCTCGCCGTTTTTAATTCTTTAAGAAAAAAGAATGGGTCATCGACAAACTCGCGAAAAATTATTATCCGAGAATCGCAGAACAAAAGCAACCGGATTACAATCCAGATCAATGAGTTGAGTAAGAGAGCATCCTCTAATCAGACGGAGAAAGTTGCGGATAAAACTTGAAAACCCGCGTCAATTTTATTAGCTTGTGTCACTCGGATTTAATAGACTGAACGCGGATAAAAAATTTCGGAAGGATAACTTTGAGGCGGGGAACTTTAGTTGTTTTTGAAGGAATAGACGGAACAGGCAAAAGCACTCAATGCGGTCTGCTGGCGAAATCGTTGAACGAAATGCAGGTGCCCAACATCACTTTAGCCGAGCCCACTCGAGGAGCATGGGGGATGAAAATTCGCAAGCTTCTTAAGGATGGCAGAGAGGGTATCAGTCCGCAGGAGGAATTGAATTGGTTCGTCAACGACCGGAAGGAGGATGTTGAAATTAATATCATGCCGGCGTTGGAAAAAAATGTGGCGGTGCTTATGGATAGGTATTATTTTTCGACAGCGGCTTATCAGGGGGCGTTAGGTTTGGAGCCCGATCAAATCCGCTTGGAAAATGAAATGTTCGCTCCAATTCCAGATCGGGTTTTGATATTCCTGACTTCTCCTGAGGAATGTTTGAAGAGAATAGAATCATCGCGCGATCAAAAAAGCATTTTTGAAAAATTGGATTATTTGCAGAATGTCCAGAAAATTTTCAAAAGTTTTCGCGGGCCAAGTATAAAGTTCATAGAGAGTGTTGGGACGGTTTCCGAAGTTCACAAAAAAGTTTTGATAGCGACGGACGACTTGTTTAATTTTAAATGATGAAACGAATCGTACTGGCAATCACGGGAGCAAGCGGGGTTTGTTATAGCAAGCGGCTCTTCGATTTCCTTAAGACCCGGGCCGAAGTCCACGTGATCATCTCGGAGCGGGGGGCCGAACTGTTGAAGCTTGAGTTGGACATTGCGCCTTCCTATTTTTCTGGCGAGCAGGTGACTCTGCATAAAACTTCGCGGATGAATAGTTCCATCGCCAGCGGTTCTTTTCGTGTTGACGCAATGGTGGTGGTACCTGCAAGCATGGGGACGGTGGGACGAATCTCCGCCGGTGTGTCGGGAACTCTGATTGAACGCGTCGCGGATGTTATGTTAAAGGAAAAACGAAAATTAATACTTGTTCCTCGCGAAACCCCTTTTAGTACCATCCATCTAAAAAACCTTTTGGCTCTCGACCAAGCTGGGGCTTTGATTCTTCCAGCGTCGCCCGGATTTTACCAAGGGAAAAATTCTTTGGAAGGCCTGGTGGATTTTATTGTCGCGCGAATTTTGGACCACTTGGGAATGGAGCAAAATCTTCTTAGACCTTACAATCCTTAAAGTATAAAGATTGGAACCGATGGTTTATCTCGACAACGCCGCCACCACTCCTATGGATGAGGAAGTTATAAGGCGGGTTCACGAATCCATGCGAGATGTTTTTGCGAATAGCGGAACGCGGTACCGAATAGGTTTGGATGCGAAGCGCCGCATTGAACAGTCAACCGAATTGATTGCCGAGCATCTCGAGATTCCTTCGACACACCGCATTCTATTTACCAGCGGCGGGACGGAATCGAATAATCTTTTTGTCAAAGGGTTATGTTTTCCCGATAAGAAGGCGGCTTTCACCGGCATGGAACACTCGAGTATCACCGAGAGCCTTTCTTTCTTAAAACAGTTTGGGAACGATCCATGTTCGCTACTTCCTTTTCAGAAGGAAGGTCGACTTGATTTAGATTCGGTTTCGATATTGAAAGAGAATCGCGTGAAACTTCTTTGCCTTTCTCATGCGAATAATGAGTTGGGCACCGTGAATGATCCGTTGCAAATTATTTCTGCTCTGGCAAAAGAGTCTCCACAGACAAAGTTGTTTCTGGACGGAGTGCAAGCAATCGGCAAACTCAAGCTAGATGGAAGTGCGTGGAAGAGCCTCGCAGGTTATTCGATTTCGGGCCACAAAATTCATGGGCCGAAAGGTATCGGCTTGCTAATTTTTGATTCAAGATTGGTTCTTAATCCGCAAATGCACGGAGGGAAACAGCAATTCGGTGTTCGTTCCGGGACCCTTCCGTTGCCGCTAATTGTAGGGCTGGAGGTAGCCATCAAGCGTGCCGTCGCGATAACAGAACAAAATCAAAAACACTTTCATGGTTTGCGGCGGCGTTTGATTAAAGGGTTGAAAAAAATACAGGGACGGTTTTCTAAATTAAAGATTCGTTTTAACTCGCTTGTTGATGAAGATGTAACACGCCAATCACCGGCGATATTAAATTTTTCTTTTCCTCCCGTTGAAGGCGAAGTCATCCTGCATCACCTGGAAGCAAAAAATATTTTTGTGGGATTAGGCAGTGCTTGTAGCGCTCGGTTGCGGGAGCCATCCAAGATTCTTATGGGAATCGGATTGAGTGAAGAACAGGCGCGGTGTAGTTTGCGGATTTCGTTTTCCCATAATAATACGACCGATGAAGTCGACCAGTTTCTAGAAGTTTTTGAGGAAGCCTACCAAAATCTTTATCCCACCTTTTCGCAAAAAGTAGAACATCGATGACGGAAAAAAGAACTGTTTTAATTCGTTACGATGAGATTGGACTCAAGGGACGCAACAGAAAGTTTTTTGAAAAATGCCTCCTGCGCAATATCAAGCGCGCACTTTCTTGCGCCGACGAAATTGATTATCGCTCGCCCCGCGGTAGAATTTTTTTAGATATCCCTTTAAGTTTTGTGACGGAATGTGTTGCCCGACTCAAGACCATTCCCGGTATCGCTTCGTTTAGTATTGGCATTTGCATGAAGCCTGATTTCGATGCGATCTCCACTTTGGGGATTCAATGGATTGAACCTCGGCTGGAGTCCAGAAAAAATTCTCTGAAGTTTTGTGTCAAGACCCGGCGTTCTGCAAAGTCCTTTCCCAAAACATCACAGGAAGTCAATTTCGAAGTGGGTTCGCGGATTATGAATAAATTGAGTCAGCAAGGATTGATCGTAAATATTAACGAGGCGGAATATATTCTTGAAATAGAAATTGGAAATTCAGAAACGATGGTCTTTGATAATCGTGAGCCGGGGTTGCGCGGTCTCCCGGTGGGGAGTTCTGGAAACGTACTTTGCCTGCTATCTGGCGGAATCGACAGCCCCGTTGCCGCTTTCATGATGGCATGCCGCGGTTGCCGTGTTCATTTTGTATTTTTTGATAACCAACTTTTTCTGGGTAGAGGAGGGTATGAAAAAGTTTTACGTTTAGCAAAAAAGATCAATCGTTTTCAAGGCCGCGGAACTTTGTTCGTGGTCCCATTTCAAAATATGCAAGGGGCTATTCGCGATCATTGCAACGAGGAAAACAGGGTGGTTCTTTATCGGCGAATGATGTATCGCATCGCCGGGGAAATAGCGGGACGCTACGGTTTTATGGCATTGGTCACAGGTGAGTCGCTGGGGCAGGTGGCTTCGCAAACTTTGGAAAATCTCGCCGCAGTTTCTTGCATCACTTCGCTAAGTGTGTTTCAACCTTTAATCGGGATGAATAAAGAAAGCATCATTCGCAGAGCAAAAGAAATCGGAACATACGAAATCAGCATTGAGCCTCAGCCCGATTGCTGTTCGATTTTTATGCCCGGAAATCCAGTTACCAGAAGTAAGATATCCGTCATGGAAAGGGATGAAAAAAAAATCCCGTGGGAAGAATTACGCGATGATGCTTTGGCTAAGATGGAAATCATCGGCGTGGATAATTTATGAAGACGGCGGCATCTTTATGACTTGAGATGTTTCCGGAAGTTTTTTTAACAAAGTACGAATCGTTTTATTTTCCACCGGATGCATATAGTCCCCGGCGAACTCACTAAGCGGCAAAAGGACGAAACGTCTTTTCGTCATTTCCGGATGGGGGAGCGTGAGCGTCGCGGAACGAATCACGCGATTTTCATAAGTCAATAAATCTAAATCGATGATTCGCGGTCCCCATTTTTCCCGCCGTTCTCTGCCCATATCTTTTTCAATTTTAAAAATCACGTTCAACAATGGTTCGGGAACCATAGACGTTTTTATGGCGACCGCGGCATTGACAAACCAACTTTGCTTGATGTTGCCAACTGGTTCTGATTTATAGAAACCGGATCGGGCGACAACTTTAATTTTCGGCGCGGCATGAAGAAAGCGAATGGCCGTCTCGCAGTTTTCCGCGGGAGTTCCAAGATTCGAACCGATTCCGATAAAGGCTTTATATTGCATAATTGGTGGCTGTTAAAATTCAAACTCCACGGCGGCGAGACGGGCTTTAATTTCTTTCATGATTTCGGTTTCTTCTTTTTCGTCTTTGGCCGCGAATGTTGCTGAAAATCTGACGTAGCGGCCGACATCATCCCACGGGACGGTGGAGACCAACATTTCTGTAATCAAGAACTGGGAAAATTCTTCAGCGTTCGCAAACCGCCGCCCGCCCTTGATTCCTTCGGGCGCGGCCACGTAAAGAAAGAATGAACCGCCGGGCATCTTCGCATTGAAACCAACCGAGTTGAGAGTTTTGACTAACATGGATAATCGACGCTTATATTTCACCACGGTTCGGTTGGTGATGTCGGGATGTTCCAGAGCGTAAACTCCCGCTTTCTGGATTCCCGCGAACTGACCGGAGTCCACATTATCTTTAACATGTGAAAAACCTTTGACGATAAACTCGTTGCCAACAATGAAAGCAATGCGCCATCCCGTCATGTTGTAAGCTTTCGAAAGGGAATGAAACTCAACGCCGACATCCATCGCGCCGGGCAACGATAAAAAACTTTCAGGTTTTCCGTCATAAGTCAGCGCCGCATAAGCCGCGTCTTGGATGATGACGATGTCATTCCGCTTCGCAAACTCAATGGCTTCTTCATAAAATTCGCGGGGGGCTTTGGCACCCGTTGGATTATTGGGATAGTTTAGGTATAAAATTTTCGCGTTTTTGCGGGTGACCGAATCGATACTTTTTAAATCTGGAAGAAACCGATTGGTTTCTGTCAGAGGAAGGTTGACCACTTTCCCGCCGAGATATTGAGTGTGGGTTCCCAACACAGGATAACCGGGAACGGTCATCAGGGTGATGTCGCCGGGATTGATGAAGACCGCCGGCACCATAGCCAAGCCGGGTTTAGACCCGATGGTGTGGTTGACATGTTTGCTTGGTTCGAGCCCATCGACGCCGAAAATATTTTTCATGTATTTGCAGGCAGCAACTTTGAATTCCTCGATTCCGTTATCCGTGTAGCCCCTGTTTTCCGGTTTTTCCGCTTCGCGTTGAAGAGTTTTTATAACGCCGGGATCAGCCATTTCGTCTGGCTCGCCCACTCCCATGTCGAATAATTTTTTTCCGGGATTGGCTTCGAGTGTTTCGCGCTTTGCTCTTTTAATTTTTTCGAATTTATAAATTTGCGTGTCTTTGCCGAATTGGTCGCCGCCGACGCGGTCTGCAAAAAGCGATTGAATATAACTTTCATCTGACATTCCAGAACTCCAAATTACGATGAAGAAAATTTATAACTACGATTAGAAAAAACGCATCAGCCTTTGATATTATCCGCGACGCCAGCACTTTGAAAAGTTGCCATCTCAGAATATATTTTTGTTGCCGCTTCTATAAGGTTAAAAGCTAATACCGCTCCGGTCCCTTCCCCCAGCCGCATTTTTAAATCGAAAAGGGGGGGCGACTGAAGGAGATCAAAAAATACTTCATGCCCAGGTTCCAACGAACGGTGGGAAGGAAAAATATAATCCTTCACCGCCGGATTTAGTTTGATGGCCAAAGATGCCCCGGCGCTGGAGATTAAGCCATCGACAACGACGGGAATATTTTTTGAGGAGGCTCCTAAAACAAGACCCGTGATTCCGCCAATCTCAAATCCGCCTACTTTCGCGAGAACATCTATCGGGTCTTCCGGGTCGGGAGCGTGCATTTCAAGTGCCCGCTCAATCGCGGATATTTTTTTGCCTAAGGCTTCGTCGTCAATGCCCGTTCCTCGCCCCGTAACTTTGCTCGCGGGAAGGCCGCTCAATGCAGCGAATATTGCGGAACTGGCCGTGGTATTTCCTATTCCCATTTCGCCAGTGGCCATAAGGTCGACGCCGTCGTCGGCTAATTGCGCCGCAATCTGAATACCAATCGCGATGGACTTTTCGGCTTCGGCTTTGGTCATAGCAAATTCTTTGGTCATGTTTCGAGTCCCGCGGGCGATCTTTTTGTCTAGCAATTTCGGATGCGGCGCGAACTCATAATTCACGCCAATATCTACCACCACCACTTCCGCGTTCTGTTGTCTCGCCAAAACGTTTATGGCGGCTCCACCGTTGAGAAAATTCTGAACCATTTGAGGAGTGACTTTGGCGGGGTAAGCGCTGATGCCTTCTTCCACGACCCCATGGTCTGCCGCGAACACAACGACTGATTTTTTGCTGACCGACGGATGATTTGTCCCGTGGATGGCGGCGTATCTTTTTGCCAAATCTTCCAGGATGCCGAGGCTTCCTGGTGGTTTGGTGAGGGAATCGAGATGAATTTGCGCCGTCTCAAATCTAATGGGTGGGACCGGTTTTATGGAGTCCAATGTGTCTCGAATAAGATTAAGCATGGCGGCGATTTATTTCGCGGCTGATAAAACCATTAATTCTTTTTTGGGAAAGACGTCGCTTCATTTTACTCCTCCTCATTTTCGTCCAACTCAAGTCCTGCTACTTTTTGCGAATAGCGTAGGTATTTGATGATTGCTGTAATTTCCGCGGAGGTTACGTTCTTTTTTTGTGCAGGCATTTTATCGCTACCGTCCAGTACGATTTCGCGGATATCTGCGTCGGAAAAATTTTCCGCAAGGTATTCTTCGTTGATGAGACTGGGGGCACGGGTATGTTTTCCCATCGCGTCCGCGCCGTGGCAATTCGAGCAAACTCTGTGGAAATACTGCTGTCCATTTTTAAAAGGTTCCGGAACATCCAGCGTAGGTTTTGGGGCGCATGAAAAAGAAAAAAGTGCGCAGAAAAATAAAAGAAGCCGGCGCGCACTAATCGCCGCAATGGGAAGTTTGATTTGTTTCATGGTTTTGGATTGCAGCCTTCTCTAAAAAAGTTCATGCACTATTTCGATCGAGATTACTACCGCTAATCCCAATAGGGACGCGGCGAACATGATCTTATGACTTTGCGTGATGTCGGATAATTCTAGTTCTCGCAATTTGTCCCCAATGAATGGTTTTACATTTCTCTCGCCCGAATAAAAACTGGTTCCTCCAAGACGAACCCCCAGCGCACCGGCCATGGCGGCCTCGGAGAATCCGGCGTTTGGACTAGGATGTTTGGAGCCATCTCGCATCGCTATCGCAAAGGAATTTTTGCCGCTCAGTCCACAAAGGGTCGCGCTCGTAGCGATGGCAAGCAAGCCCAATCTTGCTGGGAACCAGTTTGCTAGATCATCCATGCGGGCGGGAGCCCAACCAAAATCCCGGTAAGTTTCATCTTTATATCCAAACAATGAATCCATTGTGCTGATGGCTTTGAAAGCAATCGCTAGCGGTGCTCCTCCAAGCGCGGCGAAAAACAAAGGGGCGATGATTCCATCGATGGTACTTTCTGCAACTGTTTCCACGGTGGCTCGAACGATTCCCTCTTTCTCCAAATTATCGGTGTCGCGGCTGACAATGTTAGACAGGCTTTCTCTGGCTTTACAAATATTGGGTTCCTTAAGATATTGCAATACTGACCGACTTTCTTCAAACAGGCTTCGAACGGAGAGAGTTGTGTAAATAAAAAAACTGGAAGCCACCCAGCCCAACTGTGGATGAACATGATCCAGTCCTCGAATAATCATCCACACGGAAAAAAAAGAAGCGGCGACAACAATCATCGTTGTGATTATCCCCGCAAACTTGAGGCTGAAAAAAGTTTTGCGGAAAAATGCTTCCAGCCCGCTGGCCACATGCGCGATGATTTTTACGGGGTGGGGAAAGCCTTTAGGGTCTCCTACTAAAAGGTCGGCAACGAAGGCGAGAGCGATTTGATAAGCGAAACTCATTTTTTTAATCCGTTTTCAGTGATGAAAAATAATCGGAAATGGAATCCAACAACTGCTGATTTTCCCGTCGTTCTCGCAACGAAATTCGGAAAAAACTTTCATCCAGCCCGCGAAAGTTTCCGCAGTTTCTTATGATGAGCGACCGCAATAACAAGTGTTGATATAAACCCTTGGCGGTTTTGGCATTTTGATCTCGCGTGCGGATTAAGAAAAAATTAGATTCAGAAGAAAAAGTTTTAATTTCCGGTATAGATTTCAAAGCTTGGAACATGAAATTTCTTTCACGGTCAATCCAGCGCCGAGTTTTCTCTTTGAATGCCGCGTCCAAAATAACTTCGGCCCCAACGGCTTGCGCTAAAGCGTTTACCGACCACGGATATTGGTAGGCGGCGAGTCGTTGGATTTTTTCTGGATGCAAAATACCGTAACCAATTCTAAGTCCGGGAACCGAATAAAACTTCGTCAGAGATCGAATCAGGATCAAGTTTGAATTTCTTTTCAACAAATTCCAGGCGGAATTATCGGCAGAAGAGAAATCGATGAAAGCTTCATCGATAATTAAAATAACGTCTCGTCCTTCGCAATATTTCTGCAGGGAGGGGAGAAATTCGTTATAGAGTTTTCCGGTGGGGCTGGCGGGATGACCTGCAACAATGGCTCCCAACTGCTTTATGCTATCCAATTTGGGAAACAGCGTGGAAGGGTCGGCTTGAAAATCTTTGTCGGCCGACAACGCCAATGACTGCGGGCGAAATCCAAACGCCGCAAAAGATTTTTCATATTCTGAAAAACACGGATCAAGAATAGCAACTTCCTGTTTTCCCCGAAGCAAATGAGGGAGAAGATAAATCATCTCCGTGGAACCGTTCGTTACCAGTATCCAATTATCGGGAATTCCTGTCGCTTGGGAAATTCTTTGCGTAATGACTGAGCAATGCGGGTCTGGATATTCCTGAAAAAGCCGCGGAGTTTCTAGTAGTAATTGCGAAACGCAACTGGGAGATGATAAGGGGTTGATGTTGGCACTGAAATCAATGAGCGTGTCGGGATTAATTCCGAAGGTACTAGCTATTGCCTGCGGGTTCCCGCCGTGAACGGGGTAGGGGATATCTAACACCTGAAAATTTACGGTAGATTTATCGTCGATCATATTTAGCGGAAGTTTTTATGGCAACGGGAATTCCCGACACCATGTTGATTACTTCATCAAACTCCGAAGCAAGGATTTGGTTGGTTTCGCCTGCAAGGTCGCGAAAGGATCTTGCAGAAGGTTGCATGGGGACAGTTCCGGATCCTAACTCATTCGTAATGACAATGATATTGCTTGCGCAGTTTTTGCACTTCCCGACAAATTCATGGACACGTTGCAGAATGGTTTGTTGCGTCATGTTTTTCATAATCATGTTGCTCAACCACAAAGTAATGCAGTCTAAAATAATATATCCAGGCTCATCCCCTTTTTCTTTTAGTACACTTGTCGGGTCAAGGGACTCCTCGATGGTGGACCATTCCTTGCCACGTTCGTTCTGATGTTTCTTGATTCGCTCAGCCATTTCTTCATCGAGAGGTTCCGCGGTGGCGAGAAATATTTTTTGACCACGAATATTTTTAGTTAAGTGGAGAGCATGACGGCTTTTCCCGCTTCGGCTTCCTCCTGTGATCAAAATAGTTTTTCCGGGCATCAGATGATCAACTCTCCATGCAGGCGAGATTGATATTGGTGTTATTGGAATATTGAAACGCTCATTCCGCCGACCAGCAAAAATAAAGTTTCTATAATTTCGGTGGCGGCGCCGAGAGTGTCGCCTGTAATGCCGCCAATTTTATTTTTAAAATAGAAGAGCAAGCCGCCGAGGGTCAGAGCAAATACCATTAAGGTTAGCAATCCCATCATCCAGTTCACAAAAAACAGGATGGCAAAGGGGAGCGGGCATAACAATAAAAGAAAAAAAAATTTCTGCTGATAAAAAGTTGCTGCCAAAATTCTTTCCGACGGAACGTGGTCAACAAAAACGAGGCCGATAACTTGTGCCGTCCGCGCCAGTGCTGGTGCTATGACAAACCAAATGAACGATTCGGAACGGATTATCCCAGAGACCCCAGTGAGTTTCAATAGTACGCAAAAAAAGATTGCCAGCACTCCCATCACGCCAATCCGCGAGTCCTTCATGATCGCTAATGTTTGTTCCCGCGACTGGTGCGAGAAAAATCCGTCTGCCGTATCGGCTAAGCCATCTAGATGTAAAGCGCCGGAGATAACGGCGAGGAACAAGACGCATCCAATTATGCGAACTTCGGGGTAGGGTGCCAGGCTTAATAGTTGGTCTATGCCATAGAGCAGGCATCCTATGAAAAGACCGACCAGAGGAAAATAAAGAACTTGTCTCCCGGCATCGCTGATTGCTCGGGATGGTATTGGGATGATGGTCAAAAATCCTATTGCGGATAAGAATTCAAGTCGCAAGTTTTTCAATAGATTAAAATTCAATACCCTTTTGCGCGGGAATTCCCTGCTCGTCGAAAGGATGCTTGATCATTTTCATTTCCGTAACCAGGTCGGCTATTTCTATCAGTTGTCTGGGCGCATTTCTTCCTGTGCAGACAACATGCGTCATTTCAGGTTTATTTTTTATGGTTTGCAAAACTTCTTCTTCATGGAGAAATTTGTAATGCAGTACATAGTTAATCTCTTCAAAAATTACCATTTGATATTTTTTGCTGTTCAATTTTTCTTTAACAATTTCGAAAGCTTTTTTGGCGGTGGCTTTGTCCTGCTCAATATTTTTCGTATCCCAAGTAAAGCCATCTCCCATGGGGACCATCTCCACATAGGGCGCTAACTTTTCAAAAGCTTTTCGCTCCCCTGCTTTCCATTGGCCTTTCATAAACTGCATGATGAATACATTCATTTTATTTCCTGCGGCACGCAAAGCGAGGCCAAAAGCGGCGGTGGACTTCCCCTTGCCTTCTCCCGTGTTGACGATTATTAAACCCTTGCGTTTTCTTGGATCTGCTCCTGAAGCTTTTCTCATAACTGCGAGCTCGTCAAATAATTCAGCCATTTTTTATTGCATGCCCAGTAAATATGCATATAAAAAGAGTGGCAGTTTTTTGTGCGATACCCGTCTTTCAAAATCACGTCTTTCTTGCGGCGGCTATTATTCCATCTTGTATGTTCACTGTTAACTGTAAAATTTGAATAGTGGAATTCGTGACCGCGCAAGATTATATTTTTATTCCTATCCGAGATTTTAGCCGGCCTTAGTTTCCGATAACCCAGGGTTAAGTTTTTAGTTTTAATGGATGTGGCGAAGTTGAATAGTCCGGCCATAGGAAACTTTTTCCCCCGCGAGTTGGTAATATGTTTTCCTAAATACATAAGTCCGCCGCATTCTCCTATGATCATTTTTCCGACTGAGCCCGCCTTTTTTACTTCCTTTAGAACCGTGTAATTTTTGCTTAAGGCTTCAGCGTGTAATTCTGGATAACCACCAGGGAAATAATAGCCATCCATATTGGGCGGTAAGTGAGCATCGTGGAGTGGCGAAAAAAAGAAAATGTTGCAACCATGGTGGTCTAAAAAATCCAGTGTGTCCTGATAGATAAACTGAAACGCCTCGTCTTTTGCTATGGCGATATTGTATGAGCGAGACCGTTCCTTTATTCCCCAGCGTTTTGGCTTTTGTTTCGCGGAGGAAACAGGCGGCAAAGGTTTTTTTAATTTAAAAAGTTTTAAAAAAATTTTCAAATCTATGTAGGATTCGATATGTTTTTCCCATCTCAGATAAATATCATCTTCTTGTTCAAAGCTTTGTTGTAGTCCAAGATGACGGCTGGGTATGCTTAACTCAGGGGATGTTGGCAGGCAGGCAAGAAGTTTTGCGGGAGTGTAGTATTCAACTGCATTCTTTATGATGTTCGCGTGGCGCGCGCTGCTGATGTTGTTGGCAATGACACCCTTGAGATTTAATTTTGGGTCCAGTTTCATGAACCCTAGAACCAAAGCTGCTGAAGACCGGGACATGGTCCTGCCGTCAATGACAAGCAAAACGGGGAGGTTGAGCAATTTGGCAATTTCCGCTGTAGAGCCTTTTTCGGATTTTGGCAACGCACCGTCATGCAAACCCATGACTCCTTCAATGATGGCGAGGTCACCTGCACACATAATGTCACGGAACAAATTCTTGACATAATTTTTGGTGCACATGACCGTGTCCAGATTATAGCTCGGCTGACCGCACGCTCTTTTATGATGGCTGGGGTCAATGTAGTCCGGCCCCACTTTGAAGGGTTTTATTTTCCAGCCTCTTTTTTTTAGCAGTCGCATAAAACCGATGGCGACTGAGGATTTTCCAACCGAGCTATGGGTTCCAGCTATAACTATGCCTGGAAGGGATTTGGATTCGTTGCGCAAATTATTGAGTGTTCTGAAGATTAAGAAAGCAAAAAAAGTAGTTCCGTGAAAAGTTTAATCAAAGATCTTTTTCAATATCTCCTTCCACGGAGGCAACAAGAGATTCAATATCCAGCAATTGATTTTGGTCCGGGTTTTCCCATAAACCTCGGTTTGCTGCTTCAAGTAATCGTTCCCCCATTGCCCTGATGGCCCAGGGATTTTTTTCTTTCAAGAACTCCTGGGTATCGGGATCCATCAGATATTTTTCGGCAACACCTTCATACATGTGGTCGTCAACAACACCTGTTGTCGCGTCATAGCCGAACATATAATCGAGGGTGGCGGCCATTTCCAGTCCTCCTTTATAGCCATGTTGTTTCATGGCGTTAATCCATTTTGGATTTACAACTCGGGCACGATATACTTGCTGGGTTTCTTCCTTTAAACTTTTAATTTTTACCGCGGCAGGATTTGAAGAGTCGCCGAAATATTCCTTGACCCTTCTCTTTCCTTGTTTGGATTTGATTTGATTGACGGCGTTGATCAAGCCACCGTGAAACTGGAAATAATCATCTGAATCAAAAATATCATGTTCCCTGTTGTCTTGGTTTTGGGATACGATATCCATCTTGGAAAGTTGCTGTTTGAACTCCTCTTTTTTTTCTATTCCGTATTCATTTTGTGTGTAGGCAAACCCGCTCCAATTTACGAAGATATCAGCTAGATCTTGTTTGGTTTCCCAGTTTTTTGAATTTATAACTTCAAGGATTCCTGTTCCGTATCTTCCCGGTGCGGATCCAAAAATACGAAAGATATTATCGGAGCAGGAGTCCAGATGATGTTTTCTTACAAAATTCATTGCCGCGGGTTCTTCAAGCTTGGCAACTAAATTTATGGCTTGATCTATCAACTCTACCAAGTTTGGAAAAGCATCTCTGAAAAATCCGCTAATGCGAATGCACACATCAACTCTGGGTCGTTTTAATTCCTCCAGCGGAATAGGTTCTACCCCGATGACTCTTTTATTTTCTGGCTTCCATATCGGTTTGACTCCCAACAGATAAAGGATTTGTGCGATGTCATCCCCTTTGGTTCTCATATTAGAAGTTCCCCAAAGAATCATCGCAACGGATTCGGGGAACTTACCGGATTCCATTTTATACTTCGTCAGGAGGCTGTCCGCTAATTTTTTTCCCATAATCCACGATGTCGTCGTGGGAAGAGAATGAATATCGACAGAATAAAAATTCCTTCCAGTCGGAAGTATAGTGGCCATCCCTCTTGTGGGTGACCCCGACGGCCCGGGCTTTACAAATTTTCCATCTAGAGCTTCTACGAGATGCGTAATCTCGTCGCCTACTTGTTTTAATTTTGGATAAATATCTTTTAAGATAAAATTGACGGTGCTGGATAGATCTGGAATTCGGACACCGAATAAAGATTTGATGTGTTCGTCAATGATGGCGACCGAGTCGATATTATTTTTAAGGCAGTGGTCAAAAATTGCAAAGGACAGAGTGTCGAACATATGCAACAAATCACCCCGGCACTCAATCGGTTTCCCGTAGAATTTTAAAAAGGCTTGGGGAACTTTGCAATCTAACCCGTCGGCTTGATTGATAAAATAAGAAGTGTCGTTTATACCGCAAACCTTCATGAAACAAGATTGTGTCCCGACATGGGGAGGGGTGTCGACACGGGCTAAACTGACGAGCAAATTAATGAGTTGGTCGCCGTCGGGAATGTCCCCTAATGTATGAAGGCCCTCCCGAATTTGGGTGTTGCCAATTTCACATAGAAATCCATTGATGGCTTTTCGATATTCTTTAAAATCTTTTGGGGGCGCTTCAAATCCCAGATCGTGATTGATGTGGGTGGCTTCGCACAATTCCCATATCTGATTTTGCACAATGTCTAACTTTTCCGGATTCACACTTTGAATGTACGTCCATTCTTCAATCAGTTGTTCTATCCGTGCTAGATCGTCATAAAGATCCGCCCTTGTCATGGGCGGAACCATGTGGTCGATCAACACAGAATGCGTCCTTCGTTTTGCTTGCGAGCCTTCGCCCGGGTTGTTGATGATGAAATAATAAAAGAAGGGAAGGTCGTAAATGGCGAGGTCTGGATAACAGGTTTCTGCGAGTGCCACCGATTTTCCCGGCAACCATTCTAAGTTCCCATGCTTCCCAATGTGAATGACCGCGTCCGCTTTAAATTCTTCTTTCAGCCAACGGTAAAAAGCCAGGTAATGATGAGTGGGGACAATCTCGGGGCTATGGTAGATTGCGATGGGATTTTCGCCGAACCCGCGAGGAGGTTGTATGCCGACAAATACATTGTTGAAAAATAGTCCCGGCAAATAAAATTTTCCTTGGTGGGTATAAACATTACCTGGTGGCTGGCCCCAATCTTTTGCCATTTCCACTTGATTCTTTTCTGGGAATGCTTCGTGCCAAACTTTGTAATCCTTTGCTTCCACCTGCGCGGGGGCTGACTCAATTTGGGTTTCCGTTAAAAACTCGGTGTCGTAGGTAATCTGATTAATAAGAGAGTGGATCAGATCATCGCCGGTTCTCGGAATATTCTCTACGTCGTATCCATTATTTTTCAGTTCCCGAAGCACTCGAATCAACGACGCCGGAGTATCCAATCCTACCGCGTTACCAATCCGAGCATTCTGCGTGGGATAGTTGGTAAGGATAATTGCCACCCTTTTATTCTTATTCTCTTTAGATGCTAATTCAGCATAGTTGTTGGCCAGTGAAACTAATCGGCCGATACGTTTGAAATCGCCTTCATACAGAGGCACCATCTTGTCCTTTTTCTGAACTTGTTCCACGAACCCAATGGGATGAGCGATGACTTTACCGTCAAATTCTGGCATGACCACTTTCATGGCCATGTCGCGGGGATTCATCCCCTTAGGATTTTCGAGCCAATCTGCTTTGGACTCTGAGCTGTATAGAGCGTGGAGTACGGGGCGGTTTAATTTTGAGAACAAACTCTCTGTACTTTCGTTAGCCCGTGCCACATTTCCGGTGGTGGAGACATCCGCTGTCGCGTATGACAAACAGTCGATCACCACGTCCGCGACACACTCACCCTGATCACTTTTTAGAATCATTTCAACGGGATGAATACCGTCATTCGATCGCCTCATCATGCTGCAATATATCGGCAAAGCCACGGACCCAGATTTTTCAATGGCATCGATTGTCATTTGGATAGGCTCAAAATCATTCGCCAAAAAATGGGAGCGGTAAAAAAGAATAGCTATGATTTTCTTTTTCAATTTTTTCGATTTCAATTTTTCCATGTAGTCGTCATATTCAGGAAGCAAGCCAAATTCAGGATAGGTTTCAGGCTCAGACCATCCCAAAGATGTCCCAAGATATAGATCACTCAAATATTTTAGAGATTCCCTCAGATTTTCGAACGAAAAGGATTCGTAGTAGGCGAGGAGTTGATTGCAAATATTGAGGGGGGCTGTGGATAGCGACAGTACGGAAGGATCATCGTTCTTAAAACTAGGGAGGCAGAGAAATGGGATTCGATTCTTTTTGGCAACGGAATTGATTCGCCGTAATACATCGCCTTGAAAAGAAAGTCCGCCAAAATTTCTTACGACTACAACATCATCTGAATTTAACCTGGATTCGAGCCGGGAAAAATCCGAAACATAGTTGACCTCGGCCTCGATTCCTAAAGCCCGAATCTCTTCGATATTTTCGGAGAAGAGATGGAAGTCCGATGAAACCGACACGAAAAAATATATTGCCATATCTTGAAGAACCTCTGTTTATAGGGGTAGGTTCAAAGAGAAATCTTTCCATGAAGAAGGGTGTCTTCCATGACCATATAGTGCCCGTCAAAAACACGAACCATTTTTTGCAGTAGAAAGGAGCGGCTGAATTTTTGGTTGGAATCCACAATAAAATTATTCAGGCTGAGTTTTTTGATGCGTTTCCCCAGCCAATTTAAATCTTCAGTTACTGATTTCCGAAAAGGAACATTTAATTTACCGTCGGATATAACTACGAGTAAATTCGTCAGGAACTTGTTTTGTTTGTGGAAACTTTCAACAAGACGCAAGGCGCTATCAATTGCGTGCAACAAAGGTGTCTTCCCTTTTGCTTTGATGGAATCCATCACTTCGGCAATCTTTGTAAAGTTTCGCGTAGGTTGTAATACCACGTTTGCACGGTCGCTATGGGTTCCCACGACGGCCACATAATTTTTCTTTTGATAATCATTTTTAAGGATTCTTTGCATCAGACCTTTCGCATAAGAAAGGCGCTGCAAGGTTCCCATTGACGCTGAGGTATCCACGACAATCACATGAAGTTCTTTTTTGCCTGAAACTCTCCGCTTAAAACGGAGGTCGTTGGGCTCAATATCTGAAAGTTTTTTTTTGCCTCTACGGATCCCTTTTAAGAGTGTCGGGAAAAAGGCAATTTCCGACAGGCTTGCGGTCTGGGTATTTGCATCCATTGAACCAATCACTTTGCCCCGCCGACCCTTTTGGTTTTTTCCTAAAGTTTTCCCGTGAACATTGTTTTGCGCGGCGTTTGTAATAATATCAAGAGTTTTAAATTTTTGCGCCGCTGGTGATTGTTCCGTCTGGAAAGATTGTGATTTATTCCCGGACCGAGTTTCTCGGGTTTTATCTTCGTTCGAATTTTTTGTCTGATGATCCGATGTATTATTCGGGGGAGGGGTGGGAATGGAATCCGTACGGTGATTCAGCGCATACTCGGCGGCACGAAATATATCTCCTTCATTTACCTTCAATCTTCCTGCGAGCGCCGCTAAGGTTTTGGCTGTTTTGGAAATAATGATATCCGCCCGGTGGCCTTCCACATTAGCCTGCAACGCAATGTTTATCGCCAACTCCAAATATTTTTCGCTCAACACAACCTTGGGCAGAAGTTGCTTGGCTTTCTCAATTGCTTCACAAATATCACGTTCTTTTTGATGCCATTTGGTTAAAAATTTTTGTCCTCCATCCTCCCATTCCAACCTCCGACGAACAATTTCTTTTCTGACATCCTTTTCCGTTTCGGTGGTCATCTTTGCAGATATTCCAAATCGATCCAATAGTTGCGGGCGCAATTCTCCTTCTTCGGGATTCATGGTTCCCGCGAGTATAAAATTCGCGGGGTGCTCGTGGCTGATTCCTTCTCTTTCAATTCGATTGACCCCCATCGCGGCGGCATCAAGAATGACATCGACCAGATGGTCCTCCAATAAATTAACTTCATCGATATAGATAATTCCGTTATTTGCTTTGTGTAGCAGACCGTGTTTGATTTGAATTTTTTCGGTTTTCAAGGTGTCGGGTATGTCTATGGTTCCTATGATCATTTCCTCAGTTGCTGATAAGGGAAGTTCCACCAACGGAACATTTTTTTTCGAAGGATTCATTTCCAGTATATTTTTTAATCCTCGGACGGCGGTTGATTTCGCCGTTCCCTTTTGTCCAAATATCAGAACCCCGCCGATGGACGGATTGATGGCGTTTAGGATTAGAGCCTCTTTCAATTTTTCCTGACCAACAATTGCAGAAAACGGAAAACAGGGAGTGGTCATGATAGTTTCACCATCTTGGAATTATAACTGGCTGTCTATGGACGAAATAACCATTATGGAAACATCGGAAAATTTTTCTTTGCAAGTTTTCAACGTCCGATGATAAGTCTTTTCTTCTGGCCATGTCAGATGTTCAAAAATATTTACTTTTGTTTTTGGAGGTATCCCTCGCTCAATCAGGTAGCGGCTGATCTCCGCCGGCATAAAATCCCATGGCAAGGGGATGATGATTGCGGCTTTGCCTAGCTTTAATGCGGCAACTAAAAATTCTTTGTCTTTAGAAATATCCCCGCGTTTATGAAATGTCAGAAACACGCTTGCTTCAAACGCCGTCAAAGTTTTAGATGCTGCTATCTGGGCGGAACTAATTCCGGGGATGATAATGGGGTTTGGTTCGTGACAACTATTGTTGATTCTTTCAAGATACTCATACCCGGAAAAATTCACATCACCCATAAAACAAACCACACACTTTTTTTCTTCCCTGGAATATTTTCCTACCTGCTCAAGTTTTTCGCACTGGTCTTTATATCCCATCGATATTAAAGTCGCGTTGGGATTAAAATGTTTTTCAGCCAAACTTAAAACCGTATCAAATCCGGAAATAACATCCGCCTCTCTTAACAGTAAGACGGTCTTGTGAGGAAGCATGTCCGGGTCACCCGGCCCAATTCCTACGGCGTAAATCATTATCAAGCACCTGACAACTTAATTCTAATGGTCACCGAAAATATAGCCGCAAGAAACAACGTGCTCCCCGCAGCCATTCTTGATTAGCTTCGATGCTCCGTTTTTACTGCGCTTGGTGGGATTTGATATTGCGCACCAATCTTGTCGACTGATGGTCGCGGATGTTGCGGTCGACCCATTCCACTTCGCCGTTTCTGATGTTGATGCGACAGACTTCGTGATTGTCATTCGTTTCGCTGGTCCACATGAAGTGAGCGCATCCGGTAACAAACAATGAATCGATGCAGACAATTTCTTCGTCCCAATCTTTTTGACTCAATTCTAGATCGTATAAGCTCTCGGCCTCTTCCCGGCTCGGGAGTCGCCAGTCGCTGAACCCTCCCGCATAAACCTGATTCATCATCTGAACATATCCCAGTGCTTCGTCAAAGTTTCTCCACTGCCCCAAGTCTCCCCACGAATCTTTGGGAAGCCAATACTTTTTGTGTTTGGTGTCGGTAATCATCCCAGAAGCGTTATCGTGAAAACGGTTTTGTCGGCTCATGGTAATGTCGAAAAAATAGGACAAAAATTACCGTGTCTAGCGGGTCTCTTCAATGCATTTCAAAAGTTCGCCCTGCAAAAAGCGGGTCAGGATGCCGGGGCTTTTATTGCCAATAGATGTGTTGTCCACACGAGTCACGGGAACGATATCAATCCCGGAACTGGTAATGAATACTTCATCGGCGGACAGAATATCTTCTGGCATCAGCAAGCCTTCTTCCACGGGGATTTTATGATTTCTTGCGATTTCGAGAGCGACTTGACGGGTGATTCCTTCCACCACCAAATTGTTCACGGCGGGAGTTTTAAGCACGCCACGCTTTGCGATAAACAAGTTGCTGGTCGCCCCTTCCGTCACGCCGAGATCCGGGTCGACGATCACACCTTCCATACTTCCCTTCTGCGTAGAAATTTCTCGGACGAGAACATTTGAAAGAAAGTTACAGGTCTTCAATCCCTGTTTCATACTCGGCAAACCCGGCGCTCTCATGGTCAATAAGGTAATCTGAACTCCTTTATTATATACAACTTTGGGCAATGGATGATGAGGTCTTACATGAACCACGATGGTGGGGGGAACCTCGGCGTCTATCTGAAAATTTTCCGAACCGATACCGCGGGTGACCGTCAATCTGATGATCGCGTTTTTATATTTGTTCCGGGACAATGTTTCTTGCATCATCGCTTTTACCTCTCCCGGCGTCATGGGCAAATCAAGAAAAATCAGGGGCAGGGAACTGAACAGCCTTTGGATATGTTGATCAACTCTAAAAACTTTTTCATTGTGGACGCGCAGAGTTTCAAACAGACCGTCTCCATAACAGAAGCCACGGTCCAACACGGAAACTTTTGCGTTTTCAAGAGGGGTGAATAGTCCGTTCAAATAAACAATAGAATCTTGCATACCTTCCTCAATCTGCGGAAAACTTCCGCTTATGACTTGCAATACTTTTCATCGCGGCAACAAGCAACTGCTCTTCTCGACTAACGAGTTCTTGCCGATTGCCTTCGCGACTAGTGGTGCGACAAAGCCTGCATCATCGCCGTGGCCTTGTCTAAAGTTTCCTGATATTCTTTTTGAGGATTAGAGTCGGCGACGATGCCCGCCCCCACATGGAAACCGGCCGTCTTATCGCAGACGACTATGGAACGTATGATGATGTTCAAATCCATGTATGGTCCAAATCCGATATACCCGAATGAGCCAGAATAGGGGCCCCTCGCGACTGGTTCCAACTCGGAAATAATTTCCATGCAGCGAATTTTTGGACAGCCCGTGATAGTTCCCCCGGGAAAAACGGATTTTAAAATATCATAAACACGAGTTCCGCGGGCGAGGTTTCCGGTTATATTGGAGACGATATGACTAACGTGCGAATATTTTTCCAGCAACATAAAATCGGTAACGCGCACCGACCCATCGCAACAGATGCGTCCTAAATCGTTGCGTTCTAAATCAACCAGCATCAAATGTTCGGCGCGTTCTTTTGGGCTCGACAATAATTCCGCCGACAGCGCACGGTCTTCTTCCTCTTCGTGCCCGCGGGGCCGGGTGCCTGCGATAGGCCGTGTCTCAACGCGGTGCCCGTGAACTTTTACCAACCGTTCCGGGGATGAACTGACTAATGAAAAGTTTCGAAAGTTTAAATATCCTGAAAAAGGAGAAGGGTTTACCTGCGCAAGTTTTCTATACAGTTGGAACGAGTTACCTTCAAAATGCATTTCAAATTTTTGCGCAAGGTTGGTCTGATAGATGTCCCCTTCGCGGATATAATTTTTAGCCTTTTCCACTCGCTCTATATAATCCACCCGACTCAAATTAGCCCGCAACTGATTAGAAGATGTGGGGCGCAATCCCGCGCCGGAGTTTTCTGAATTTAATTTTTCGCTAGTGTCTTCCAAAATTCGATAAAGATATTTCCAGACTCTTCGGGTTTCCTCGCAAAGATTATCATAGTGACGGCCCGTTTCCTCTATTTTTGGAGAAAGAATAAATTTCAACTCCGCGGTTAAATGATCATACAAAAACAACTGTTCTATTTCCATGAACAAAAGATCGGGCAAATTGCTTTCGGGGGATTTCTTAACGGGCAAAGATTCGAACCATGCGCTGGCTTCGTAACCGATGAACCCCACCCATCCCCCCCAAAAGTGAGGGAGGTAATCCACTTGCCGGACGTTGTCTTCAAAGTTTAGCAAGTGCAGAGCCGACTCAGGTTGATCCCATTCCGACACCAACACGCCTTTGTGAAACAATCTCGCCTGTTGCCCTTTGATCTCTAAAATTTTAGAGTTAGCATTGCCCATCAAGGAATAACGGGCGGTCTCTTTCGGCCCCTTCCCGCTTTCAAACAAGAAGGAATTCTCGGTGTTCAACAAAAGTTTTTGAAACAATTTAGATAAGTCGCAGCCAGGAATTTTTTGCTGACCACAAACAGGGACACGCGGCGAGGTTGCCGCCAATCGATCAAACGTGTTTCTGTCGGGTAGAATATGCAACGAGGATTTTTTCACGAGTCTTCTTTAGAAAAAAGTTTTATATCATATTCCTCTAAAGTCCGGGCGATGACTTGGTTCAATCGGTTAAGGGATTTGTTGTAATCGATGATGGCTTTAATTTCATTGCTCTGTTCTTCGGCAAGGTCTTCTTGAAATTCCAACACATTCAGGCTAGTTGATAACCCGACCGTGAATTTTTTTTCCTCAGCATCTAATTTTTCCTCGGCAAGTTTTCGGGCAATCCTTGTGGCTTGAACTCTTTTGATGTCGGTTTTAATTTGCCGGTATGCTTCGCGAACTTCGACAACGATATTCTTTTCCAAATCCTTAATGTCCAGTAGCGACTGAGCGAGTTCCAGTTGCTTGGCGGTCAACCTGCTCTTGGCGGCGCGGTTTCCGAGCGGGTAACTTAGGTTGATACCAAACCGCCATAAATAAAACTCAGTTGAAAATGCTTCAGACAGGGCGTCGTCGTACTCACCGTTTAGTTCTGAAGAATCACCGCTTAATCCGTTCAGTCCTAGACTTCCAACCAAGTCCAGAGTTGGGAACATTTGGTTTTCATAATATTTGGCTTCAATGTTTTTATTATCCATTTCCTTTTTCTTTGCCAGCAAATCAGGTCTATAAGTCAGAGCCGTTTTTAATGCTTCGTTCAAAGAATTTTTGCTACGCGGTTCAAAGCCGGGGCTGTCTGTGGGAATTATTTTTTTTAAACCTTCCCTCGAACCAAAAGGAAGATTGAGGATGCTTTTTAAACTATCCTCATTATCATCAATTAAGTTTTGTGCGTTTAAAAGTTGTTCCTCCCTCGATGCCATCTCCGATTGAGCCTGAAGAATTTCTATCGCCGCGAGAATTCCTACCTCAACCTGTGCTTCTACCTGCCTCGCAAAATCCCGCGCCCGCTGCAAAGAAGTTTCCTTTACCTTCAGGTCTTCCATGCTGAAAACCAAATCCCAATAAATATTTTCAGCGTCTGTGACCGTGTCAATTACTTTTTCTATGAACTGATGGTCGGAAATTTTTTGATCGTTTTTGGCGATGTATATTTTTCGTTTATTGATATCTATTCCTGCATCCTTAAGCAGAGGTTGAGTAAGAGTTAGATCAAAATCCGTTGAGTATGCAGGGTTGAGGAACTCATCCCCGGGGATGGATGATCGGTTCATCTCATTCCTATTGTTGTCCATGGATAATTCGTAATCCCCGCCGGTAACGAATTTCTGGGAAATCGCGAAGTCCCAGTCATAATTTTGGTTTCTATTTTTGGCATCCAAAACTGTGCGACGAGTTTCGTCGCCGACCGCGAACCCGAAACTAATGGTAGGGTCAAAGTCGGCTTCGTTTTCAAAAACGAATTGCTCGCTAATTTTCAAGTTATATCTTTGCACAGAAATGCTGATATTATTTTTCAAAACTCTCGCAATAGTTTCCTTCAAAGTGAGAGATAAAAACTCATCGGCGGTGGCGACGGGAACCATGACAAGAGGTAGTAAAAAAAAATACGCGGCAGGTTTAAAAAATAAAATATTCTTCATGAACCGCAGAACTCCGCAGGATGGAAAGGGCAGGGGCATTATATTTAAAACACCTTCTAAAAGAAACCGCAAAGGGTGACAGACTTCTCCGCGCTACAACTTCGCACAAACCTTCAGCGTAAATTATTTTTTCAATTCGCAAAACTAAACGGGTTGTGATATAAGCGGGGTCATATTTTTTTGCCCCGCAAAATGTTTTTATGAACGCAAATCAACTCGCCACCACCGACCGCGCCGAACTCAAAAAACTTGCTTTGGAATTAAGAAGACTCGCCTTGAAAATTATTTTTCAGGCGGGGTCGGGGCATCCGGGCGGAAGTTTTTCCGCGGCGGATTTAATGACCGCGCTGTTCTTTGGCGGAATCCTAAACCACGACCCGAGCAATCCGAAGGCTCCGACAAGAGACCGCTTCCTACTAAGCAAGGGACATGCGTCGGGAATTTATTACGCGGTGCTTGCCAAAGCTGGGTATATTTCCGTTGCCGATTTAGATAGTTACCGAAAAATTAACAGCGAACGTTTTCTATCCGGACATGCTCACCCGAAGACCCCCGGCGTCGAAATCGCTTCGGGAAGTTTGGGGCAGGGACTAAGCGTCGGCCACGGAATGGCGCTGGGAATTAAGTTGGATGGTTACGACGCTAAAGTCTATGTCATCCTTGGCGATGGGGAGATACAAGAGGGACAGATTTGGGAAGCCGCGATGTCCGCCGACAAATTTAAATCCAACAATCTGATTGCCATCGTCGACTACAACAAAGTTGCGCAGGATAGCGTCACGAAGGAGTTGAAAGATTTGGAACCGCTGGAAGATAAATGGAATTCCTTCAACTGGGACGTTCATCGAATAGACGGACACGATATGGACGCCATCATGAAAGTGTTTCAACTTCCACTCCACCCAGAAAAACCCCGCGTCATCGTTGCCGACACCATCAAAGGCAAAGGCGTTAGTTTCATGGAAGGCGAGACCGCGTGGCACGGCGTCGCCCCCTCCGTCGAGGATTACGAAAAAGCTTTAAAGGAATTGGCGTAAGGATGAAAGACGCCGCCACCCGCGATGGGTATGGGGACGCCTTGCTAGAACTAGGCGCCGACGACGCGCGCATCGTCGTCCTCGACGCCGGCGTGAGTGACAGCACCCGCTCGAAAAAATTCGGCGGCAAATATCCCGACCGATTTTTTAATATGGGAATCGCCGAAGCGGATATGGTTTGCACGGCGGCGGGATTAGCCACCACGGGGAAAATTCCATTCGCCACCGGGTTTGCCTGTTTTCTGCTGGGGAGAACGATGGACCAGATTTTGGTCAGCATCGCGTACTCCAACACCAATGTTAAATTAGTCGGCACCCACACCGGCCTTGCCGTCGGCGAGGATGGACCCAGCGCGCAAATGATTGTGGACGTCGCCTACACCCGCGCCATGCCGAACATGATCGTCGTGCAACCCGCGGACTGGGAAGAAACCCGGCAGGCAACCCGCGCCCTGGCTGACTACGAGGGTCCCGCTTACCTTCGTCTGGGAAGGCCAAAGGTGAAAGGCATTTTCGACGGCTCCTACAAATTCGCAATCGGCAAGGGCAGGGTGGTGAAGGAAGGCTCCGACCTGGTGATTTTTGCATCGGGCATCATGGTGCAAGAAAGTCTCGAAGCCATGAAGTTGTTGGAACGAGAAAATATCAGCGTCACATTAGTCAACATTTCCACCCTCAAACCCATCGACCGCGAACTGATTATCGAATTATCCACCCGTCACCGAGCCATCATGACGGCCGAGGATCACAACTATATCGGCGGACTAGGCGACGCCGTCGGCGAGGTTTTGTTGGACGCGCAAATTTCCCGGCCGTTCAAACGCATCGCGGTGCGAGACCAGTTTGCCGAAACAGGCACCGGGGCCGAACTATTCGAAAAGTATGGATTGTCGGCCAGGCATATTGCTCAGGTCGCCCGAGAATCCATCAAGTCGATCGAATAATAAACCTTATATAATTCAAGATAGAAATACAAAGATAAGTAATTACTTCACCATGACGGCGTCGAATGTTTTTAGTTGACATAATATATGTTATGGGAATCTATTAAATGAGGCGTAGCATGAAGATTTACATTATAACTTCTTAAATTTAATACAATTTTCGAAGTCTTCCAACTCCGTGAAAATTCCTTTTTATCAAGTCGATGTTTTTACCGACCACATTTTTGGAGGAAACCCGCTAGCCGTTTTTACCACGGGGCAAGATTTCCGTGAAGAGCATTTGCAGAGGGTCGCGCGCGAAATGAATTTATCCGAGACGACCTTCGTTTATCCCGCCACCCATGATGAAGCCGATTTCGATGTGCGCATTTTTACTCCCACCAAAGAAATCCCTTTTGCCGGACACCCCACCCTCGGCACCGCGTATGTTCTCCGAAAAAATGGTTTGGCGGCTGGCGATAAAAATCCGCTGCGCTTAAATTTTCAGGCGGGAATAATTTCCGTTTGGTCGAACAACGATGGGGATTTCATGCAGCATCCCGCCGCGGAGACGCTCCACGAACTAAGTCGGTCGGAGGAAATCGCCGCCGTCGCCACCGCGCTGGGACTTCCGCGGAATTGTTTGGACGACACCCTGCTTATTCAAGTGGTTTCCACGGGATTGCCGGCGTTATTGGTGCCGATAAATTCTTTGCAAGCGATGCGGAAGATAAACATAAATCTCCAGATATTACACCGGCTACTCGCGCCGTTGGGCGTCGATATGATTTATCCTTTTTGCCGCGAAACGATGCAAACGGAAAACACGGTTCACTCCCGCGCCTTTGCGCCGGGGCTGGGTATTCCAGAAGACCCCGCAACGGGAAGTGCCGCGGGAGCCATGGGGGCTTACTGGGCTGGACTGGAAAATAATCGGGACGGCGAACTTAACATGGTCATTGAGCAAGGATACGAAATGAACCGTCCTTCAACAATCAATGTAGAGGTTGCGAAACGCGGCGGGAAGATTCAAAAAATTCTTGTCGGCGGTCAGACACAACTCGTGTTCACCGGCTGGATGAATCTTGAAGATGACTAGCGGAAAAAATTCCTTTGCGGCGGTTTTTCATACCAATTTTTTTTGACCGTGAAAGGCGTTCATTGCGTCTTGTTCGTCCCGGTTATAAGTTTATGCGAGCCCCGCACTCCAACGTTACGATGACAAGTTCAATCCACGACATGTTTGATTCTATCGCGCCGCGATATGATTTTCTCAATGGACTATTGAGCGCGGGGCGTGACAGGTATTGGCGCAAGATGGCGGTGGATGAATTGGAGCCCGTGGCGGACCGCGTTTTTCTTGATGTCGCGACGGGAACCGCTGACGTTGCTTTGGAGTTGGCATCACGCGACCCTGCGCCGTCCCGCATTGTCGGCGTCGATTTCAGCACCGCCATGCTCCGACTAGGAAAAGATAAGGTGCTCGCCAGAAACGCGCAGTCGTCCGTTCGGTTATTTTCCGGAGCGGCGGAGCGGTTGCCCCTGAAAAGCAATATTTTTGACGGCGCGATTTCCGCTTTTGGAGCCAGGAATTTTTCTAATCTAAACGATGGGATTCGCGAGATTCATCGGGTTTTAAAACCGCGGGGTAAAATCGTAATTCTCGAATTCTCTTTTCCTCGCAACGGATTTTTGCAATGGCTTTACCGCTTATATTTTGGAAAAGTTTTACCTGTTATCGGACGCTGGATTTCCGGTCATAAAGGCGCCTATTTTTATCTCCCCGATTCCGTGGAGAATTTCCCCAAGGGCGCGGCGTTTTCTACCGTCTTGGAAGAAAACGGTTTCGCTTCGATTAGTTTTAAGGAATTAACTTTTGGCGTCGTCACCGTTTACACGGGTTTCAAACACGCTTGACTTAAAAGATTAAACTGTTTTCAACGAAGATAAGTTTGGAAATTTCCCGGTTGATTTTAGTTTGGTTTCCCATGCTCTCCCAATTTTATTCGACCTAAGATCCAGCCTCTCCAACTTTTTCAACTTTTCCGTCATTGCTAAAATCTCCATCCCTTTGCGGGTGATTTGATTATTTCTCAAATCTAGTTTTCGTAGGTTGCCTAGTTTGTCCGATATCAAAAGGGCTTCCAGTCCTTCATCTCCTAATTGATTTTTTCTTAAATCCAGTTCTTCGACATTTTCCAACCCCGAGTATTGGCTCAGATAAACAGCTTCGATCATTGTCATCCTAAAATCTACCAACCTGAGAACTTTTGGGTTAAGAGTTAAGCGGGCTCGCACGAATTTTTCAAACAGCGTAAGACTGTGAGTGCGGGTCCTGGAAAGCTTGGCATCGATCGCCGCATTGATTGCATCGATGTTACCGTTGCTGCTATAAAATATTTTCAAGAGCATCTCTTTGTTGAGAGCATCTTGGTTTATTTCATCAGCGTTCATATTCATTCTTACTATGCGATGCTTAGACAATCATTTGCCATTGTCGGAAATGATGACGCGGAAGGAATGGCCAACGGATGGAAGGGACCGATTTTTTTATCAACCTTTTTTCAAAGATGTTCCGGATCGACTGTCCCAGGTAACAGTGTCGGGACTCGACACATGCCTTGCTTCCGCACGCCAATGATCAAATCCCGCCTGCACATTTAATATCTTCACGCATTCGTTCATCCCCCCTGCCCCGCCGATATGGGAGTAGAGTTTTCTCAAGTCACCAATATAAGTACTCTGTTCCGATTTATATCTGTCTTGGGCTTCGGCTATATTTGCCAAGGTCGATTCGGTCATGGCGTTGTATGTAAAAGTTTTATTTTTAAGATTTGTATAGTCAACCATAAAATGAACATAACCCCAAGCGGCCAAAGGTACCGCGGCAAGAGGGAGCAAAACTCGTTTCCAAATTTTCTGGTCCAATAAAATTCCCGCCATCGCAAATAACAAAGCAGCCCAAATTGAATATCGGGAGATTTGTTCATAGATGCCTAATGCGGGAATTTTTTCACCACAAGACGACTCTCCGAAAAGAACACTCGGCACCGGGAATAAAATTATTAATAAAATCCAGAGCCTTAATTGATTCGATTTGTTTTTCAATTTAGTCACAAATTCAGCCGCGTCAAAAAACTTAGTTCGCCGTCAGTAGGAAGTTTCGATTCTCGGTTTGTATCAAATTGGCGCTGTGATTTCTAGTAACAAAATTCATCGCCGAAAAATTCCCGAGAAAATTAAGGCTTCACAGAATAATTACCTTGCGCTATCATTCCGTTCCGCGACTGTTTTCATTGCTCACGGAACAACAAATTCTTGGAGTCTTTGCGAATGAATGAAACTGGCAGGTTCAGAGACAATGGCGATGGCACCCTATTGGATAATGAATCCGGTTTGGTGTGGGCGAAAGAAGATTCCTGGCCCATCGCCCAAGATTGGTTGAATTTCCAGGAAGCCCTGCAGTTCGTCGACGAAATGAACAAAAAAGATTATCTCGGTTATCATGACTGGCGCGTTCCCGAGAGAGAAGAGGTAGAAAAAATATTTATTCCCGACAGCACCATCATCGCCCGCGGCAACAATGAGATTCACCTCGACCCGGCATTTGCAACGGGAGGGGGGAATGCGACATGGTGCCTGCCTTTCGACCAGCAGGCAGCATTTTATTTTTCCTACACATCGGGCAATACTCAACAATTTGATCAGGACTATTCCCAAGGTTATGTCAGATTGGTTCGTCTATATTCCGATGAGTAGCGAGTTTATTCATGGACCCGTTTGCGACACGGTATGAGCTTCGGCATTTCTTCTGGTGACGAAACCACCTGCTTGATTTCCACTTGATGCGACTCGTAGGTGATCGCGGCGATTTGATATCTGTCGCTGTCGACGTCCCGTCCACCGCCCCGGTACTGATCAAGAGCAGCACCCAAAGCGTCCCACTCCATATACAATAAAAATTGTTCCTCCGTTTCATTCAGTTCCAAAGCAACGACCAAATCACTAAAATCCAATTGCGTTATTTGGTCGACGGTTTTGCCGCGACAAAATTTCATAAAACCCGTGGCGCTTCCTCCGACGGGTTTCTGGCAAGTTAATTTTGAAAAATCAAAACTGACCAGACAATCATTTTCGTCCAGGATAACCGTTATCTGGGATGTCGTATCTTTACATGGCATGACGATTTCCTCGATCAATACTTGCTGATCAGGGTACAACGATATTCATACTGATATCAACCGACGGCGCAGAGTGGGTTAATGCTCCCACCGACACAAAGTCTATCCCCGTCTTGGACAACTCGTTCAACTTTTCGAAAGTAACGCAACCGCTGACTTCAATTTTTGCCCGGCCATCAATCAACTTAACCGATTCGCGGACCATATCGATGGGCATATTGTCCAGCATAATGACATCGACATTTTCCTTCAATGTGTCATGAACTTCATCAAGGTTTTGAGTTTCGACTTCAATTTTAGTTTGAATGCCCAACCCGTCACGTACTTTCTCGACGGCATGAGAAATGCTCCCGGCGGATTTAATATGATTATCCTTAATCATCACCGCGTCATAAAGTCCGAACCGATGATTGGAACCGCCGCCACAACTCACCGCGTATTTTTCGAAAACCCTCAGCCCGGGAGTGGTCTTGCGCGTGTCCAAAACTGTGACGGGACTTGCTGCATCGACATACTTGCGCGTCAGTGTGGCTATGCCGCTCAACCATTGCAAAATGTTTAATCCCGACCGTTCCCCTTCAAGAGCCTTGACGCCGTCGCAACGAAATTTGAGAAGCGTAACATCCTTCGTCACCCAATCGCCATCATGGAAAGGTTCGGAAAGAAATACAGTTTGCGAATCGAGTTTCCGGAACAGCGTTTTAAAAATTTCCATTCCGGATAAAATTAAATTTTCCTTAGCGACCAGTTCCGCCTCGCATGGTTGCCCCGAAGGGATGATGTTTCGCGTGGTAATGTCGCCGCTTCGGATGTCCTCTTCCAAAGCGTTGTTGATGAGGGACTCGATATCCGCCGTCGTGAGCGATTTATTTCGCATCGTATTTTTTTTGCGGTTATACATCGGGAGCAAGTTCAATCATCGTCACCATGACGGCGGCGATGACAACGCCGATGATTTCATTTTCCACGGAGTCGACGGTGACGCCAGTGGCGGCGACAAGTTTATAGTTCGGACGCACTAATGAATCTCTCGCATAATCTGATCGCCGCCCATATCTAATAAGGCGTCGCCCAACTCTTTGCCAAGCGCAATGGCATCGATCTTGTTACCGCGCAATTCTTTTTTATGCAGAGTCTTTCCGTCAAGACTTGCGACTAGTCCCTGCAATGTCATTTCATCGTCGGCGATGGTTGCGAACGCGCCGATGGGAACATTGCAACCGCCTTCTAGTCGAGCGACGACGGCTCTTTCCGCGTCCAGAGCAAGGTGTGTGTTTTCATCATCCAAATCCGCCAAAAGAATTTGGTTGTCAACATCATGCCGACGAGTTTCTATTCCCACCGCGCCCTGCCCCATTGCCGGCAATAAAATTTCGGGGCTGATAATTTCTGAAATTTTATCGTCCCACCCCATGCGAATAAGACCTGCCTCGGCGAGGATGATGGCGTCTAGTCCTTCCGTCTCCAGTTTCTTAATCCGCGTTTCCAAATTGCCGCGCAGGGGAATCAATTTTAGATCTGGACGATGATGCAGCAACTGCGAAATTCTGCGCAAACTTCCTGTTCCAACCTTGGCGCCTTTTGGAAGTTCGCTCAACTTAACTTTGTCTTTTGAAATTAGCGCGTCAAAAGGATTCTCTCTCTTTGCCACGGCGGCGATGCATAAAGCGAAGGGAAATTTGATGGGCATATCTTTCATGCTGTGAACGGCAAAATCGATATCTTTTTTCAACAGGGCTTCTTCTATTTCCTTAACGAACAAACCCTTCCCGCCAATTTTCGCCAACGGGACGTCACGGATATTGTCGCCAGAAGTTTTTATGATGACAATCTCCACGGGAGTGTCCGGGTTGCGCGATGCTAACTGGGCTTTAATCCAGTTAGCCTGCCACAACGCTAAGGGACTTCCCCGGCTGCCGATTCTAATTTTTCTCGATTCCATTTAATCGTCCAAATGGAATAAGTGACGAATGGCTTGCAAATAGACGTGGCCATCTTTGGACTGGGTTTTCTTTTTAAGGTTGATGGTGGGCTTGTGTAAAATTTTGTTGATCAGGGATTGGGTTAGTTGGTGGATAATTTTTTGATCATCTGCGGAAAGATGAGCGAGGTTTTTGAGTGCCTTCTCCACTTCGTTTTTGCGCATCTCTTCAGCGCGGTTGCGCATTTCAATGATGGTGGGAACCGCGTCCAGAGTGGAGAACCAATCGTTAAACTTGGTAACTTCCTGCTTGATAATTTCCATGGCGCTTTCGGCTTCTTTCTGCCGTTCTTCCATGTTTGCGTTGACTACATTTTGGAGATCGTCAATGTCATAAAGATAAACGTTTTCTAATTCGTTCACCTCGGGCGCGATGTCTCTAGGGACGGCAATGTCGATTAAGAATATCGGTTTGTTTTTTCTTTTGTGTATCGCCCGCTCGATCATTTTTTTATGAATGATGAATGTCGGCGCGGCGGTTGAAGTGATGACGATATCCGCCCGGTATATTTCCTCCTTGAAAGATTCAAAATCTAGCGCGCACCCGTTCAAACTTTGGGCAAGAGAAGCAGCCCGCTCATAAGTTCTGCTAGCCACGTACACCGTTTTGACGCCGTAGGATATAAGATGCTTTGCGGCCAGCTCTGCCATTTCGCCCGTTCCCACCAGCATCACCGAATGGTTCTCTAAATCTTCGAATATTTTTTTCGCCAGCTCCACCGCCGCGGAACTGATGGAAACTCCGCGTTCTGAAATTCCGGTTTCTTCTCTTACTTTTTTTGCGACGTTAAAAGCTTTTTCAAACAACTGGTTCAAAACCAAACCGGTTGAACTTAAATCTCGGGCGGTGCTATAGGCATCCTTCACTTGTCCTAGAATCTGCGCTTCCCCCAAAATCATCGAGTCCAAACTAGCGGAAACTCTAAAAAGATGTTCGATGGCTTGATTATCCCGATAGCTGTAAAAATATTGATCCAGACTTCCCCGCGAAAGCGCATGGTAGTCGCAAATAAAATCTTTCAGAAGTTGGATACCGTTGTCAGAATTTTCAACGCGGGCGTAAATTTCAACTCGGTTACAAGTCGAGAGGATGATGTTCTCAACAATTTCTGGGCATCGAACTAAATGCTCCAATGAGGCTTTTAACTTCACTTGATTGAAGGCAAGTTTTTCTCTGATTTCCACGGGGGTGGCCTTATGGCTGACTCCGACCAGAACAAGATTTGACTCGGTTGACATCATAATATGTGTAGGAAATAAGTGCCGATGACTGTTATGAATCCGAAAATTGCTCCCTGCGCAGCCTTCTTACCACGCAACCCCACCGCCATTCTTCCAAAAAAGATGAGGCAATAAATCGACCAAGTTACGACCAACGGTAAGGTGCGGGTGATGTCCCATGAAAAAAATGGCAGGTTCATTTCCGTGTTCCAAATAGACCCCGTCATAAAACCCAAAGTGAACAACGGAAACCCTACCGTTATCACCTTGAAGTTTAGATTATCCAAAACTTCAAGGGAAGGCATTCTGAAATACATGATGCCGAGCTTTTTTGTTTTGACCTGATGCTCTTGAATCAAATACATAATTCCGGCGGCAAACGCGATTGAAAACGCCGCGTACCCTGTGATCGAAAGAGTCCGGTGCATGGTCAACCAAAAACGTATTTCCGACTCGGGGACGAAAGTTGTATCTTTCGAAAGGAAAGCTGAAAATAATAAAACGACAAAGACCAAAGGAATGACGAAAGCTCCCAGGTCCCTAATTTTATATTTCCACTCCGTCAAAATATAAACCACCACCATCAGCCAGGACAGAAACAAAGCCACCTCGAAAGAAGTAGTGTATGGACCGTGCCCCGTCTGGCTGGAACGAATTCCTATCGTGACCGTTTGGCAAACTAAACCAAACGTTACCGCCCACTTGGCAAGGGTCGAAACCAAAGGTCCGCGGTATGCGAGATAAATAAAATAACTCAGCGAAGCGACGAGATAACTGAGCAAAGATAAATGGAACGAGACTTTATCCATGACTTATTGATGACGCAAAAATCCAAATTTCAAAAGCGTGACGCGTATCGTAACATTTTGTTTTCTTGGATTCAACGAGCCGCGCTAAACGCGACAACAATGACCAGCGTTCCGCGGACGATGCGAAGGCATGAGGAAGATAAACTTGCGGCGCGTGGTCGCGGGGAACTTATTTTTCTTTGCTTTTCAGAACTTCCTTCAACTCAATCATGAACTCATTGACGTCTTTGAAGGAGCGGTAAACGGAGGCAAAGCGGACGTAGGCGACGTCGTCCAAATTACAAATTTCGCTAATAACTTTTTCGCCGACCTTCACGGTGGAGACTTCCTTTTCGCCTAACTCCTGAACATATTGCTCCACGCGGTCGACGAGGTCTTCAATATTTTTGATGCTCACCGGCCTCTTCTGGCAGGCTTTCTTCACCCCCTCGATAATTTTGTCGCGGTCAAACTCTTCCCGTCGGCCATCTTTTTTTATCAACAACGGTAAAGACCGCTCCAACTTTTCGTGGGTGGTGAACCTCGCGAAGCAACTCAAGCATTCCCTTCTTCTGCGAATGACCGTCCCCTCTTTGTTCAGCCGGGAGTCGATGACTTTATTTTCCATGCCGACGCAGTCAGGACATTTCATGGCGTGAGGTTTGTTGCCTGGTTAATTCGGATAAAGTGGAAACTGGTCGCAGAGTTCCCGCACCTTTTTTCGCGTTCGGGCGTGCAGGCTGTCGTCCTCCACCTTCTCGAGTGTCTGGACGATCATTCCCCCGATGCTGCGCATTTCATTTTCTTTCATCCCCCGCGTAGTCAGCGCGGGCGTCCCGATGCGAACCCCCGATGTCACAAACGGACTGCGGGTTTCAAACGGCACGGTGTTTTTGTTCACCGTGATTCCGGCTTTGTCTAACGCTAACTCGGCGTCCTTCCCGGTGATATTTTGAGGGCGCAGGTCGACCAGCATTAAGTGCGTATCCGTTCCGCCGCTGACAATTTTATATCCTTGGTCGATTAAAAATTGCGCCAAACATTTCGCGTTGGCTATCACTTGCTTTTGGTAAGTTACAAAATCCTCGCTCAACGCTTCCTTAAACGCAACCGCTTTCGCGGCGATGACATGCATGAGGGGACCGCCTTGAATGCCGGGAAAAATTTTTTTGTTCACTTCCTTGGCATCTTTTTCCGCACACAAAATCATTCCGCCGCGGGGTCCCCGTAAAGTTTTATGCGTGGTGGTGGTGACAAAGTCGGAGTGCGGCACCGGCGATGGATAGAGTCCCGCCGCGATTAGTCCCGCGGGGTGAGCGATGTCGGTCATAATTTTTGCTCCGACTTCGTCGGCAATTTCGCGAAACGCAACGGGGTCGATCACTCGCGAATAAGCACTCGCTCCCACGACGATCATTTTTGGTTTGTTCGCGGTCGCCAACTTTCTGACCTCGTCGTAGTCAATCAATTCTGTTTCCCGACTCACGCCATAGGCGATGACGTTGTAGGTGTATCCCGAAAAGTTGACGGGACTGCCGTGGGTCAAGTGTCCGCCGTGCGACAAGTTCATTCCTAGAATTGTATCGCCCGGTTTGAGAACGGTATGGTACACCGCCATGTTGGCTTGGGAACCGGAATGGGGTTGGACGTTGGCGTGTTCGGCGGCGAACAATTTTTTCGCGCGTTCTATGGCGAGGCTTTCGGCGACATCAACATATTCGCAACCACCGTAATAACGTTTGTTGGGGTAGCCTTCGGCGTACTTATTGGTCATGACCGAGCCTTGCGCTTCCCGCACATGGAGGCTGACAAAATTTTCCGAGGCGATCATTTCGAGGGTATTATTTTCCCGCGCGGTTTCGTCCACAATGGATTGCGCGATCTTCGGATCAAAATCGGCGAGTGACAATTCACGTAACTCCTTCGTCAAAGATTTGCTTTCGCCTTTAGGGAAGCGTCTATCTGATCAATTTTGTCGAGCCGCCGTTGGTGGTGTCCTCCTTCAAAAGGTGTGTTCAACCAGGTGTTGACAATTTCGGCGGCCAACTCTTTACCAATCACCCTGCCCCCCATAATCAGGATGTTTGAGTCATTATGCGCGCGACATAGTTTGGCGGTGAAAATATCCGAGCACAAGGTTCCGCGAATCCCGGGGTATCGGTTGACGACGATGGACATACCTATCCCCGTGCCGCAGATTACGATTCCGCGTTCCACTTTTTTTTCGGCGACCGCTGCGGTAAGTTTCATCGCGTAGTCGGGATAATCCACAACGTCCGCGCAATGCGGTCCTAAATCGTCCACCTCCAACCCGATGTTTAAAAGGTGGGCGGCGATACTTTCCTTGAGATCAAATCCACCGTGATCGGAAGCTAAAGCGATTTTTTTCATGATAATCTCCGACTGAAAAACTTTTTGAGACTCCGCCAAAGTCGAGGAGAAAAGCTGACTCCGAACGATGAACCATACACGCCACGGCGAAGGCTCCTTACCGAGTTAGATTAGCTCAAAAGAGATACCAAAAGAAACTGGTTTCGTCAACCGCCAACGCTCCTTTGGCTCGCGGGTTGTAATCTTCTTGGAAGAATTTTAGACTGCGAGTAATGTGTTATAAAAAAAACCAAGCCGTTATTCTGGCGGCGAAACTTTAAAAGTCTTGACTGCAAATTTTGATATTGCAATGTGAAAATTCTCACTCCTATCCTAGCCGTTTACTTTCTAGTTTTATTCCCAACGATTCACATTGCTTTTTCTGGGAACAGGTTCGTTTATGAGTTCTGGCACATTTTATATTTTTTCTTGGTCTTAGCAGGTACCCTCTCCTTCAAGCGCATATCTTTGCAGCGATTAGGATTCAACAAAAATAATATTAGAAAATCACTGGCGATAGGCGCTCTGCTTGGAGCACTCCCCGTCGTGGCCGTCATCGTGTTGGACAGCGTGGTGGTCGGAACGGGGTTGTCGCAATCAGAATTATTTGCCGGGGCAGACCGGCGGGCTCCCGATGAAATGGGATTTAATGTTTCCTTCGCGGGAAATATTTTTGCAACTCTCATCGTTCCCTTCGTCGACCAAGTGTTTGCGATAGGTTTAATCGTTAATAATTTATTTACAAAAGGAAACACCACCGGACGAGTCATCGTCAGCGGTGGTCTGCTATACCCGCTGTTGCATTTCAAACCGAGCATAGGAAATTTATTTTTGGGGATGTTGTCCGCAGGATTATTGAAAGCGACGGGTTCAATAATAGTCCCGATTTTGGCGCACATAGGTTTCGCAACCGCAGAAGTTTTAATCGTGTTCAACTATCCGCGCTTGATTTCCGTCTTGGTATTTTTTGTTTGATCAGGAAGCCTTGTGGGTTTTCTTCGCGGATTTTCGTTTGGCATTTTTTGCCATGGCCGCGGCTTTTTGCGCCGCTTCTTTGGCGGCTTTCTTTGCGGCCGCCTCCTGTTGCATTTGTTTGAAAGCTAATTCACGGCTTTTGGGATCTTCAAAAAATCGCGACACCACCATCCCAAACTCATACAAACCATAAAGCGGGAACGCTAACAATACTTGGGTGATTATATCGGGAGGAGTCAAAACCGCGGCCAGGGCAAACGTTCCGAGGAATGCCCACTTGCGGTACAACTTCATCTTTACGGTATTGACCACTCCAAACTTGGTCAGCAAAACCATAAGGAGCGGAGTTTGAAACGCGAAGGCAAAAGCCAGAATCATTTTCACCACGAAGGAAAAATAAAAGCCAATGGTGACCTGCATTTTCCACCAGGTGGTGCCGTAATTTAGCAAAAATTTTAATCCTAGAGGGACGACCAAAAAATAACAAAACAATCCACCGAAAAGGAAAAACAAGGTTCCGAAAAAGACAAATAACGCGGTGACTTTTTTTTCTCGAACCTTTAAGCCGGGAGAGATGAATCCCCACACGTGGTACAAAATCCACGGCATGGAAATGAACATCGACCCCATGAAGGAAACTTTCATGGCTGTGAAAAATGGTTCGGTAGGAGTTATGAAAGTTAGTTCCGCGTATTGTTTTGGCAGCGGGTCTTCCAGCCATAGAAGAAGAAAATCGATGAAGTAAAAACAAACCCCGAAGAACAGCGAAACAACTAGGGCTACCTGCACCAGCCGGTCTTTCAGTTCTATCAGGTGATGAGTGATGGGTATTTTTTCTTTGAAGTCTACGGGTCTAACCACGAATTTCCTCGTCGGGATTTTGCGGAGGTCGGCTCAAAAAAATAGGGACATTCAAACTCGCTAAGTTCCTGCAATTTTCTGTGTTTTATGAATTATTTGAATCGGTCATCCTACTGAATTGAAAAAATAATTTCAATAAACTTTCTTCGGCAAATTCGACTTGAACCACCCGGCGGCGCATCTAGTATCCACTTTTTATTCATGCGAAATTCCCAATTATTATTGATTGCGTATAGCGAATAATGGATAATGCTGGGAAATTTGCGTACCATTGCGCTTATTTTTTTTCATCCTACTGCAAAGGAAAATAGGCTACGGCTATGCGCCTGATCCGTTATTAATTGGATGTCCATTCACAATCAAATAGTCACAGGTGTTAAAGTCCTCGACATCGCCGAGGAAGGTGCGAAGGCAATCGAAGGCATGGTGAATCGAGCCATTCAGGAAGTGCAACAACAGAAGATTCCAATTCTGGACATACAAGTAACCGATACAAACTGCTTTATAGTTTTAGGTGAAAAGAAGTCTGACTGACCTATCAGGCGGGAGTAGCTCAGTTGGTAGAGTGTCAGCTTCCCAAGCTGAATGTCGCGGGTTCGAGCCCCGTCTCCCGCTCTTTGCTAGATTCGCGAATTGGATTGTCAAAACGATGCGTCTTACTACAGAACTCACCAGACATCTTGCCGGAAGTATTGTGAAGTCCTTGCTGGATAGCGACCTGGTTATCTGGGAAGAGTCGCCGGAAAAATTGCAGATCATCATCAATAAAATTATCACCGACGACCTTATGGTGGAAGACCAACTGAACGAAGAAGTAAAAACTCTGCTTGATTCCAAAATCGAAGAATATGAAAGAAGCATGATGGATTACGGGCGGGTGTTCCAAATGGTGAAATCAAAATTGGTGCGTGAGCGCGGACTTATTCTTTAACTTCTACATATTCAAAATGAAAATCGGCAGAGAAAAAATCAACCACATCAGTAGCCTTATCGTCCGCGATTTTGCCAAACGCGATGAACTAGATCACAAAGTCGCTCTCAACGATGTCCGTTTGGATATCATCCGCGTGATGACAGACATTCTCCAACTTGACGATAAAGCGGACGCGGAAGCACGGCGGGTGTTGAACACCTACAGCAACGCCCCGCGCGAAGGTTCACCGGAATGGGACATCATGTACCAAAAACATTTTGACGAATACATAAACAAGCACTAGAAATACCATCCTACCTTTTGACAGCGGGACCAAATAATTTTATCGCCAGAGAACGGGCTTCGTCGTAAACCTGTTTGACGGGGATTTTATTTTTGCGGGAAATTTTCTTGCACTCTTCATATTCTGGAGAAACTTGCAAAACCTCGCCGTTAAGTTTACCGATTTTAATTTTAACGGGGCCCCACAAAGTCTTTACCGTTTTCGTTTCCCGATCCAAAATTGTTCGTTCAATCCGATGATGCCGGACTCCAAAACTGGACGTTTCGTGTAAAAGAATTTCCGTCATCGCCTGCCGATGATTCTCGGTTGCGAGAACAGAAATTTTATTCGCGGGACGACTTTTCTTCATAATTATGGGATTCAAATAGACATCCAGAGCCCCCGCCGCGAAAAGTAATTCCATCGTCCCTTCATAAAACTCCGGATTCATGTCATCAATATTGGTTTCAATTAGGACGAGTTCGTCGGGCTCTGCATAAATTTTTCCGAGGACGATTTGCAACATGTTGGGCATTCCCGCGACGATGTGGTCCCCCGCTCCGTATCCATCGCCAACAATTTGCATCGCCGGAAGAGACCCAAACTCATCCGCGTAAAATCCTATCATGGCCGCGCCGATTGGAGTGGTCATCTCTTTTTGCGCGCCGGTGGAGAAAACGGGAATCCCTTGCAAAAGTTTTACCGTGGTCGGGGCGGGAACGGGAAGGCAACCGCGAGCGGACTGCACGAATCCCTCGCCGACATTGATGGGCGAGGAATAAATCTTGTCCAACTTCAAAGAGTCCATGGCAACCACTCCGCCCACGACCGTCGCGATCGAATCGACGGCGCCGATTTCATAAGAACGGATATTTTTCGCAGTCGTATTTTGAATCGCCGCTTCGGCCCCGGCGATGCGTTGAAAAATTTCCAACGAATTCTTTTTGACGGCGGAAGAAAAGTCCGACGCGGTTATCAGTTTTTTAACATCGGAATATTTTCGTACTGGATGGCGGGAAGGTTGGGATTTGGTCAAACTGACTTTCGCTTTGGTGCCGATGATGAGGCCGCGTTGAACTCGGTCGACTTCCAGTTTGCATCCCTTGATGTTCAGAGTTTTAATGGCTTTGCGAATTTTTGCGGAGTTCGCCCCAAGATCAATCAAGGCTCCCAGAATCATTTCGCCGCTGATGCCGGAATGGCAATTGAAATAAACGGCGCGGAGGGATTTCACAATATTTTATTTTCTAAAGGAAACTTGAAGCGAATCCTTAGCAACTTTGTCATTGACCGTCATCATTTTTCTAACGCATCGCAAAAGGTTGCTAGCGGAGTTTTTTGAAGAAGCGCGTTAGGATGCCCTTCTTTTTTACCTTCTGCGCGTGGTCGTGAACCAACTCTTCGACGGAGATGGGTTTCTCCTGATGCTGGTCGATGAAAAGTTGAATAAGAATGTGGCAGGAATGACACCCCCCGCCCGCCTCGCACGCCTCGGTGACCGACCCAATGTCGTCTAACCGTCCCGTCGCAATCGCGTTGCGGATGGTGCTCTCCGTGACCCGATGACATTGGCAGATGATATCGTCGGTTTTGATGGTGGGAGGAAGATTCATAAGTCCAAAAAATTAGACTTTGGTTTTTAGAATGGCAATGGTTCTCATCGTTTTAACTTAATCCTCCTGCAAAGTCCACACGGCTATGGCTAAAGTTTTGGATGACGGGATGGAAAATAAAAATGGTAGCGGTGGAGGGACTCGAACCCCCGACACTACGGATATGAGCCGTATGCTCTAACCACCTGAGCTACACCGCCGCGGAACTTTTATAATTGGTTGCTGTCTTGAAGGTTGGCGACGAATGCTACTTCCTTTCATCCTTACCTGTCAATGTCAATTCGCGAGGACGGTGTCGATGATGACGGTCATCGCCGTCGGTGACGGTGACGATTTCATTTCCCGCGACGACGGTGACAGTGTCGCCGGGATTAAGTACTCGCCTTGTCCTTCCAACGTTTCACGTCGCGCATAAATTTTGCGCGGTCCATCTCTTGCCCAGCGGGGAACACTTCGGTCAACGGCTGCGGAAATTTTTTGTCCGCGGCAGTCCAGTGTTCAAACTCGCCCAATCGAATTCTATAAATATCTTTAAACGTACGATATTGCCCGTTGATTCCCACAAAGTCCCAACTTGTTTCATTCTGTATCAAGTTATAAAACTCTGAACAGGCTACCCCCTCGTAGAGATTGATTTTTCCGACACGCCCCCTGATAATATCCGCGTCCTCGCTGGCAAAATCCAAACACCATATTTCGGAACCGTCCTGACCGAAAACTTCGAGGTGATAAACCACTTTCCAATCCACCCAAGTTTGCACGGCTTTTTTTTCGATCAACATGCCGACGAACCGACTCTCAATAAAATCGACAACCGCTCGCCATTCTTTTTCATGCTCCGCTTTGTCCAACGTACGAGTGCGGATGGGCGGAACTTCCGACACGGGTTTGAACTCGATTTCATGCCCGTCATCCTCTTTAATCTTTACAAATTCCGCCGCCGCTTTTTGTATCTCCACCCCTTCGCGAGTTATAACGCCGCGGTCACCGGGATAAAACACGTCGCTTTTTATATCGGGACAAAAGTCCGCCAAGTCTCTTAAAAATTGTTTCTGCGTCGTCGGGAAGGAATATTGATTTAGAAAACTAAATTCGTCCCGGTATTTGAATCCGGCGGAACCGGGCACCGCGAATTTTGGTTTACACGTAGCAGCAACTTTAAGGTAAGAACTGTACTCCTCCATCGGCAATTCCAAAGGATTGTGAAAACAAAAATTTCCTTCCAAAAGAGGCAGGTAACGAACGTGCGCAAAATCCAACTGGCCGTACAAACGGTGCATGTATTTGATGATGTCTGGCGAAACGATGGTGTCGACTTGATTCCAAAGCGTAACTTCACCGTCATGAACCAGCAGACCATGTTCGGGAAAATAATCTTGCTCGTTCAAGGAAGGCGTGGGCGTCAGCGCCAGCCCTTTGATTTCCAATGTTTTGAAATCTTCCGCGACGATGATATTTTTGAATTCCAATTCCTTCAGAACTCCCAGAAGAATTTCATCACGCGGCGCGAGCACTACGGCGTCCGGCGCAAGAATGTCGGCGTCTTTGGAAATGTAAGCCAGAGTGCGGATGTCAAAATGATCTTGGTGCCGGTGCGAGATATTTAAAATATCCACCTTGGGAAGTTTCGTCAGGTCAAGATTTATGCTCGGGCATTGGACGTTGCACTCTTCCCACAAATAATCAAAAAACACCGGGTCCGTCAACACCGTGGTGTCGCGCGATTGGATCAACAGGCAAGCGTGAGAAATCAGAGTGGTAATCATTATTACGTTAAACGGTTTTTTCGTTAAGAGAATTTAGCCCGCAAAGCTAACCGAATTATAGTAGGCACTCAATCGGTTTAATGATTGCTACCGGATGAAACTTTTTTCGTTCCCGCGCATCGCGGTGAGTTCGCGGGGTTGACAATGCTGCCCGACTTCTCCAGAATAATTCTCGCGCAACTCTGAATTTTTGCCATGAATGAAATGAGCCAAACTATAAACTTCGAAGAAGGCAAGTCTTGCCCTTTGCCCATTGAGGGACACGGCGGCGGCCTTTCCTTTGCGCCCAACGGCGACATGTTGCTAGTTGCTTCGCTGCCCCACCCTTCCGAAGCGCAAGTCAACGCGTTCGCTGGAAAATGGCGAGCGAAACTAATCGCCGAATCGGAGTTTCCGTCCATCCCCATATTCGCTGTCGGCGGCGAAGACTGGTTGCTTGAGACTCCTTGCAATCCATCGCAGCAGGAAAAGGAAACTCCCGGGTTCATCGAAGCTTTATACGCGAAGGAAGATTACAGTATGGTCGCGATTCTGGTTGACTCCGAAACTAAAATCATCCAGAAAATCACCCACGTTCCGTTGGAAGAAATGTTCATCGAAAGGTTGGTCATGTCGTGGAACCCGTATAAAACCGCGGGGGATGAATACACCAAAACTTTCTCCGCGGAAAATTTTGCCGACAGGGTCAAAGAAATCTTCAAAATGAAATCCTCGCAAGACCTTTGGCGCACTTCGTGGTAACGGTGCCGTCACCGTCGCGGAAAATGAAATCGGCGGCGTCCTTTCGTCCAGACTAAACGTGGCTACTGGCTTTCATACTCCGTTTCGCCGAGGTCTTCTTCCTCCTCGATTTCCTCGATGTCATCGACGTCTTCGAATTCTTCTTCCTCTTCTTCCTCTTCTTCGATTTCCTCTTCGCGTTCGAACTCCGGATATTCCAACTGTTGCAGATGTTCGGGTTCGGCCAGCAATTCAAATCCTTCCTCCGTCGTGTCGTTTTCGTCGATGTAGAGACGCAACAGATTCGTCATGCACTCCTTCTCGCAGAGAGCGGTGATGCCTTCATCGGTGATGCCGTTGTTTTCGATCATCAACACTTGAATGTTCTGAAGAGTTTTCGATTCGATGATGTGGATGAAACCGCCGTCGCCGATTTTGTTGCGGTCGAGTGACAAGAGGGTGAGGTTTTGCAAATGTTCGCTACCAGCAAGAAGCGCGATGCCTTGTTCTGTGATTTTATTGAGTTCCAAGTAAAGATGGGTCAAGTCTTTCAACTCTTCGCACGCGGCAATAGATTTACATTCCACGTCTCCGATACCGCGATTGCTGAGGTCAAGTTTCATTCCGTCGTCGCTGAGTTGGGCGCGGACTAGGTTGAAGATTTTAAATTCTGCCAGCGCGTTGATTCCTTTTTCCGTCAACGAATTATCGGTGAGGTCTATGGTTTGCAATTTCGGCAAGCATTTACTTTTAGACAACGCCTCGGCTCCTTCATCCGTAATCTGATTTTTCCTGAGGTCCATAATCTCCAGGCTGCATAAGGATTTTGCCTGCGCCAGATATTTTAATCCTTCGTCGCCGACCCGATTTTCTGACAACGCCAGCGAAATTAAATTTCCCATGTTGGGGGATTCAGCCAAACACCGGCTTCCTTCCGGTCCAATCCCATTCCACGCCAACCGCAAAGATTTAAGGTTGGGAAATTTTTCGGACTCCGCCAAATATTTTATTCCCGCATCGCCGATTTTATTTTTGTACAATTTTAAGGATTCCAGATTAGGCAGTTTGTCCGACTCCGCCAATGCGCGGGCAGAAAGCGCGGTCAACTTTTTTCCGTTGATGGTCAACCTTCTCACCTGTTTGATAGACCGCGACTTGACCATCTCCTGCACTGCGTCATCGCCAAATTTTGCGTAAGTGAAATCCAGGGTTTCGTAGTCGCGACTCAATTTGAATCCAGTCCGGATTAATCCTTCAATGTTATAAAACTTTTTCACAACGAGTTCCTCGTCACAAAGAATCGAAAAACTTTTTTAAGGTGGTGAAGTAGGAATGCGCCATCATCATGTCGTTGTGTCCCACCCCTTCCAGTATTTCAAGATGTTTTATTTTTGACCCGGCGTTATCAAAGTTTAATTTTGCTTCGTGCGGCGACACTAAAACATCGCCGTCGCCGTGCATGATAAGAAGTGGGCATTTCACCAAACGGATTTTCTGGCTATTATTAAAGAGCGCATTTTCTTCCGGCGTGGTTTTATCGATTTTCAATCCCCGCCTTCTTACCAACAGAACCGGGTCGGCGTAAGCACTTTCGAGAACGCAACCGGCGACATCGGGATGCTCGGCGCAAAGTTCCAAAGTCGGCGCGCCGCCTAGCGACCGTCCCATGATACAGACTTTCTCTTTTAATTTACCGTTTGATTTTAGTTGGCGGAAAATTTTATGGGCGTCTTCCAAAGTGTTGCGAAGAGTCGGCGTTCCCGTGCTCCTGCCATAACCGCGAAAGTCGGCGACGGTCAGTTCCGCCCCCAGCGAATTGAAATGTTCCGCCAAGTTATCGTAGTCCGACACAATTTCCCCGTTGCCGTGAAAGAATAATAAACTGAATCTGGCTACGGACGATGGGTGCCGCCGAACGTGAACGGACGCTTCGGATTCCACCTGCACTTGAATTTCGTCGCAATGGGCAGGCGCGGGAGCACCGTCCTCTCTGGGGAAAAAGAGGTTGGCGTTAAAAATCCGCGAATCAAAAACTGGAGTCGTAGAGTTTCCCATCAGCAATTATCATCCAAATCCATAAAGCGTGAAATGCATTTTTCACAATCCCCGGCGGCGGCATCACTGTCGTCATCACCGACACTGTCGTCGCCGTCACGATGTCGGGAAAAAGTCGGCGGCGGCGTTTTGAAAAAATTGAAATCCATTTTGATTCGTGCTAAAACGCGTTCATCAAAACGGTATATCTTTTTAAAATTTTGGTCGGGCGCGGTGTTCGTCCGATACTTCGTTCGTAACCCCATTGAGATAAGGTGAATTCTGATGCTAATGGAGATAGCCCCCATTGAAAAGTTATTTAAGTCCTGCGCGGTCATTTGTGACGCCGCCCGCAAAAACTTGGGACGCGATCTGACCGTCACTGAAAAAATTCTTTTTACCCACATGGATTCGGACACCGACTATTCTAAACTGAAGCGTGGCGTCGCAAATATTTTTCTTCATCCCGACCGCGTAGCCATGCAAGATGCAACCGCGCAAATGGCAATCCTTCAGTTTATGTCCGCGAAGATGCCGAAGGTCGCCGTCCCGACGACTGTCCACTGCGACCATTTGATCCAAGCCTACACGGGAGCCATGGCCGACCTCAAGGCCGCGAGCGAAACCAACAAAGAGGTGTATGACTTTCTCCGTTCCGCCTCTATGAAATACGGCATGGGATTTTGGAAGCCGGGTTCGGGAATCATCCATCAAGTCGTTTATGAAAACTACGCTTGCCCCGGGACCATGATGATTGGCACGGACTCGCACACTCCCAACGCCGGCGGTATGGGCACCATCGCGATTGGCGTCGGTGGCGCGGACGCGGTCGACGTGATGACCGACCAACCTTTCATGACGAAGATGCCGAAACTCGTCGGCATTAAATTAACCGGAAAGTTAAACGGCTGGACGGCGTCGAAAGATGTCATCCTCAAAGTCGCCACCATGTTGACGGTTAAAGGCGGCACGGGAAAAATCCTGGAATATTTTGGCGAAGGAGCGCGGAGTTTGAGCGCCACCAGCAAAGGCACCATCACCAACATGGGCGCGGAAATTGGCGCGACCACTTCCATCTTCGGCTATGACGATAAGATGGATCCGTATTTGCGCGCGACCGACCGCGGCGCCGTCGCCGACTTGTGCAAACAATACGCCGAACATTTGCGGTCTGACCCCGCCGTGGAAATGGATCCGGAAAAATATTACGACGAATGTCATGAAATTGATTTGAGCAGTCTTGAACCCCACATCGTCGGGCCGCATACTCCAGACCTCGGCAGGCCAGTATCGGCGATGAGCGCGGCGGTTGATAAGGAAGGCTACCCGGAAAAAATTTCCGCGGCGTTGATCGGTTCCTGCACCAATTCCAGTTATGAAGATTTGACCCGCGCGGTCAGTTTAGTTCGACAAGCGAAAGACGCCGGACTGAAACCCAAGACCAACCTGATGGTCACCCCGGGTTCGGAAACCATTTATCAGACCATCAAACGTGACGGCATTCTTCAGGCGTTCGAAGATTCCGGCGCCAAGGTTTTGGCGAATGCCTGCGGTCCCTGTATCGGACAATGGAAACGGGACGACATTAAAAAAGGCGACAAGAACAGCATCCTCACTTCTTACAACCGCAACTTCGCCAAGCGCAACGATGGCAATCCCGAAACTTTGGGTTTCATCAGCAGTCCCGAACTGGTCGTCGCGATGGCGTTTAGTGGTTCCATGAAGTTCAATCCGTTGACGGATACATTGAAAGACAAAGACGGTAACGATTTTAAATTTCAACCGCCGGTGGGAGAAGTTCTCCCGCCAAATGGTTACACTCCGCAAGATGCAGGCTATGAATCTTCGACCTTGTCGGGTGAAGTCGTCATCGACCCGGCTAGCGAACGGTTGGCGTTTCTGGAACCTTTCCCAAAACAGAATAAGGTTAAGGACTATCAAGACCTTCCCGTGTTGTTCAAGGCGAAAGGGAAATGCACGACCGACCATATTTCCCAGGCAGGTCCATGGCTGAAGTTCCGCGGGCATCTGAACAACATCAGCAACAATATGTTTTTGGGTGCGACCAATGAGTTCCATTCCGAAACCGGGCACGGTGATAATCCGGTGACCGGAGAAAAAAATCAGGAGCTCAATAAAATTGCCCGCGACCTAAAAGATTCAGGATCAGGCTGGGTCGTGTTTGCCGATGAAAATGTCGGCGAAGGTTCTAGTCGCGAACATGCAGCGATGGAACCGCGCCACATGGGATGCCGCGTGTTTGTCGCAAATTCCTACGCCCGCATCTTTGAAGCCAATCTAAAGAAGCAGGCGGTCTTGCCCCTCACGTTTGCGGACAAAGCGGACTACGGTAAAATTCAGGCGAAGGATCGAATCAGTTATGACGGCTTGAATCAGTTGGCGCCGGAGAAATCGGTCACCATGACAGTCAAGCATGAAGACGGCTCCACCGATTCCATGCAGGTCAACCACACCCTCAACGAAGACGAGATTAACTGGTTCAACGCCGGGTCAGCTCTCAACTACGTGGGCTCGAAAAAATAATCAGAACGGAGGGGGACCGGCGGCGGGCTTGACGTAAAGAGCTTTGTCTTTTTTAAATTTGCCGGCGCGCACGATTTTCAACAACTCGCCGGGGCGGGGTTGGCTGGCTTCCTTTCGTCCGTTGAGAACGGATATATCCAAATCCTTTTTTCCATCGCCCAATTCTTTTTCCGCGATGCTCCGGAAAGTGTCCCCTTCCTGAACTTTGTAAAAATCGATGTATTGCGGCTTGTAATATTTTTTATCCCTGGCATGTTTTTTTCCTTCGAATTTCAAACCGCGGATCATGTGTAAATATCGATCGCGATAACTATTGACGCTTTCCGATTCGTTGGTCATACGCTCGGCGATGAGATAGGCTCTGACAATTCGTTCCTGAGTTTCCGGATGAGACGCGCGGAAGGCGTGATAAGATTGACCCGACATGATTTCTTTGCGTCTCAGACTTTTAAGAAACCGCGACATTCCAAAAGGACTGTAGCCCGCTTCCTTGCTATTCAATATTCCCTGTTCGTCTGATTCGATTTCCGCTTCCCGACCATACCCCAAGTTGATTTGCTGGAACATGGCGGTGCTAACCGCAAGCCATTGCCCCGCATTTTTCGGGCTTGCGATGGCCCCCCCCAAAGCAAAAATCGTTGAACCGATACTGCGCACCAATTGTTTAGCGCTATGATGAAATATAACGTGTCCGATTTCATGACCTAAAACTCCCGCAAGTTCCGCCTCACTATTTACCATCGTCAACAAGCCCAAGCTCACATATATATAGCCGCCCGGCAAAGCGAACGCATTGATAACCGAACTATCTACAATGCGAAAATAATAACTCGTAAAAACTTTATCAGAAAGTTTAGCTACCAGATTCTGACCTATTCCATGGACGTATATCTGCAGTTCCTTATCCTGATAGATTCCGTATTGTCTGGAAATTTGCTCATCGGCGGCTTTGCCCATAGCCAGTTCTGTTTTTTTTGAAATGAAGGGCAAGGAGTGGCTGATCGCCGGAGAAAATAAAACGAGGGGAATTAGAAAAAACGAGAAAACAAACGGGAAATATTTAGATACCTTCGGCATAAAATTAACCGCTCCGTTATCAGGCAGAAAGCCGATTGATGCGGCGCTCTATTTTATTTGCTTGCGGATGCTCTTTGAATTTAATCTGCATCTCCCGCAAAATCAGTAACGCGTTGGGATCATCGTTATTCAACTCGTAACATCTTGAAAGATTCCAATACACTTCAAATAAGGGGAAAGTGGTGTCCGCGTCAATTACCGACTTGAGTAACTCAATGGCTTTTTCATAATTTTTTTTAGACTCGTAGATGTATACCAGTCCAATCTGCGCCATTTGATAATTGTTTTGTTCGGGAGACGAATTATTGATCACCGTTGAATAAAGCGCTTCAGCCTCATTAAACTCTTGATTTTGAAAATGGATATCGGCCAACAACAACGAAGCCCGTTCTTTCTGAAAACCTTTGCCTATTTTTTCCCAGACCAATCTTGCTTCAGCAACCGAGGCGCTGTCTTTTAGATTTTCGGCTATCTTTTCCATCTCAAAATAAAACGCTTCATTTCCTAACGCTCGGGTTTCTTGATAATATTTGAAACCAAAAAAAGAAGAAACAGCGATGAGGATGGTGGCGACGACGCCAATAACCGTATTCCGATTATCCGCATAGTAAAGCATCGCTCTCTCAGACGCGGATAAAAACTGGTCGGGTTCTTTTAACAAATCTTTTCGGCTGACTTTAATACGTTTGGCCATGGGGGAAAAATTACAGGACGGACGAATTTTTCAAAAGTTTTAACGAGTTTGTGTTATCAGGTTGGCAATTCATTTAATCATAAAGACAAACCCCAAACAAGTTCTATTTCTCCGACAATCATAAGCAACGCATCCATGAATTCGCTATAATAAAGGAACCGTCTCACAAAAATTTTCACATGCGCGAAAAAATTTCGATCATTGGTGCCGGGAGTTGGGGAACCGCATTGGCAATTCATTTGGCTGACAAATTCAGCCGAGTATCCCTTTGGGTGTATGAACAGGAGTTGTGCGACACTCTGACCCGCACCCGGGAAAATAAATGGTTCTTGCCCGGACACCGTTTGCCCGCAAACATCCAGCCCACTTCTTCATTACAAGCAGCTACCCTGGAGCAATCCTTAATCTTGCTCGTAGTCCCTACCCACGTGATTAGACAGACGCTATCCAAAATCAAACCATTTTTGGAAAAAAATTATTTATTGATTTGTGCCAGCAAAGGAATTGAGAGCGATACTCTTTTCACCACCCATCAAATCATTCGGGATGTTTTGAACACCGACAATTCCATATCAACCATTTCCGGTCCGACCTTTGCCAAAGAAGTCGCGGCAAAAGTTCCTTCCGCGTTGGTGGCTTCTGCGGAAACTCTTACGGCGGCGAAACAAGTTCAAGAGATTTTTGCTACAGATAAAATGAAAGTTTTTACCAGCACCGATTTGGTCGGGGTCGAAATCGGCGGCGCCTTAAAAAATATTATCGCCATCGCCACGGGAATTAGTGACGGGCTAGGCTTGGGATTTAACACCCGCGCTGCACTGATTACCCGCGGATTGGTCGAAATCAGTCGGCTTGGAACAAAACTTGGAGCCCGCTTGGAAACCTTCTACGGCCTTACCGGCTTGGGCGACCTCGTGCTCACCTGCACCAGCGATTTAAGTCGGAATCGGCAATTGGGAATCCAACTTGGTCAAGGGAAATCCTTAAAAGAAATTACTAAAAATACGATGACGGTAGCTGAAGGTGTATTGACAGCGAAAGCGGCTTATTCCCTGATAAAGAAATTTAATATTGAAGCGGCTATCATTGAAGAAACCTACCGCATCCTTCACGAAAACAAATCACCATGTCAAGCATTGGACGACCTGATGAAAATGGAAATATCCACCGAGTTTGCAGGTATCAAAAACTTGCAATGAATCCGCGTAGTTTAGAAAAAATATTAAAGGACTTACACCGCCAAAAAATTACTCCGCAGCAGGCGATGAAAAAACTCCAGACCCTGCCTTATGAAAATCTCGAGTTTGCCAAAGTTGACCATCATCGCGGCCTTCGAGTCGGCATGCCTGAAGTCGTTTATTGTCAAGGGAAAACGGTAGCCCAGATAAAAAAGATTATTCAGAGCATGAACCGTGTGGGACTTTCCGTTCTGGCAACTAAGTTATCTAAAGATAACTTTCGTAAATTAAAATCCTCTCTGCCGAAAATTTCTGAATACAATGAAACAGCGCAGACCTTGGTCATTGAAAAAAATAAACGACAGAAAAAGAGCGGCTTGATAATCATCATCAGCGCAGGCACCGCAGATATCCCCGTCGCCGAAGAAGCCGCCGTCACCGCGCAACTGCTGGGGAGCAAAGTTGAAACCATTTTCGATGTCGGGGTGGCCGGCATTCATCGCCTACTCGATAATCTTGAACAAGTGCGCAAAGCGCGAGTAGTCATTGTCGTGGCAGGAATGGAAGGAGCTCTCGCCAGCGTGGTCGGGGGCATGGTGGACAAGCCCATCGTGGCCGTGCCAACCAGCATCGGTTACGGCACGTCTTTCGGAGGTGTTTCCGCCCTTCTCACCATGCTAAACAGTTGCGCGCCGGGGATGGCGGTGGTCAATATTGACAATGGATTTGGAGCGGGAAGCATGGCGCATCGGATCAACATTCTCGGTGATTCGCCAGGGACTGAATGAGTTCGTCCATTCCCTTTTCAGGATTTACGACGGGCTCATACCCGAAATCTTTTTTCGCCCGCGAGATAGTAAAATAATGCGAAGTTGCTAATTGCGCGGCTAAGAATCGAGTCATCGGTGGTTCTTTTTTGATATTTCCAAGACTGTATATTTTTTCCAGAAAGTGTCCCCACCTGAATGCGGTTCGATAAGAAATACTGCGCGCGACAGGCGGTCGGTTTATTTTTTTCAACACTTCGTTAATCCATTGCCAAAGATTCACCGGGTCACCATCGCTGACGAAATAAACTTTACCGGCGGGACGCTTACCAAACCCCAGCGCATCGCACGCTTTAAGATGAGCGTGCACGGCGTTGTCGATATAAATAATATCGACCTTGTTTTCTCCCCGCCCCACCTGCACCAATCGTCCTTGCTCCGCTTTTTCCAAAAGCCTGGGGATCAAATGCGGATCGCCGGGGCCCCAGATTAAATGCGGTCGAATAGACACCGTGGCGAAACCCCGACCATTGGCTTCTATCACGAGTCTTTCCGCAATCGCTTTAGTGCGAGGATATTCGCTTAAATAATTTTTCGGATAAGGAACCGTTTCGTCGACGCCTTCGAGACTTGAACTTCCGAAAACAACACTTGGTGAGCTGGTGAATATTAGTTTTGGAACTTTGTTAATCAGGCAGGCTTTAATGACGTTGCGAGTTCCATCAACATTGATGCTGTAAAAATCTTCCGACCGTCCCCAAATTTTTATAAAAGCCGCGGCGTGAAAAACCGCGTCCATTCCCGCCATTGTCTTGCAAAGGAAATCAAAATCGCGGACGTCTCCCTGAAATAATTTAATCTCTTTTGGAAGATGGGAATAACGACGCCGGCCGACAACGGTAACGTCGTGCTGCTTTTCGTGGAGAGCTTTGGCAATTCCGCTTCCAAGAAATCCGCCACCGCCTGTAACCAAAGCCCGCATTCCACATTCCTCTGCAACCTTGCGGCGCGCTCATCTTATTCTAATGGGAGATTCGCTTTAGCATCTAAGGTCCTACTATCCGCCGATAAATTTTTGTTCCGAATAAATTTGTGATGGCCAGCACAGGCAATCATGGCGGCGTTATCGGTACAAAAAATTTTTTCTGGGAAGGAAGCCTCAAGCCCATGAGATTGAGCCGCGTTTCGTACGGCCTCCCGCAAGGCACCGTTTGCGGCGACTCCGCCCGTTACAACGACCCGCGATATTTTTTCTTTCTCACAAGCGCCGATTAGTTTGTCGACGAGAACATCGATGACCGCATCTTGAAATCCGGCGGAAATATCTTCGTCCGTCGAGACCACACGGTCGTCCCGACCTCTTCGATTCAAAAAAGTTCGCACCGATGTTTTTAATCCGCTGAAGCTAAAATCCAAAGAACCTTTTTCCAAATACGCTCGTGGAAACTTATGAGTTTTCCCGTTTCCTTTTCGCGCCAATCTTTCGATGGCTGGCCCTCCCGGATAGGGAATCCCAAGCATTTTTCCGACTTTATCAAAAGACTCTCCCGCCGCGTCGTCACGGGTTCGCCCCAGTAATTTATACTGCCCGAAATCAGATGCTCGGTACAAGTCGGTATGACCACCGGAAACAATCAGGGCGATGAAAGGGAATTGTATTTTTTTTTGCAGAAAGATGGCGAGAAGATGGCCCTCCAAATGATTCACGCCGACCATCGGTGTGTTGAGTCCATACGAAAGACCTTTGGCAGTGTTCAGACCAACCAGCAAGGAGCCGACCAACCCAGGTCCCATCGTGACCGCGATGAGGTCTATGTCTCTCAGTTGTACGCCCGCCTTGTTCACGGCATCATCAATAACCCGATGCACTCGGTCAACATGAGACCGACCTGCCAACTCGGGAACGATCCCTCCATATTTTGAATGGATACCGAACTGGTCGTTGATCACGTTAGACAAAAGTGTGTCGCCGTCTTTCAAAACTGCGGCGGCGGTCTCATCGCAGGATGTTTCTATGCCGAGGACTAGCATGGGTGCGGGATGAATATCTATAAATTATTTTCCACGGTAGCGTGGCGAAATGTATTTGCCGATACTTGGCGAAGCGGCGTCAGTGCATGCTGATACGGCTATCAGTAGTTGGAAGAGGCACCTGTAAATTCTTAAACACTTTTCGCATGACTTCCCAACCCGATAGTAACGAAACGGCATGTTGAAGTTGATTGTCTTTCAGCAGGTCTTCGTGGATAGAAGTTTCTTCCGTTTCTTCCGCGCTTTTCTCTTTTACATCACCGATGCTACTTTTCCCTTGCAAATGTTTTTTCAAATCCTTTTCGCGCAAAAATCTTCTGAGCCGCGTTTTTTCTTCCGGCTCCTTTTCTTTTTCATCGGCTTCCTTTAATCCTTCGGAAACTTTTCTCTCAATGACGATGTCGGGCACAATTCCATTTCCTTGGATCACTCGACCACTGGGGGTGTAGTAACGCGCAGTTGTTAAGCGTAATGCAGATCCATCGCTAAGCGGTATAATTGTTTGAACCGACCCTTTCCCGAAAGTTGGTGTACCTAAAATAATAGCCCGGTTCAAATCCTGCAAAGCACCCGCAACAATTTCCGACGCACTGGCACTCCCGCCATTGACCAAAACAATCAACGGATAAGAAACACCCGCCACTTTGTCGTCGCTAGTAAATCGCATATTCTGTTTGTCCAAACGTCCCTTTGTATAGACGATGAGATTTTCCTGATTCAAAAATCGATCCGTCACCTCGACAGCTTGGCTCAACAATCCACCAGGATTATTTCTGAGGTCCAGGATCAATTTTGATATTTCCTTTTTCTCAAGTTCGGCCAGGGCTTTATCCAGATCCGCGCTGGTATTTTTTGAGAAGCTGCGAATTTTAATATAACCGATGTCTTTTTTATAAAGTTCATGCCTGACGCTACGAACTTCAATGATGGCGCGGACGATAGTGAATTCTTTCGGAACTTTAAAAGAATCCCTGAAAATGGTGATGGTGACGGGGGAACCGGTCTCTCCTCTGAGCCGGGAGACCGCGTCCTGAATTGTCATGTCAAGGGTCGATTCATCTTCAATTTTGATAATTTTATCGCCCGCTTCAATTCCAACTTTAAAAGCCGGCGTTTCTTCAATCGGTGAAATAACGGTAAGAACACCGTCGCGAATACCAATTTCGATTCCCAATCCGCCAAATTTTCCAGTTGTCTCCACCTGCATTTCTTTATACGAATCGGGGGGCAAATAGGATGTGTGAGGGTCAAGAGCTTTAGCCATTCCCCGTATGGCTCCATCAACAATGGTGTCACTTCCAACCGATTCCACATAATTAGATTCAATCAGGGAAAGTACTTCAGAGAATACTTTTAGTTTGTTGTATGTATCTGGCTTGGGCGCGTCTTCCTCTGCCTGGAGAAATTGAGCAGGCAATCCCAACAATGCTGTGACAACTGCTAGCCGAGCAAGTCCGGTTCTAATTGTTTTGCTTACCAATGAAAAATTCAAATCGTAATCTCCCGAATGCGAATACAGACGGCGGAATCATGTGGGAATAAAAAAACCTACACTGTCGACATCATTCTACCAGAAGCAATTCGCAACACGTCTATTTTTTGCTAGCCGTCTTGAACCATCGGACCGGCTCAACGGACTCGCCATTTTTACGCATTTCAAAATAAAGTGCACCACCGATTGGCGATCCTGTATTTCCGCTTACGCCAATAACATCCCCAGTCTGAACCACTGATTCTGCTCAACTTTGAGCGAAACATCATTCAGCGCTGGTGTGCCGCTACTATAGTTTTGGATAACATTAAATAACTGGATCATGTCCAGAATATAGCAGAAAAAATGATGGCGGAATATTTTCTCAGTCTTTAGATTTTGCTGGGGAAGCCATGAAGTGGCTATGTTAAAATAGACTTATGAAGCCGACGCCGCGTATATTTTTCATGCTTCTTGGTGCCACCCTTTTGTTTCACACTACCTTGAACTATATGGAGGATAATATCGGGGATTTTGAAGCCGTTCCGTTGCCTCCGAAAAAGATTAAGAAAATCAGTACCAAAAATCCCATCATCAAAGTTAACGCTCGGGGGAAAAATTCTTGGACGTTGGTCGAATTTTCCACAAGGAAGACTCAGAAAATTTCTGAAGCAGAGACGAATAGGTTAAGCCAAGTTTCGTGGGATCTTGCTTTTAGTCGCACAAAAATTATCTCCAATGGAGGGGAAACCAACCCGTTGGGAAAAACTGGAGTTATCAATCTAGGCCCAACTAACTTCGATAATATTAAAACCGCCCCGGAAACTGGCTATGCCCAGGACCACCGCTCGCTGGGCAACTTGCTCAATAAAGAATTGACCGGCTGGTATAATTACCGCACTCGGACCCACAATATCGAATCCAAAAAAAATGTTTATGTACTAAAACTAAGCAACGACATCTTTATGAAGATGCGGATTCTAAACTACTACTGCTCTCAAGAAGCCAACGACTGCCGTTCTATGACATGCGCCCGGGAAGAAGCGGCTTGCTTCACGATTGAATATCTATTGACCGAACCGGGTTCCAAAAAATTTACATTTCCAGATACTCATTTGGCCAATACAATCTTCGACAAAAATAATTGAATCGACTGACCCCCATTGTGCTCACCTTCATATTTCTTATTTCTTGCGAAGACAAAAAGCATGCGGAGATGGTCCTTATTCCCGAAGGCAAATTCACGCTGGGGTTGAACCCTCAAAGTACTGTCCTGCAATTCATGTCGGAAAGAACGTCCGCCCTCAACGCCCAGCCGGAACAGCAGTATTTCTTAAAAGCCTTCTACATCGATAAATTTGAAGTGACTTATGAAGAGTTCACGAAGTTCAAACCTCGGGCACAATATCCTACTCGGCAGATGCATCTACCCGTCAGCGGGATTAGTTGGTATGAAGCCGATGCCTATTGTCACTGGGTTGGAAAACGCTTGCCAACGGAACATGAATGGGAGAAGGCTGCCCGTGGTGGTGACAATAGAATTTTTGTATGGGGTAACAATTTTGAAAAGGGAACCGCTAACTTCGGCAAACAACTGCAACCCGCAAACACATTGGAGGGCGATGTCAGCGGCTATAACATATGGGGAATGAACGGAAATGTTTCGGAATGGACGTCGAGTTGGTACCAACCGTACCCCGGCTCCATCCTGCGGGACAAAGATTATGGAAGAAAGTTTAAGGTAACCCGTGGCGGCTCTATCCATAAACGCGAACACGGATTTCTGAAGCAGTTCGCAATGTTACCCTATAGAAATATTTCGCCTCCGGAAATGCGGTTCTGGGATACTGGTTTTCGTTGCGCCAAATCCGCCTGAGAGTTTCAGTCTCCCGTCCCATCGGTCGGAGAAACCGGCTCATTAGATACGGGCGGCTCCCCTCCACTTAAATCCTGATTTTCCCTGACAAAAGGCATTGGCATTGGAGGCATTGGCAACGGACCCATATCGCCAAGGTCATTGTCCTTAGGAAGTTCATTCTTTACGTCTGATGTAGTTTCGGCAGGGGGCCCTTCCTCCTCCCGCGAAGCATGACTGGTGGTCTGGCGTTTTCCTTTCTGTGCTCTTCTGCGGGAAACAAATCTTCGGCGAGTATACCTTTTTTTCGGGCTAGACTTAGCATTTTCGGGTTCCTCCTTCTCCGCATCTTCCTTCCCCTCTTCAGTTTTAGTTGCGAGCTTCGTCGTCCTCTTAGACTTAGGGGATGTCACGGACTTTTCAGAAGACTTCGTCTCCTGGCTACCTTCACCTTCCCAGACTTCGGACACCTTATATTTAAAATCTTCGTAGGATAGGCCTTGTGTAATTTGGAATCGAAAGTCGACCGCGTGTTTCGTTTTCAAATCAACCAGAATATTTAATTTATTGTTCAGGAAATAATTAGAAACTTCTGGGGAAACTTCCATGGAAAGCACCTTTACTTTTTCCTTCGCAATTATCTCGTGAATTTTCCGCAGGACATTCAGAATTATGGAGTCCATCAACCGCACTAGCCCCGACCCCGCGCAGTGTTCGCATTGTTCAAAAACTCCCTCATTCACAGGCGGGAAAATCCGTTGCCGCGACATTTCGAGCAGACCAAATTTCGAAATCCTGGCAATGTTGATTCGTGCCTTGTCAGTTTTGCACGCTTGCTTAACCTCTTTTTCGACAGCGGCCTTATTCCTTTTCTGAGACATGTCGATAAAATCAATAACAATCAGCCCGCCCAGGTCTCGCAACCTGAGTTGCCGGGCGATTTCTTTTGCCGCCTCCAGATTGGTCGTCGTCGCTGTTTCTTCCAGATCCAATCCTCCTTTAGTTTTACCGGAGTTGACGTCAATAGAAACCATCGCCTCTCCAATATCAATCACGATAGAACCTCCGGAAGGCAATAAAATCTTGCGCTGGTATATTGATTCAATCTGTTCTTCGACGTGGTATTTGGAGAAAAGGGGTTTAGTTTCCTCGTATAGCGTAACCAGATTTCGATTACGAGGCATGATTATCTTTACAAAATCTTTTAAGGATTTATATGCGTCCGGACTATCCACGATGATTTGGGAAGTATCGCTACTGAAATGGTCGCGAACCGTTCTGACGGTTAAGCTCGGCTCTTTATAAATTAAAAACGGCGCGGTTGTAGATTCATTTTTCTGCCCGTCTTGAATTGTTTTCCAAATCTTCAGCAACATCTGCATATCTTTCTGCAATTCGACTTTGGTTTGTCCCAAGCCGGCGGTACGAATAATCAGCCCCAAGTTTTCCGGCAAATCAAAATCCAAGACGATGTCTTTGAGCTTTTTTCTCTCACTTTCATCCTCAATTTTTCGCGAAACCGCGCTTCCTTGTCCTTGCATCAAAACCAGGAACCTCCCAGCCAAACTCATCGCATTGGTCAGCGAAGGTCCCTTAGTATCTCGGCTCTCCTTTACTACCTGAACCAAAATGCGCTGGCCACGGATTAGCACATCTTGAATCCTTGTCCTCGCCTTTTTTTCTCCAGTGTGGATATACGATTCTCGCAAAACATCCTTGAAGGGTAGAAACCCATATTTTTTTCCACCGAAATCGACAAAAACCGCTTCGATGGAAGGCTCGACTCGGTTGATCACTCCCAAGTAAACATTCCCCTTAATTTGTTCTCGAGAGGAATGTTCCACGATGTAGTCCTGAATGATATTATTTTCCAGAACAACCGCCCTGCATTCTTCAGGATGCTGGGCATTGATTAGCATTACTTTTTTGCTTGGTTGAGTTTTTCTCATCAAAAATTCTTCCCGACTCTTCTTTGCAAATCAACACCAAAGATGGGTTTCGCAACCGGCTAGAATACTTAAAAGGTTGATGTATTAAGAATTAACCTTTATAATTCAAATAATTAAATGCTGGTTGAATTTTTCTATCGGACGGAATCACAGTCTAACGGTTTTGATGAGGGAAGAAGAAGTCTGCGTTTTAGGGTTGGTTTTTCCTATCGGAAAGCCTATAAAAAAGTTATTAAATCTGTTTTCTGAGTTTCAACAAAAACCATAAATTATCCGGATGACGCGAATTTTGTCGCAAAGGAAAATAGTCCAAACTCATTATAAACAAAGCCAGAATGTTCCAGCATAGATTATTATATTCATATCGGGACCCGAACATGACCAAACCCAATCATACCACTCTTATCAAAAAGAGGGAAAACTTTCTCGTTGAATTGACGAATAATCTCGTTACGACATCGGGCTGGGTTGTTTGGATTTGTCAGAAAAAACCGCCGTTTTTGTCAATCCGCAATTCAATACAGTAGGAAATTAAGATGGCCAAATCAAGCTCTAGTAACTCGATAGGAATGACCCAATTAGGGCAATTAAAACCGGATGATCTAAGAGGTAAAATTATTTTTATCCGCTGCGATTTCAATGTTCCCCTGCGCTCCACCGCAAAAGGATTATATCGAGTCGCGGACGATACTCGAATCCGACGTTTTCTGGATCTCACGTTCAGGAAAATCCACGAGTTGACAGATGGAGATTGCCGAATCATTATCGGCTCACACCTTGGTCGGCCTCATAAAACGAAAGACCAAACTGGCTGGGACGGTATCTTCAACATCCAGTTTGTCTCCTCGCATTTCGATACTTTGATCCGAAGAATTTATGGGGATACTTATACCATTTTCCCACCAGAAACGATTGATTCCCATATGCAACATTCTTTGGATATCATTTCACACAAGCGTCTGCCGCCAGGAGGAATCAAATTTCTTCCCAACTTGCGTTACCTTTTGGACCCGAAAAATACGGACATGTATCGCATCGAATTCATCACCAAATTAGCAAAAATTACTGACGTCTACATAAACTGCGCCTTCGGTTGTAGCCACCGCGTAACCAAGAGCATCAAACTCCTACCCCAGTTAATGCGACAAGAGGGGAAGTCGGTAGTTTCCGGTGTTCTCCTCTATGAAGAAATTTATCGTCTCGGAAAGTTTGCTGGAAAAGTTTTATCCCGACCTAAAAAAACCATAGTCGTAACTGGAGGGGCAAAAATATCTGACAAAATTGAAATTCTAAAACAATTTGTCTCGACGGGAGTTAAAAGTATTTTAATCGGCGGAAAAATGGTCAACGCCTTCCTTCTAGCCCAGCAGCAAAAGGAGCTCTTACGACCTTTCCAAAATGATACCTTGCCCGCAAAATTACAAAGCCCAGTAAAAGCCAAGAACGATAATCTCTTGGATGAAATCAATCTAGCCGAAAAAATCATCGAACTTGCAGAAGCCAACAAAGTAAGCCTGCATTTTCCCGAAGACTATAAGGTTGTTACCGATTATCAGAGCACCTCTTTTGAAAATAAAATTCTTCCTGATTTTTCTAAAGAGCTACAATTGGATTTAGGTGAAAAAACGATAAACCAATTTAAAAAAATTTTTAAAGATGTCGAAAGCGTATTCTGGAATGGACCTCTGGGGGCCTACGATCACCCCGCATGTAGCTATTATGCAGAGGGGTCATTGGAATTGGCCAAATTACTTTTCCAAATGGCTTTGATAAATCCTAAACTTTCTGTAGTTATCGGCGGCGGGGACTCCGCGGCAATTCTAAACAAAATAGGAATCACCGAGTTGAAAAAAATGATCAAAACCCAGATTGAAAAACAATTTCCTGCAAACATTAACCGCAATCAGATGTCCATCGATTTCCTCGAAAATGACTCCTACCAATTATGGAATTACTTCACCGATAATTTCTTTGTATCGACCGGCGGTGGCGCCGCCTTGGAGTTCCTTCAAGGATTTTTAAAAGCGAAAGCAAAAATGGACATGGCCTCCTACCTACCTGGAACCGCCACTTTGATGGAGTTGTGCGAAATATAATTTACGGCGAGATCCTCGCGCAGTCTATCCCCGTATCAAAAAGTCTGACAATTTTTTTCGCGTTGCATTTTTTGATTCTTGGGCTCCGACCCCCACGCTTTTCGTCAACGACCAACACCTTGAAATAGTTTCTTATGTCACCCGTAAAGTTTTTAATTTAGAAAATGCCTCAGATTCCATAATGGCTTTGACCCCGGCATCGCCTATCCCCGTGTCAAACAAAAGCAAGGTTTCAACACTGGTCAACGTTTTCGTGTTTCCCAAGAGTCGGGCAGATTCTAAGTGCAGATAATTTCTTGCTAGATTAAGTTGCTTGACCCTTTGCAATACTTTGGATTTAGCTAAAGCTTTAATGCCTTTCGAGGTTATATCCGTTCGATAAAAGTTTAACTTTCTAAGATTCGCAAAAGTATGAGCCTTCGCTAGTGTTATCAAAGTTTCATCTCCTACAGGGTTTTCTTGAAAAATCAAAACCTGAAGTTTTCTAAATCTCTTTGATTGCACAATAGCCAATCCACCCTCGGACCCAATATTGTTATAGCGCACATCGAGAAGGGATAGGTTCCCCGCAAAGTCAGCGGATGGTAATTCTTTTATGCCTTTGTCGGAAATATTATTTTCGCCAAGATACAATCGTTTTAAATTTTTAAATAGGCGGCAATGAAATAGATGATGAGCGCCGCGCCAAGTTAGTTTATTACAGGATAGGTCTAGGTTTTCCACGTCAAAAATACGATTAGTTCGGACCATCGCTTCTACCCCTTCATCCCCAATAAATTTGCCTTTCAATTCTAATGCCTCATCGTCTAGACATTCATCAACAACTCGATTGATGTAGTCCAACTTAACTTGCGTAATCAATTTTGTTCCTCAGAGTTTTTTAAATTAATAGCGCAACGAAAACCGATATCGTTAAATCCCCGTGATATAGGATAACTCCAGTCCCTGTAGCCCGAAGCCATAGCTATTATTGAATCTGACCATGACCCGCCTCTTCTAACTTTCATAAGACCTCGCGCTGGTCCGCGAGGATTATGCAGGACGCCCGCGTAATAAGATTTTATGGAGAACCAATCTCCTACCCATTCCCATACATTTCCAGCCATATCATAGAGTCCATGTCGGTTGGGTGGAAATGAACCTACCGGCGCGGCCTTATCCTGCAACTTCAATCCCCCTCGGGCTGGCGGATTCATCCGATCAAATTCTTCGCCCCAAGGAAATTGACAACCCTTCCCGCCCCGCGCCGCTCGTTCCCATTGCGCTTCGCTGGGAAGCGACTTGCCTATCAAGTAACAATAGTCAGCCGCTTCATACCAACTAATTTTTGAAACTGGACACTGATCACATTCGGAAAAAATACTACGGCGTAAAAAATGTTCCGGAAATATTTTTTCAAATTTTTCATTAGTGACTTCATGTTTATCAATCAAAAACTCATCCAGATAGACCATTTGTTCCGAGGCACCATGCTGCGATCCAAAACGGTCGCAACCCATTTTAAAGATACCTTTTTCGATCGACACCATATTTTCCGTAACGTTGGCTTCCGATTCCTGGTCTGAAACGGGCAACCCCGACACCACCATCAAAACGCATATCAGCACGCATAAGCGCACAAAATTTTGCAAGATAGCTCTATAGAAAAATTCCGGAAAACTCACGCGAATTCTTTAAGTTCCTCCAATATATCCAGTGTTGCCTTCGATAGGTTTAGGGTATAAAAATGAATACCGGGAGCCTTATTTTCCAACAGCTCTTTACACTGCTCAGTGGCGTGCGCAATGCCAATCCGTCGAATCTTTTCATTGTCGTCTTGAACTCGTTCGAACTTAGCCATCAACGAATCAGAAAGATGCGCTCCACACATTTTGGTAAATCGTTTAATCTGCTTGAAATTTAAAATAGGCATAATTCCAGGAATCACCGGAACATTGATATTTTTCTTTTGCGCCCTGTCCATGAAATTAAAATAGTACTGGTTATCAAAAAATAATTGCGTAATAAGAAAATCCGCCCCGCTGTCTACTTTGCGTTTTAAATTTTCTATATCTCTATCAAGGTCTTGGCATTCCAGATGTCCTTCAGGATAGCAAGCTGCACCAATACAAAACGAAAAGTTGTTTTTAATAAAGCTAACCAGCTCGCCGGCATATTCAAAACCACTTGTCGTTTTTAAAAATTTTTTCGCGCCGTGTGGAGGGTCCCCTCTAAGCGCCAGGACATTCTCTATGTTTTGAGCCTCAAAACTTTCGAGCACAGAACGGATTTCTTTTTGATTATGTCCCACGCAGGTAAGGTGGGCCATGCTCTCAAGACCTATATCATTTTTAATCTGTCCTACCAAGTCCACGGTCTTGGCGCGTGTACTGCCTCCAGCTCCGTAGGTCACAGACACATAAGCCGGGTCAGCGGATTTTAATCGGCTAATCGTTTCGAACAAAGTTGCAAACCCATCGGAATCTTTAGGGGGAAAAAATTCAAAAGAAAATATGGGGGAGGAGTCGTTTAGTTTTTCTATAATTTTCATCGGCAGATGGTAACACAGCCTATAAACCAAAATAAACTAATGGAAAACCACTGATTTTATATGGCTCGCATAGTACTGAAAAGATGCGAAGAGTAATAATTTTTCCAGCTTCGTTGACATTAAAAACCGGGACGAAGCTATTAATTTAAATATAAGACCAACAAAACTCAGGATGGGTCGTTTTCATAGATGCCGAATTTTTTTAGGTAGGATATAAAGGAAACCACGTTCACTAGTTCAACCGGGTCGTCCTCAATAGAGTTGATCGCCTCGTTGGTGAAGTATCCCGTGGTGATAAAAATTCCCCGCGATGCTCCCTCCCCTTTCACTGTGTCCAGAAAACCTTTGACCTTCATCGCGTTGACCGTCTGCATCGGCGGATTGATAATGCAAAGGGCGAGGTAGCTACCGCCAACGACGGGGGTTTCGTCGTTCAGGGTAATTTCTAATTCGTGGTCGTCTGCCCAAACGGAGTGAACATACTCAAGATTAAATTTTTCTAGAAACTCAACGCATTTAGATTTGAACGCGTCTCTATCGGAAAGGTAAGCCGGGACGTCCGAAGGAGTATCGAAGTGGATTTGCTCTTGGGGGGCGGGGGGCGAGGTTTTCTTTAAGCATAAAATCAGGATAATACCTATAAAAAATGCACCGAATATAATCCCGAAAATAGCCACTTATTTTATCATTTCATCCCAAATTTTTTCTTTTTTACCTTCTTTTATCCATCGATCATTTTTGATCATCTGACTGATAGCAACCCAGAACACCCAACCCACAAAAAGCAACATGGTTCCAATGGGAATATTATCTGGTTTGGTCGCGATTAAAAGAAAGTTTTCGAGTCCTGAATTTTCCATCACGCCCTCAATTTATTGTTAGTGGTTAATAGTATGATATCTACCGCAAGCGGAGCAAACTTATTCTTCGTCATCATCACCGTCATCGTCGTCGCCATCTTCATCCTCATCGTCGTCATCGCTTAGACTCAAGTCGAAGTCGAGTTCGGCGGTGTTATAGGCAACGATTAAGTCTGCCAGCGTGTTGACTTGGGCATCAACATCGCCGACTGTTTCGATCTTGCTGTACTTGGGTGGCACCTTGAGTTGATCTTCTTTTTGAATCCAATGCGCGGGCATCCTGGTCCAGGGGATTAAGTCGCGGGTGTACTTGAGCCATTTTGGAATCCAGCCGTGGCGCAGTCTTTGGCTGGCTAATGAAAACTCTATGCCCTTTTCTCCGTCATCATGGCACCGACCGCAATCCATGTAGTTTGCCATCGCCACGCCTTTTTGCGCCACGGTAATATCTTTGCTTTTATGAACTCCCGCTTCGTAACCGCTGACGGGGGACAACGCTTCAAAGTAGGCGGTCAAATCTCTCACCTCTTTGTCGGTAAAAGTGAAGGTGGGCATCTTCACTTTAATCCACGTTCTAACGGGCGTCGGGTCTTTTAGAAAAGAAAACAGCCACGAACTTTTGAGTCGTTCGCCGACATGATAATTCCCCATTTCTAGTGGCGGCGGATACTGGGCTTTCGCGGTGAGATATTTCTGAATCTGCCCGCCCTCTCCTTCAACGTTGTGGCAGGCTCGACAATTATATTTGGTGATTAGACGGCGACCGGTTTCGAGTGTCTCCTCTTTTTCGGAAAGAACTTTGCGGTATTTTTCAGGAACATGCGTGCCGTTAAAACCTTTCAGGAGTATAACTAAGGCATCGATTTCATCCTGCGCGAGGTGGAAGTTGGGCATCTTGTCCAGCACTCGTTCGGTCTTGAAAGAATCCGGTTTTTTCAATTTAGTTCTAACCCAAGACTCCCACGTATGAGGAATATGCGAATCGCCAAACTCCAACTCCACGATCATTTTTCTACCAAAGGAAGATAACTCCGGCGCGATTCGTCCTTCGTTCTCCATTCCCTTAATATCGTGGCAGGCGAAACAACCTCTGCGGCGAATCACTGTTTTTCCGTGTTTGATTAATTCGGGATCTTTCAGTTTGACTTCAAGCCCGGGGATTAAATCCTTCTCGCCGAACTGGAGGAGATAGGTGGCGATGTCGGATGCCTCTTCCTCGCTCAGCCGAAGATCGGGCATGCGGCTTGTCGCGTTGTAACTATGGGGACTGCCGATCCACGTCGCCAACCAATCTTCGTCAACCTTGTTGCCAATTCGACTTAGGTCGGGAGCAAAAGTTTCCCCCTTGCCGTTGAGTTCATGACAGCCTTGGCAGCCAACGGACTCGAATAATTTTTTGCCTTTGTCGGAGTCGCCCGATTCAAATTTCGCGGACACTTTGTAATCTTCTTCCGAAGTCGCCAACAGATATGCCGTAACCGCCATCGCGTCTTTTTCATCAAACTTAAATTCTGGCATTCGGGTTTTGGGAAGATAGTCTCTAGGTTTTTTTACCCAGCGGTATAACCAACTCGGGTCAACCTTGTCGGCAATCCTATACAACCGCGGACCCACCTTGGCTTCTTTGGCGTACCCATCCGCCAAATGGCAACCATGACATCCTAGTTTGATAAAGAGATTTTTTCCTTTTGATAAGAGTGGCGCGCCGTCCAAGTTGACGACTTCGGCATGACAATTCCGACACGTCGCCTGTTGGAAATCGCCGCGGAGTATGGGCTCATTGACTTCAACCGTTTGGTCGGTTTCGTGATGGGAACCATGAGCGTGTTCGGCCGGAGCCGTGACCGTCCCCTGCCCCAAGTGGCACCAAGTACATCCGGTCACTTCCGGGGGATGTTTCGCAATTAGAATTTCTAAGTCGGGATGAGTTTTTAGCGGCTGCGCAAAATCTTTATAATGTTCGTCCTGGTATGAAACGTGGCAAGTCATGCACCGGTCTACCCGGTAAATGATTTCTTTGAAACTATTTTTGCCGAAGCCGGGGATGACGGTTTGAAGGATTTCCGCGGGCTTCCAGAAAAAAGGAAACGGCTTATAATAATCCATGGTCAACTCAAATTTTTTCCGCTCCGTGGTGAGCTGAGCCATTTCCTGTTCCAGCCTGATTGCTGTCGCCTTGACCTCCAACAATCTGTTTTCCGCTTCCTGAAATACCTCGAATTTTTCCGCGATGATGGGATTATAAGATTCCACCGCGCCTTGCTTGGAACGAAGAGTCGCCAACTCTACATCGAAGTTTTCTCCTTCGTGCAGGGCTTTTTTGTACCAGTAATAAGCTTCGTCGACGACGCTGCCGGCAAACTTTTGCAGTTCTTTCTGTTCATCGACCGCAACTTGTTTAAGCCGTACTTCCTCGACTAAGTCTTGATAGGATTCCCTGGATTCCAGTTCGCTTGTACTCTGCGCCAAGCTTTGGCTAATCCGTTTTTCTGCCGCCGCAATTTCAGCGTTGACTTTTTTCCAACTTGCTTCTGCTACGGCGTATTGCTCTTTGAAAAATTGCTCCTGATAAACTTTATATCCGCGGCGCGTATATTCGTCATCCCAAAACGCCCAAAGCGTGACAACAAGCGTTATCGCTGAAACGAGAAAAAAGAGGAAGCTGTACGAAATATGCTCGTCAAATTCCCCTTCCTTATATTCTTTTTTTTGTTCATCGTCTGCCAACGTGTTTCCCGATCCTGAATCAGTTAGATATTAAACCAAGGCGTCACCCATACATACTTGATGTTAAAACCTAGCCTGAGAATAATTTTGATGACGATGGCCATCATGACGAGGAAGAGTTCAATTTTTAGGAACATTCGCAAGAAGCCAACATTCTTGAGCGCCTTACGTTCCATGAAAAAATAGATTACCGTGCCTACTCCAAAATATCCCAGTACGACCGCACCGCCAAAAAGCATCGCGCCGTTGTAAGTCCGCACCCCAAAAGCATAAGGAAGATCGACGTTGACCAAAGCCACAACTTTATGCGGGTCCCAATATTGCCAGGGCATAAACAAGTTCCAGCCCGGTCCCCGGAGGAACACGCCCATGATAATCAAAGCAATCCAGAGTACCAGAAAGCCGAAGCAGTAAATCCATATCGCCGCTTTTCTTTCGTGGTAGGTGTAATACCCGTTCCCTTTAGGATTCACATCCAGGTACGGAATCAGCATCAGGCCAACGATGATGAGGGAGGGAGCAACCACGCCGGCGAACCACGGGTCAAAATAAACTAGGACGTCTTGAAGTCCGAGAAAATACCAAGGTGCTTTGGAAGGGTTGGGGGTTTTCGTCGGGTTCGCCGCTTCTTCCAACGGCGCATCGATGACGATAGACCATACCGTGAGAGCAACGATGGTGAGGATGGCGCAAAGAAATTCCAACCGAACTAGGTACGGCCATACGTGGAGTTTCTCTGGAACGCCCTTTACTCTTTTTCGTGGTGCCGCCGCTTCAGCCATATTTCCCTTGCCCAAAATAAAAAGTCTGCCCTTTTCAAAGAGGGCCGGAAATTCCACCGTCCTTGCGGATTCGCCAGAAGTGCACAATCATCAAGGCTCCGGCAACCAGAGGAATGAAAATGCAATGCAGTACATAAAACCGCAACAGCGCGGGAGGGCCCACCACGCTTCCCCCTATCAGCATGGCGCGGACGTCATACCGCGGGGTCGCGCCGATGAATTCCGCAAACGGACCTTCGTTGCCGAGAAACGGCGTGGCGCGCGCCATGTTGGTGCCGACGGTGACCGCCCACATCGCCAATTGATCCCACGGCAGGAGGTAACCGGTGAAACTCAGAAGCAGGGTGAACGTCACCAAGAACACGCCGATGACCCAGTTGAATTCGCGCGGCGGTTTATACGAGCCGGTCAAGAAAACGCGGAACATATGCAACCACACGGTGATGACCATGGCGTGCGCCGCCCAACGATGCATGTTTCGCATGAGCATACCGAAGGGGACGTCGTATTGCAGATACTTCATATCGTAGTAGGCATACTCCCCGACCGGCCTGTAGTAAAACATCAGAATCACGCCGGTCACCACCGTGGAAAGGAACAGGAGAAAAGTGATTCCCCCCATGCACCAAGTGAATTTTATTCGCAGGGCGTGGCGTTGAATCTTTACGGGGTGAAGATGCAACCAGACGTTGCTGGCAATTTGCAGAACGCGGTTGCGAGGTGTGTCGGCATAACCGTGGCGGAAGGCAGATGTCCATATCTGCGACTCTGTAATTTCTTTGGCGATCTCGCTGAAAATCTTGCCGCTTTTAATTTTGTCCATCAATTCCGCAACCTTCGGAATCTGCGGTGAATTATTTGCCAAAACTCAAACCTCCATCAAAACATAATTTCATCGCCGTCGCGCCGACACCTTCACAGCGGAAATATCAGAAATCAGTCGCCGACGATTAGACCAAAAGTTTAGAGCCGGGTTTGCCCCACTGACCTCTTTCAAATCGATACGATTTACTTTTGTCGATGATGATTTGACCATCCGGGGCGAGAGCGATTTTCAAACGCTCCAACGGCCTCGGCGCCGGGCCTTCAAAATTCATCCCCTCCTTGGTGAAACCGCTACCGTGACACGGGCATTTGTATTTGCTCTCCGATTTCAACCACCGCGGAGTGCATCCCAAATGCGTGCATAATGCGAAGATGACGTAAATCCCTTCATCATCGCGGACAATCCAAACGCGTTGGTCCTTAACCCATTTGGTGCTGACTTCACCGACCGTGTAGTCGCTGGGACTTCCCGCCTTGAATACCGGGGAAGGCTCGAAGAGAACGCGGGGGAATAGCAACCGCGTGAAGTACAGGGCGGACAACCCCAAGGAGGCTAAAAATCCAGCCCATCCCGCCAGCGAGAAAAATTCCCGACGCGACCAAATTGTTCCCCGCGCCGCGTCTTTCCTTTGCTCCTCTTTTGAATCCTTAGACGCCGCCGTTTTTTTTAATTCTGCTTCAGCCATAAAACTCAATCGCGCTGATTTTATGCGGACTCCGCGCCACTTAAGACCTCATCGACAGACCGTCATTGACCGTCAAAGTTTCGGTTTGTAGCATAACTAAAACGCTCAGTCAAGACAAGAAGCAAGTGGACTAAAATCGCCTGGTCACGGGGACTTTATGGCGAGCAAACAATTTTTCGCCGCGTCGCTCAAGCCCTTTATTTTCGCCTCCTCGGAACTGATGGAGTGTGCCAGATTGCCGACCGTGATTCCTTTTTTGATCAACAACAAAAGCATTGCAATCCAATCCGCGGACTGATCGGAAATGATTTGCGCTCCGATGATTAAGCGCGACCTTTTATCCGCGATGATTTTATATTTTTCCGCAGGACGGAGCGACGATAAATTTTCGCCGCCGCCGTCACCGTCACCACCGCCGCCGTCGAATATCCCTTCAACGGGGTGAAACCCGCGGTGGCCCGCCGTCTTCATATTGCACCCGACATAAGCCGCGTTGGGAAAGAGGCGCGCAACTTGCGCAACCCATTCCCGGTTCAATTGCCTTTTTTTCCCCAACGCATTTTCCGCGGCAACTCGGCCTTCCTCTTGGGCGAGCGTGTCGGAAGTTAAGTCGCCGGCAATGCTACCGACGGCGTACACTCCGGGCAAACTCGTCATCATACTTTCATCGACAAAGATTTTTTGATGTTCGCCGCAACGAATCCCAAACTTTTCGACGGCGGAAATTTCTGCAACGCCCGATCGGTCGCCGGCGATGATTATTTGGTGCACCGAAAACTTGATGTTCGTTTCCAAAGTGATTTTAAGTTCCGCGCCGTTTTTATAAAATGAAACTATTTTTTTTCCCGCGAGGATTTTGATTTTTTTTTCTTTTAACTGACGCTCGATTGCAACATTGAAGTCCGCGTCCATTTCCGGGAATAATTCTTTTTGCTCGTAGCAGAGAAAAACTTTGCATCCTCTTTTCCGAAGCCCGACCGCCGTCTCGCTGGCGAACACACCACCGCCGATGACGAGAATATTTTCGGGAAGCGTCGGAAGTTGGGCGACTTCCTCAATGGATATTACGACGCCGTCTTCGCGGGGCAACGTGGATCGAAATCTTGTTTTCGAACCGCAAGCGAGAATCAACGATTTTCCCTGCAACAGCAAATCCTCGCCATCTTTTTTTTGAACGCAGAGCTCCGTCGCCGCCGTCATCATTCCCTTTCCCGTTATGACCGACACGCCTGCGGCATCCAATTTTTTCTTCATCGACCGACAGTATTCCTCGGTCACCGCCGCCAAAGTTACGCGGTATTCGTTCCAACTTATGGAAGGCGAGACGGGACGGCGGGGTTCCGCGAAGAGCGTGTTCCTTCTTTGAAAACCCGCCGTGCCGACATCACCTTTTTCAATCAGACAAACTTTGCCGCCCAGTTCCGCCACGCGGAGAGCGGCAGAAACTCCGGCTAATCCTCCCCCTAACACCAACACATCAAATTTTTTCATTGCGACGACCGTTTTTCGTACGGAGGTTCCGCGCGCGAAAATGTCAATTCAAAAAACGCGGCGAGTTACGGGAAACAAAACCCGCGGTAAAATTTAATCATACCAAATTAAGTACCGCAACAACGGTGATGAGGACCAACCCGACGGAGGCAATCACGGCGTGCAACGTCACGTTGAGCCTTCTACTAAGCGGAACGGCGAGGAGGAGGTATCCAAAAACGATGTTAGCAAAAATGGATGGTCGGGAAATTTGATGGAGATAAAATAAAAACACGGCGTAACATAAAATTACCGCGGCGAAAAGTAAGCGATGAATCCAGAAACCTTTTTCACGTTCACGCTGGCGGCGGGGAAGAATGCTCACGCCGACGACGATGTTGGCAATGGTCAAAAGTATCGCAAAAAATATAGCGAGAAAACCGGGCGAGGAAAATAACTCTTGCAAGGTGGCGGGATTCATTCGATGAGGTAATTTCGGAACCTGATATTTGAAACTGGTGCCGATGGGGAGAGTCGAACTCCCACGGATTGCTCCATACGCCCCTCAAGCGCACGTGTCTACCAGTTCCACCACATCGGCATCCTGCGCGCGTCGTCGTGCGAGGAGATTTTAATTTGAAGATGCAGGTTCTCTGGATTCCGTTGTGTTTTCGGGGACGGACTCCTCAACATTCTGCATCACAGAACTGGATTTATTTTTGTTTGAAAAGGTCGCCAAGGTCAAGGAGGTGACCATAAATAAAATGGCGATGCCCGTCGTCAACTTGGTGAGAAAATTCCCGGCGCCGCTACTGCCGAACATCGTCTGGCTACTACCGCCGCCGAGGCCCGAACCCATCGCCGCGCCTTTGCCCGATTGCAAAAGTACGGTAAGGATTAAACAAAACGCCGCGAGCACATGCAATATTGTAATTAATGTATTCATCGTTGATTTAGAACGACGCCGACCCGTTGCGGACTGTCCGCGGCGAGTTGCCAATCATGGCCAAAAACGGTTTATGATTCGAGCGCGGAGTTGATGATAGCACAAAATGATTCAAAGTCCAGACTGGCCGCGCCCACGAGCACGCCGTCGATTTGTTTCTCCCGCAAAAGTTGCTTGCTATTTTCTGGGCCGACACTTCCGCCGTAGAGAATTCGCGCCGCCGCTTTTTCAGGAAAACTCAATCTCTCACGCAAGATCATTCTGATGAGTTTATGGACGTCAACAACTTGCGCCGCGGTTGCGTGGACGCCGGTTCCGACAGCCCAAACGGGTTCATACGCAATTACCAATTTGGATATATCTTCGCCCGATAACCCCGCCAAACTTTTGGATAACTGAGTTTCAATAATGTTTGAAGTCGCGCCGGATTTTCTCTGCCCTAAAGTTTCGCCGACGCAAACCACCGCGGTGACGCCCATCTGAACGGCGCGGCGGACTTTTTTGTTGACGGCGTCATCGCTCTCCCCAAATGAACCGCGCCTTTCCGAATGGCCGACCAAAGCAAAATCGCAGCCGACGTCTCGTAACATTTCCAACGAGACTTCTCCGGTATAGGCTCCGTTGTTTTCAAAATAAAAATTTTGCGCCGCTAAACTCAGGCGGGAATTTTTTATAATCTGAGCAACGGGATGCAGTGATGTGAACGGCGGCGCGATGACCACTTCTATTCCGTCAACCGTTGACAATCTGTCGACCAACGACCGCGCCATCTCGCAGGCTTGCGCAGTCAACATATTCATTTTCCAATTGCCGATGACGAGCGGTAACGGGGCGGTCACTTAAAACCTATCTTTAGAAATGGGGAAATTCAAACGAATTGGCAGCGCGGAAATTAACTGCGGCTTATCACAAACTTCAAAAGGTCTTTGACGCGATTGGAGTAGCCCCACTCGTTGTCATACCATGCCAAAACTTTCACCATGTTATCGGCGATGACTTTGGTGGAAATTCCGTCGATGATTGCCGAACAAGCGTCGCCGTTGAAATCCACGGACACCAAAGGTTTATCCTCAAACCGCATTATATTCGCCATGGGACCGCGGGCGGCTTCTTTGAATGCTTCGTTAACTTTTTCCGCGGTCGTGTTTTTCTCGACCACCACCACTAAGTCAATCAGCGACACATTGGGAGTCGGCACGCGGACAGCCATCCCGTCAAGTTTGCCTTTAATGGCGGGCAAGACCAACGCCACCGCGGTTGCGGCGCCGGTAGTGGTTGGGATTATCGAAAGACTCGCCGCCCGCGCCCGCCTAAAATCTGGGTGCGGCAAGTCAAGAATTTTCTGGTCGTTGGTATAGGAATGGATGGTCGTCATCAGTCCTTTTTTAATCACGAACTTTTCGTGCAAAACTTTGGCCACCGGCGCCAAGCAGTTCGTCGTACAGGAAGCGTTGGAAATAATGTGATGGTCGGAAGGAACGTAAGATTCTTCGTTCACGCTCAAGACGATTGTCACGTCTGGATTTTTTACCGGGGCGGAGATGATGACTTTTTTTGCGCCTGCCGCGATATGTTTATCCGCCGCATCACGCTTGGTGAATCGCCCGGTGGCCTCAATGACAAATTCCACTCCCAACCGTTTCCACGGAAGGTTGCTGGGGTCGTCTTCGGAAATAGTTTTTATATGTTTCCCGTTTACGATTAGTCCATCGGAATTCGCTCGCACATCATGATGGGCAACGCCTTGAACGGAATCGTACTTCAAAAGATGCGCCAAGGTGACCGGGTCAGTTAAATCATTGATGGCCGCGATTTCAAAATCCGCGCAGTCGGCATCGTCCAATATGCACTTCAACACCGACCTGCCGATGCGCCCGAAACCATTGATGCCGACCTTCGTTGTCATTTTTATAAAACGACCTTTCAGAAAAAACTCGTTGAAGGAATAAAAATCAAACTACTTGAGGGATAGCGAGAGTAGAGGGAACAAGGGGAGTATGCAGAGTTTGCAAATTCAAGTCAATACAATCTTGCTGACAAACCTGTCGGCAATCTTGCGCGATTAATTTCTTCGTTGCGTTCTGCCAATCTCGATGGAGCGAATCATCGCGGTCACGGCATTTTCCATCCCGCAATAAATCGCCTGCCCCACGATGAAGTGGCCGATGTTAAGTTCCTCAATTTCCGGGATGGCCGCGATGGCTTGCACGTTTTCATAATTCAAACCGTGGCCGGCAAAAATTTTCAAACCGTGTTCGGCGCCTCTCTTCGCGCTCTTCCGTATCCGCTCCAGTTCCATTTCAATTTCGTCGGGCGACACAAGTTCCGTGTATTTGCCCGTGTTGATTTCTATGCTGTCTGCCCGGATTCTTTGCGAAGCATCCACCTGCGCCAAGTCGGGGTCGATGAACAAACTGAACAAAATTCCTTTGCTCTGAATTTCTTCGCGGATTTTCGACAACGATTTTTCTTGGGAGCAAACATCCAGACCGCCCTCCGTCGTAATTTCTTGACGTCGTTCGGGGACCAGCGAAACTTGGTGCGGCTGAATCGCAAGCGCCAAATCCACCATCTCCCGGGCGGGTGCCATTTCCAGATTCAATTTCGTGCTGATCTTTTTTTGAATAAGTCGCACATCGTCATCCTGAATGTGACGGCGGTCTTCGCGCAAATGAATCGTGATTCCCTGCACGCCCGCCTTCTCCGCCAGCAGAGCCGCTTTCATCGGACTCGGCTCAATCGTCTTTCTCGCTTCACGGACGGTGGCAACGTGGTCGACATTAACAAATAAACGGATCACGGCGATCAACCTTTTTCGTTCATGATTGACTCGGCGACTTTCACCGCCGCGCGAGTTGCTTGCACATCGTGGGTGCGAATGATCGATGCGCCGTGGATTATCCCGCATACGGCGGCGGCGAGGGAGCCTTCAAGTCGTTCGCCAACCGACACGTTTAATATGTTTCCGATTAAGGATTTTCTTGAAATCCCCAACAGTATCGGCTTGCCCAATTCCGTCAAGCGCTGCAAATTTTTCAGTATCAAAAGATTGTGGGAATCGGTTTTGCCGAATCCGATGCCGGGATCGACGGCGATTTTATTCGCATCAATTCCCGCGGAAACGGCGGTGGTTATACTTCGCTTTAAAAATTCTGCAACTTCATCCAGCACGTCCGCGTATTGCGGGTTGTCCTGCATGGTCGGCGGCGTTCCCTGCATGTGCATCAAAATCACGGCGGCGCGAAACTCGGCGATGACTTTCGCCATGTCGGAAAATTTTTGCAAGCCCGTTATGTCGTTTATGATGCTGGCGCCCGCGTTCAAAACTTCACGGGCCACGGCGGGTTTGTACGTGTCCACTGAAATTGGGATGCTGATGACTTCCGCTAATTTTGTCACGACGGGAAGCAAGCGGCGCAATTCTTCCCGCGCGGAAATGGGAGCGGATCCCGGGCGTGAACTTTCCGCGCCGACATCCAAAATATCCGCCCCTTCCTCGACCATTTTTTCCGCAGCGCGGAGGGATTGTTCCACCGTCGCGCACAGGCTGGCTTGATAAAAAGATTCGGGGGACAAATTGATAACGCCCATGATCGACGCGGCTTCGTCGGGGCGGGGGAATCGGAATGGCGTCATGAAGAACTTCTCCGACCACCGATGAACGGGATGGGATAAAACGCGAAGTTTTGCGGCGGCGGCGAACCCGCGCCAGCAACGATGGTGACGATGACGGCGACGCGACGGTCACAATCATGACAGCCGGTGGCGACGGCGATGAACCCGCGGTGACGATGAACTCTTGGTTGGATGAAGATTAGGCGGGCGCGGGGTCAGGCATACCGCCGCCGCCGAGGAGTTCCTTATCATCAGAGCCTGTTTTAGTTTTCAGTTTCTCGACGGGAGCGTCAGGTTTTGATTTCTGCGGTTCGCCGTCCGGGGTATCAAGGTTGGAATCATTTTCTCCGTCGATAATATTTTTGACTTCATCCCCGGTCAAGGTTTCTCTTTCCAGCAAAGCCTGGGCTAGATTTTCAAGGATGTCGCGATTCTTTTTCAGCAAGTCCGCGGCGCGGTTATATCCGCCCATGACCAGCGTTTTGACCTCCTGATCGATGAGTTTCGCCGTTTGGTCGCTGAAGTTTTTCTGAGTGGAAAAGTCTTTGCCCAAAAATACTTGTTCCTCTTTGGAGCCGTAGGAAAGCGGCCCCATCTTTTCGCTCATCCCCCATTCGCAGACCATTTTGCGCGCCATCTCTGTGGCTTTTTCGATGTCGTTGCCGGCGCCGGTAGTCATTTCTCCCAGGCATATTTCTTCCGCGCACCTCCCGCCCATCAAAATGGCGAGGGTGTTATAAAGGTAGTTTTTTTGATATGTATTTTGCTCGGCTATCGGCAACTGCATCGTCACCCCCAACGCTCTTCCGCGCGGGATGATCGTCACTTTATGAAGAGGGTCGGTCCCGGGCAGAAGGGATGCCACCAAGGCGTGACCTGCTTCGTGATACGCCGTGGTCTTTTTCTCTTTTTCGGAAATGACCATGCTTCGGCGTTCAACTCCCATCATAACTTTGTCCTTGGCTTCCTCGAAGTCGGCCATGGACACGGCTTTCTTATCGTTCCGCGCTGCCAACAGGGCGGCTTCGTTGACGAGGTTAGCCAGGTCTGCGCCGGTGAACCCGGGGGTTCCTCGGGCGATGATTTTCAAGACCACTTCATCGGTAAGCGGAACCGTGGAGGTATGAACTTTCAATACTCCTTCGCGACCTTTGACGTCGGGACGACTGACCACGACTTGTCGGTCAAACCGTCCCGGTCGCAACAATGCCGGGTCCAAAACATCGGGACGGTTGGTCGCCGCAATCAGGATGACGCCTTCGTTATTTTCGAATCCGTCCATCTCAACTAAAAGTTGGTTGAGGGTTTGTTCCCGCTCGTCATGACCTCCGCCCAAACCCGCGCCGCGATGTCTTCCGACGGCGTCAATTTCATCGATGAAAATTAAACAGGGGCTGTTCTTTTTGCCTTGCTCAAATAGGTCGCGGACTCGAGACGCGCCAACGCCGACGAACATTTCGACGAAGTCTGAACCGCTGATGCTAAAAAACGGAACGCTGGCTTCGCCGGAAATCGCCCGCGCTAAAAGGGTTTTTCCGGTGCCCGGGGGACCGACGAGCAAAACTCCTTTGGGAATCTTACCGCCAAGTTTGCTGAACTTCTGCGGCTCCTTTAAGAACTCGATGATTTCGTGGAGTTCTTCTTTCGCCTCGTCAACACCGGCGACGTCTTTGAACGTGGTTTTATTTTTCGTCTCACTAAGTCGGGCTCGGCTTTTTCCGAACGAAAGAGCCTTGCCACCGCCGGCTTGCATTTGGCGCATAAAAAATATCCAGATTCCCAACAGCAAAAGCATGGGGAACCATGAAATGAGGATGCTCATATACCAACTGGTTTGTTCCGGAGCTACGACGACGATTCTGATATTTTTCTCCCGGAGTGCTCTGATGATGTCCGGGTCTTTCGGGGGAGCGGTGGTCTCGAAGGTTTGGCCGTCCACATACTTGCCGGTGATGTTGTCGCCACGGATTATCACCTCGCTGACTTTCCCCTGTTCCACTTGATCCATGAAGTCGCTGAAGATCACTTCGGACTGAGTGGTTATGGGTTTGTTGAACATGTTGAACAAAGCGATCAGGACTATTCCTATCACCAGCCAGAGGGCTAAATTTTTATAAAATTGATTCAAAGTTACCTCCTTAACCAGAGTTCTTTTTCCGCTTTGAGTCTTGCTATCTTAACATGGAAACAATTTTTATTGCATGTTTAATACCGGGATTTTTATGACTCCTTCCCTTCAACAAAAAGTACCTTTCGCGTTTTATCGGAAACGCGGAATCGGTCGGAAATCCGCTCTCCGTATATCCATATAATATCGTCTTCGGCATTTATCAATATGGGGATGGAATATCTTTTCTTGCGGGGAATTTTTCGGTCGATGAAATAGGACTTTAATTTTTTATGCCCGCGCATACCCAACGGAACAAAAAGATCGCCGGGTTGGAAAAACCGCGCCGCGATGAAATCGCCGGTCTTTTCGAAATCCAAATAAGCCTGTTTTTCGTCGACAAGTTTTGGGAAAGCCGCAGGTGATTCCATAAGCCGCGCATGAATTTGCACCTTCCCTTCGACCAAACTCGTCACGCCCGGAACCTTCAATCTGACCGGCTTTTTTTCCGTCGCGGAAAAAAAAATCGGATCATCATTCGCTTCTTCGCCCACGGAAAAGTTCACCGCATCGTAGCCACGAGACACCTTCACGTTTCCCGGAAGTTTTAATCGATTCCCCACTTTTCCATGGGCGAACAGGTTAAGAATTTGTCGAACATGCAAAGCGGTAACCGCGCGCAAATTTTTTCCCGATTGATACAGCGCTTCGCGAATCAACCGTCTTTTCATCGCCAGAGGTTGTTTCTGAAATTGGGAAATGTTGAAACACAAACCCGGCATCCCGTTCTGAGTTGTGACAAGTTGAGAATAAAGTTCGCGGGTTTTTTCTGATATCCAATCATCGTCGTCGCGAACGACTTCCGCCATGTTCGTCAAGTTTTTTGAGATATCACTGTTGAACGTTTTCAGGAAAGGAATTAAATCGTGTCGGATTTTATTCCTCAGATATTTTTTTTCGTTGTTGGAAGAGTCCGTGCGATGAGGCAGGTTCCGTTCTTTCAAAAACAACTCTAATTCAGCCCGCGTACATTCTAAAATGGGACGGATCACAGACCCCCTACTTTTCGGTATTCCCGCAAGCCCTCTCAATCCAGCGCCTCGCAATAGATTTATTAAAACCGTTTCAACTTGATCGTCGGCGGTATGCCCCACGGCAATCTTGTTTCCCTTAATCGATAGCAGGATTTTTTCCAAAAACCGATACCTTAAAATGCGGGCGGACTCTTGGAACGATGTTTTCAGACGCGGTTTTTCTTTGGCCACATCTACCTCTTCCGTAAAAAAAGGCAGCGAAAGTTTATCCGCTTCCTTCCTTACAAACTCTGCGTCTTCATCAGACTCCTTCCCCCTCGCCAAATGGTTTAAATGAGCGACAAATAATTCATAGCCAATTTCCACCGAGAACTGTTTCAGAAGATGAAGCAACGCCAGCGAGTCAATCCCGCCAGAAACGGCGACTAATACTTTGTCGCTTGGCGAAATCATTTTTACGATAGCCGATCTTGTTTTTTCAAAAATGTCCGGCATAAATTTTTATCGAACGGAAGTTTACGTTAAAAATTGAAAAGGAAAATATGGTGTAGGCGATGGAAAATCTGGTTATACCTTCCCGCTTATTTTTTTTCTGTATCCCATCGATGTAAATCGGTTCTCAATCTTAATTTTCTTTTTCGATTGAATTTAATGTTGTTTCTTCCTTCTCAATTCCTCTTGAAACCACGCCTGCATTTTCGGCGGCATCCTCAAACAAGGTTATCTCAATAAACGCCGAGTCTTTTAGCTCGTTCATCCAAGCGTCATAAACTTGTTTTTGTTTTTGCATGATAAGAATTTGATGAATTCGATTCTTGACATCTTCGAGAGTTAAAGTTTTTCCAGGCAAAACTTCCTCAACTTTAATAATATGGTAACCGTATTCGGTCTCCACAACACCGCTGATCTGTCCCGGTTTTAAATTGAAAACCGCTTCCTCAAACTCGGGCACCATTTTTCCTTTCCCGACAAATCCCACATCCCCGCCATTGCTAGCGGAAATATCTTCCGAGTGTTCCATGGCAAGTTTGGCGAAATCATCGCCCCTTTGAAGTTCAAGGAGAATTTTTTCTGCCTCCTGTAATTTCTCTTTTCGAAACTCTTCTGGGGAACCACGTTCGGCTATGAAAAGGATATGGCGGGTTCTTATCTTTCCCTCCTGCCAAAATTCTTTCGGATTTTCTGTGTAGTATTTTGCAATACTCTCCTCGCTGATTTTGGCGCGGCGACCAATTTCAAACCGAGTAACTTTTGATACCATCAGCTGATCTCGAATATGGCGTCTATAGGATTTTAGTGACCGCCCTTCCCGCTTTAACATTTCCTGCAACTGCTCATCGGAAAGACCATTTTTCTTTTTAATATCCTCAAGCGCAGTATCTATGGCACTTCCGTCTATGGTAAAGTTGAGTTTTCTCCCCTCTTGAACCTGCAACTTTTCTTCAATAATTGCGCTCAAAGCATCCTTTAACATGGCCTGTTCCGACACGCTGGCAGAAGTGCCTAGGGACAGCTGCCTAAATATTTCAGCCCGTTCTTCCACGGCGCTTAGAGTAACTATTTCGCTGTTCACTTTCGCAACCACCTGGTCGAATACCATGGCATGAGCCGACAACAGCCCGACAGTCAATGGCAACAGCAAGGACGAGATAAAACCAGTTTTAGTTAATTTTTTCGAGGAAGTCATATTTGATCTTAATTTCTGATTTTTCCTTTAGCTTAATTAACCACTTCCGAAAAGCTGAATCTTGAAGTTTTTGGAGCAGAATTTGTTCAACCTGTTTTTTGGATTCATGAAAACTCATTTGCTGCTTTTTAATTTTGTCAACGACTTCGAATAAATGGAAACCATAAGGAGTACGAATGATGTCGCTGACACCATCGACTCTACTATTGACAAAATTGCTAATCAACTTTTTTATCGACAAGTTGTTTTCGATAATGTATTCCCATTCCTTTCGGGTCAATTCTTCTGGTGAAATTGCTTCGGTACGATGCATACGAAATTTTTTCTTGTGCGCATCAAATTCCGCCTTGAACTGCTTCGCGGAAAATTCTTCGTTATTTATAATTACAACGGCGGTGCCAGGAAGCAATTCGTCGAGGGAAGAAGAACCGTCGGAGCAAGCAATCATACCCATCATCCATACCGCCACAACAATTCCTTCCAACTATTTATTCATCAACTTTCCTCTTGAACCGGAAGCGATGAATTTGCCAGCCTTTGCAGATAACTTTCGATAAGTTTTAAATCCGCTTTCCATCCTTTGCGATCCAAGCGGATTTTAATCTTATACTCCGACTGCATACTCAAGCGTTCGTCGAACAGGGAAGTTAGCATCTGTGTGTTGATAGTCGTTGAAGGTAAAAGATGCAAATACACGTCGTCGCGTTTTAGTTCGATTTTAGAAATGTGGATTTTCTGGCACAGCATTCGAATCTTTAAAAGGGCTAGAAGTTTTGCAACCGACTCGGGATGCGGACCATACCTGTCTTCTAATTCATTCGCGATTGCCGTGCCTTCCTCATATTCGTTGGCGACTTGTATCCTTCGATAAAAATCCAGACGCTGACTTAAATCAGGAACATAATCCTTGGGAATAAATCCTTTGACCATCAAACTCAGTTCCGTCTCAATCCCGGGCGCGGATTTTTTTCCGCGGATATCTTTCACCATGTCTTCGACAAGTTTGCAATAAAGGTCAAAGCCGACGGACGCAATGTGTCCAGATTGGTCGTGTCCCAGCATATTCCCCACTCCGCGGATTTCCATATCGCGAGCCGAAAGCTGGAAGCCCGCCCCGAGTTCACTCATTTCTTCAATGGCACCAAGACGTTTGTAAGCTTCGTCCTTCAAACCGTCCGCTCCCGGGATCAATAAATACGCGTAGGCCTGATGTTTGTATCGCCCCACTCTTCCGCGCAATTGGTAAAGTTGGGCGAGTCCGAATTGGTCGGCACGGTTGACGAGAATGGTGTTGGCGGAAGGGATATCGAGCCCAGATTCAATGATGGACGTGCAAAGCAAAAGGTCCACTTCCTTATCCAGAAATTTTTTCATTACCCTTTCCAACTGATGCTCCGGTAATTGGCCATGGGCAATACCTACCTTTACGCCGGGAACTATTCGCTGAATCAACTTGTCGATGGAATGGATGCTGCGGATTTTATTGTGAACAAAAAACACCTGCCCGCCGCGGTCTACTTCTCTCAGTATCGCCTCGCGAATTATCTTTTCGTCGAACTTCCGAATAAAAGTTTTGACTGCGAGACGGTCAGCAGGCGGCGTTTCAATGACGCTTAAATCGCGCACTCCCATCAAAGAAAAATGTAGCGTGCGGGGAATCGGTGTCGCCGTAAGCGTGAGGATGTCCACGGAGTTCCTGAGCTTCTTTAACTTCTCCTTGTGCTTGACGCCAAACCGTTGCTCTTCGTCAATGATAATCAGACCGAGCGCGGCAAACTCCACATCCTTCGACAACAATCGATGCGTTCCTATGATGATATCAACGTCGCCTTTTTTCAGTTGCCGCAAAGTTTCTTTTTGTTCGCGGGGAGTTCGGAACCTGTTGACCATGTCGATATTTACCGGGTATTCACGAAAACGTTCGCGGAACGTTTGCAAGTGTTGCTGAGCGAGGATGGTCGTCGGCACCAACACGGCAACTTGTTTTTTATCCAGAACCACTTTGAAAGCCGCGCGCATGGCGACTTCTGTTTTTCCGTAGCCAACATCCCCGCAAATTAATCTGTCGGCAGGCTTTTCTTTTTCTAAATCTTCCTCAACTTCCTCGATGGCTTTCAGTTGGTCTTCGGTCTCTTCATACTCGAACGCGTCCGCAAACTCCCGCATCAAAATAGTATTGTGCGAATAGGGATGACCTTTAGCAAGTTCGCGGGAAGCATAAAGTTTCAACAAGTCTTCCGCCATTTTCTGAATTGCTTCCTTGACTTTTTTCTTCTGGAGTTTCCAAGCGGCTCCCCCCATTTTACTCAGCGGCGGCGCGGTGTCCGTCGCCCCCGTGTATTTTTGAATTAGCCCCAGCCCTTCCATGGGGAGATAAAGTTTTTCGTCATCGGCGTAAAGAATTTCCAAAAACTCTCCGCCGCCAACTTCGGTTTGGAGTTCTCGGGTCCCTTGATACAAGCCGATGCCGTAATCAATATGCACCAGAAAATCACCTGCCTTTAAATCTTTAAGTCCCCGCAGGAAAATTTGTGACCGCGGTTTTCTTCGGCGCCGATGTTTGCGAGTTCTTCCAAATATTTCGTGTTCCGCGATGAAAACTTGATCGTATGTAATTAACTGAAAGCCTTCGCTGATTCTTCCAAGATCCACATCAACTTTAATTCCGCAATCATGAAGCAACTCATGGACACGGCGAACCTGCTCCTTTGTTGGGACGACGACCACCACTCTGTCACCTCCCTGTTGCCACGCGGTAACTTGTTCGCCGAAGGCATCAAACTTCCCCGCGAACGAAGGAATGGGTTTCGTCGCGAGGCGAAGGGTTCGGTCCGTTTCTTCCGAAGTTTTTAAAGTGTTTAAGCTAAGGCGTCCTTTGAATTTTGACGCACAATTCTTGAACTCATCCATCGTCAAATACAACTCCGCGGGAGAAGCAGCGATACCGCCGGCTTCCATGATGGATTGATATTCTGTGTCGATGAGATTTTGAAATTGTTTAGACTTGGTTTGAAGTTGATCTTCCTCCTCAAGTATTACTAAAGAATCTGGGCGCAAATAATCAAAAAGTGATTCGCGGGTGGCGTAGAAAAAAGGGGCAAGATATTCCATCCCGGGAAATGTTCCGAGGTGCTGAATCTTTTCCAAGAGTTCCGTTACAACCAGACGATCACACCCATTTTTTTCCGCGAAGTTTTTGATAGCGTCCACCCCTTGTTTTTTTCTAATTTCGTCCAGGCAAAGTTCTCGAACAGGAAGTATATTTATCGCGTCCAGTTTCTTGATGGAGACTTGGGACAACGCATCAAATTCGCGAATGGACTCCACCTCGTCGCCAAAAAATTCGATTCGCATCGGGTTCACTTCCCCCGGCTGAAAGAAATCGACAATGTCTCCCCGCACGCTGAACTCCCCTTTATTTTCCACCAATGGGGAACGTGTAAAACCATTATCAGACAGACAAACTTCCAAAAATTCCCGCTGCAAATTCATTTGAATATTTACCGGGAAAATCGTTTTCTCCAAAACGGAACGAGGCATGACTCTTTGCATGCCTGCTTCCAAAGGCGCCACTAGAATCAAGGGCTCTCCAGTTCTGAGCCGATTAAGAATGTCCAGCCGCTCTCCAGATATTTCGCTTAGTGGAGAAAGCGGTTCGTAGGGAAGAAGTTCCCATGCAGGAAAAAAACACGGACGGTGTTTTATTTTTTCATAGTGGAAAAAATATTTGAGATCATCCAGCAAAACTTCGCCGCTGTTTTGGTCCGAAGTAAAAATGACCACCGGGCGGTTTTGAATTTTGATCAGCCGCGATAAAAAAAGCGCGCGCGAAGAACCTCGCAATCCTTCAACGACAATGGGGGCACCTGATTCTTCCATCCATTTTTGAATCAGGCTGACTTGGGATGAAAAATCTCCAACCTCAACAATGGGGATCTTTCCATTCATAAACAAAAACTCAAGGCTTCAGGATGGGTCAGGCGGGTCGGGGATTAGCGCCTGCTTTTTCGGGGAGCAGAGGAATCCATTTGGGTTCACCCTTAGGTTTAAAATTAACACAGACGATGAAGGAAGCGCCTTCATAGAAATTTAATTTGAAGTTGCCGCCGCCAAAACGGTCGAAGAGATATTCTTCGGGACGGTCTCTGAAACCATCCAATTCTTCTTTGGTGATTTTTGCAATTTCGTAAAAATAAATGGAGACTCCTTCTATAACTCCAGCGAGAAGAGTGCAACTAACCTGTCTGTAAATTTTTTCAAAACGCTGATCCATTTCCTCTTGACTGGGGTCCCGCTTTAGTTCGCGCCGCAACTTTGGTTTATAGTAATCCCTGAATTCGCGCTTGATCCACATCGATAAACATCAATCCAAAAGGGATTTAATTTAGAGCGGGGCAGAAGTGATTTCACCAGAGACTGCGAGGAAAACCGCCGTAATGCTATAATGTTTTATCATACCAAATTCCATTGACCGAAATTATTATCTTTGCAAACTTCCATGAAAAATCGCGAAGCTGACGTACCGACCGTTACGGTGGGCCTCGTTCAAATGGCTTGCTCCACGGAGGCGGACAAAAACCTGGCGAGCGCGATAAAGTCTATTCGCAGCGCCGCGAAAAAGGGCGCGCAAATCATTTGCCTTCCTGAACTTTTCATGACTCCATATTTTTGCCAAACTGCAGACACTAAAAATTTTTCCATGGCCGAATCTCTGCATGGTCCAACGAGCGAAACACTCGCGAAGTTGGCGGAGGAGTTGGAAGTCGTACTGATCGTCCCGCTTTTTGAAAAGCGCACCAGCGGCATTTATCACAACACTGCCATCGTCATCGACGCGGATGGAAGCGTTGCGGGAACCTATCGCAAAATGCATATCCCCGATGATCCTTTCTTCTTCGAAAAATTTTATTTCACGCCGGGAGATACTGGATTCAAAAGTTTCGCCACGCGTTACGGAAAGGTCGGCGTGCTTATCTGCTGGGATCAATGGTTCCCGGAAGCGGCGCGGCTGACTTCCCTTTCCGGCGCGCAGTTTTTATTTTGTCCGACCGCCATCGGCTATCAGGATGAAGACGCGGAAGAATCTATACAGCAAATTGCCGCGTGGGAAACCGTACAAAAATCGCACGCCATTTCCAACGGCGTCTTTCTCGCATCGGTGAATCGCGTGGGCCGCGAAAATGCCCTGACTTTCTGGGGACGGTCCTTCGTCTGTAATCCGTTTGGAAAAGTTATCGAGCAGGCGAAAAATAAATCGCAACTCGTAATCGCCGAGTGTCCTCTGTCGGAAATCGAAACGGTAAGACAGAACTGGCCCTTCTTGCGGGACCGAAGGGTCGATGCGTATCGAGGTCTTTCGAAATTGTATCTTAATCCCGATGAATGATTCCCCCTCTCCCCGCTCCGCTGGTTATCGTATGCCAGCCGAATGGGAACCCCACGCCGGCACTTGGCTGACTTGGCCCCATGATCCGGAAACTTGGCCTGAGCAAGACGCGGAACAAATCGAATCCGGATATCTTCAAATTGTAAAAGCCGTCGCGCAAGGGGAGCAAACTCATATTTTGGTTCAGGACAAATCTGCGGAAAAAGTTTTACATAATAAACTCCGCACCAATGGCGTAAACGTCGACCAAGTTTTTCTCTACGATATTCCCACGAACAGCCCATGGATTCGAGACTACGGCCCTAACTTTCTGGTGCGGGAAAAAGAAAACGGAAGGGAGGTGGCGATCAACGACTGGGATTTTGATTCGTGGGGACGAAAATATAAATGGGAGCTCGACGACCTTGCAGGCAGCGTCATTGCTGACCAACTCGAATGTCCGAAGTTCAAACCGGGAATTGTTTTGGAAGGAGGCGCCATCGAAGTAAACGGTCGCGGAACTTGCTTGACCACGGACTCTTGCATCCTCAACCCAAATCGTAACGGCGGGATACGTCGCGAACGTATGGAAAAGTTTTTGAAAAATTATTTGGGGACGCCGAAAATTATTTGGTTGACCGGGAATTTGGAGGGGGACGACACCGACGGGCATGTCGACAATCTGGCGCGTTTCGTGAACCCTACCACCATTGTTTGTTCTTTAGAAAAAAATGCAGGAGACGCAAACTATCTCGCGTTAAAAAATAATTACGACCGTCTGCAAGCGGCGAAAGATCAAGACGGAAACCCTTTCCGCATAATTCCACTACCCACGCCGGGCTATGTAGGTTCGGCGACGGAGCGTCTTCCCGCCAGTTACGCAAACTTTTATATTACCAACTCCGCGGTACTCGTGCCCGCATACGATCACCCTAACGACACGAAAGTTCTGGAACTGCTCGCTCCGTTATTTCCAAAACGAAACATCATTCCCATTCCGTGCAAAACCATCATACGGGGACTGGGCGGCATTCACTGTCTTACCCAGCAACAACCTTGGGAAGACAATTCGTCCGGGAATCGGGTCTAGGAATCAATGGAGGATTCTATCTGGGTGGATGGTTGCGAGGCGTTTTTGATACTCGCTAATTCTTCTTCCATCGACGAGATGGATTTGTTTTGCTTGCGGATGGTGGTTCGCAATTTGAAAAGATCGAATATGCTGATGAACCAAGCGATCAAAAAACCCAATATCAACGAGACCACCATCACCACCATCAAAGGCAGTTCTACGGTGTGGACTTGGAATTTAAAATCGTAATAACTGACTCCCACCGATGCCATATTTTTCACGGCGAACGAAGCAACAACGATGAGGAAAAGGATGAACAAAATAAATTTTATAGCTGGCATGACTTGAAGAAAACTAAAAGGTTGCAACAAAAATAAGCGCCAAATTATTCGTCCGCTTCTTCATCGTCATCGTCATCGTTATCTTCCTCATCATCTCCGCCCTCTGAATTTTCTTCCGCGGTGGACTCGGCGGGCTCTTCGGCAAGAACTTCTTCTGACGCATCAACTTCCAACTCGGTGGCGGCTTCGGCGAGGACGCGGGTCTCTTCTTCATGCGATTCTTCCGCTGCGGACTCTGCAACTGGTTCGTCGACGATCTCTGGCGCGACGGCGGCGGGGGCTTCTTCTAAGCTGACGATTCCCGCCGGCATGCCTTTAGCAGTGATGAGAGTTCTGGCTTCCAATTCGTTTAGTAATGCTTCGATGCCCGCCACCACGTCGCCAGACTTCGCCTTGATATCCGTTGAATGACCCAAAGACATTTCCTGAACGGTAACCAACGCCCGCTTAAGTTCCATCACCGCCATCGTGCGTTCATAACTATTAACTTTTACTTGCAATCCAGAGATATCTTCGTTGACTTTACGAAGACCGTCGTCCACGCGTTTTTTCAAGGGAGCTATTTTTTCTTCAAGACTCGTCATGGTACCGTCCATGCCCACCACCCGAGTATCCAAATTGCGGACGAAAAACAGGATGAAAATAATCGCCAAGGCCGCCATACCAAAACCGAGAAAGGCTATCGCCTTCAACATATTCATTTCCTCCCGCTCCGCTTTGATCGGCTCAACAGCCTTATCGAACTCGGCCGCGTCATCCGTGTCACTCTGCGAATCGCCCTGCGCGTAATAACCGCTGGCATCCTCTTGCTCCTCACGTTTTATTTCCTCCACGCGTTCTCCCCGCGACGACGGGGATTCCTCATGAGTTGCAGAGGTTTCATCTTTTTTGTTCGGACCATCCGTTGTCATAACTCAACCTTTTGTTAAAATAAAATTCCTCGCACACCAAGACGACAGTTGGCATCTAAATCATATATAATGTTGAGACGATTGGGGGGAAGGAGCATCGCCCTCTTTGTTCAAGCCTTTTCGCGGGGCGACCGCGTTTACAAAAATGCCCCCGCCTTATAAAGAAGAGAAAAAAATGAAGCACGATGGTACAAGCGGCGCGCGCGTTTTGTCAAGAAAAATCACGGCGTATATTCTACTCGTTCTCAGTCTGTTCGTGGCGGAAGTTCACGTTCCCCAAAGTTTTGCAGAAGCGAGCGAACTTCTCATCACTCCCGAAAAGTTGAGCAATCTTCCGAAGGATCAGAGAATTGTCGTCGATACTCGCCCGTCGTGGAAATTTTTGTTGGGACATATTCCCGGCGCAGTGAACCTCGATGACTGGCGAGAATTTACACACGAAGTAAAAGGTGTAAAGGGATTGCTCAATGACGATAAAGTTTTCGTCGTGAAAAAATTTGCGCCGCTCGGTTTCTCCGCGGAAAAATCCATCATAGTTTACGGCGAATTAGATGACCCGTGGAGGACGGACGGCAGGTTTTTCTGGATGTTCGAATATTACGGATTTCGAAAAGTTTCTCTGCTCGACGGCGGATTCGCAAGTTGGAAACGGGCTGGCAAAAAAATCGAACGGGGCTTGCAAAATCCCGCGCCCCAACCAGAATCATCCCTCCGCAATCTTAATCTAAATACTAAAGTTATTGCCGATAACTTAATGATAAACAGGGTATTTTCATCCGATAATTTTATGATTATCGACAACCGAACGCGGCGGGAATTTGACGGGGACACTCCGTACGGTTCGCCGAAAGGCGGGCATATTCCCAACGCCGTCCACATTCATTGGTCGAAGTTTTTTCAAGCCGACGGCACTCTCAAAACTCCGCCCGCCCTCAATTCACTTTTGCGCCAAAATAAAATCCGCGCCGACCAAGAAATCATCGTCTATTGCACCGGCGGAGTTCGCTCCGCCATGGCCTATTTTGTTTTCCGCCATTTAGGTTTTAAGGTGCGAAACTACGATGGCTCGTGGTGGGACTGGAGCCGGTCATCTTTTCCCGTGGAACATAGCGGCTGATAGAATTTATCGAAGCGCCGACCTTGCGAAAATTTTCCCGTCGGTCCCGCCATCGACCAAACCCGCGTCCCCACTGACTGGCGACGACGACCGCACGACGCATCTTTCCCGCTAATGCGAACCTTCGTCATACCGCCGCGAAGAATCGTCATCCCGATAGCCGCCGCCCGAGCCTTCATGCATCGGCATCCTGGCGCGCTGACCAAGTGACTCCGCGCCGTGCTTCAGCGCTTCAATATAATGTTTCAACGCTTCCTTCGCGTGGCGCAACGCCATCGGGGCGTGAGCCTTCACATCATCGCTGGCATCCGGCATTTGCAAACTCGCCTCCAAATGTTTGACCATTTGCTCCAAATGAAGATAGCCCTCCTCGCCGTGACCGAGTCCCACGCTGGCGTGACCAACCGATTGCGCCGCGACCGAATTCACAGCCAGAAACCAACACAGAACCGAACCCGCAAACACGATTGAAAATTTCCTCATAACATTTCCTCCGTCATTAATTTATCCAAAACTATCGCGAACAAAATCCACGACCAATAGTTTATTGTATCCCTCCGCGACATTAAATCTCAGAAAAAATATCGCAAGCAGAAAAAGCAAATCCGCCGCCGCGACAACATCACTCTTCGCTCAGCCGGATGATTTCCTTGTGCGGTGCGATACGGGACAGGGCTTCGGCAAGCGCGCCGTCCTGACTTATATGGCCAATGACGATGTGCTCGGCGACCGACAGCATGAACGTGTTGCGTTTGCGCGCGGTGGCGGCGGTGATGCGCTGAACCGAATCAAGAAAAGGGCTGATAACCAACAGCCGTCCACCATCAATCGCTTTTTTGACGGCGGGCGGATACCGCTTCGGCAGACCGCGTGCGGCGGCGAGGATGATCGGCTGGTCGCCTTTGAGCAGAATATCCAGCACATCGCGCTCAAGTCGGGAATGAAAACCGGACATTACACATTCCCCGTTATCGCGCGCCACCTTCGCCCAGTCGTAGATAGGCAACACCGCCTTGGCGGGATAGTTGCGCGAACATAAAAAAGCGGTTTTGTGGCACTTGACAATGCCGACATCACCGAGCGTGACAATGGCACTACTCCATCCGTGGAGATGTAAAACTTGCATCAATGCAGGTTTCCAGGAAGGATGGTCTCTCAGTTTAGTAAAATTGTGTGCCGTAT
>DKID01000003.1 GCA_002454045.1 Nitrospina sp. UBA6727 | reverse complement strand
CTAAAAATCAGGTCGCCGGCGACGGCACGAGGTCAATGCGCCGTTTTCGGACGAGCGTCAAGTCGACCGCAAGCGCGCCGTCCGCGTGTTTTTGCTGAACCGCGGCGTGACCGTATTCGGTTTTAGCCCGCAGATAATCGCCACGCGCGAACGGCAACGCTCCAACTTCGCGTTAGATGATTATCAACGCGACCGCGTGGATTTAAGATTCGTGCGGCAGTTCTAACCCAAGCCGACGGCAAATCGGCGCGGTTGGTCGTTGACAGAAAATTTTTGTGGAAGTATCCTGCCTGCAATGGTTGTCGTTTTCGCGGCGACTTGTTTTTCTTAATCCATCAGGGAAAAAATAATGAAGGTTTTTTTCGCGCTATGAAAGCTCGCGATTTGACAGACGCGTTGTTGGAATACATGCCCGATGCCGACATCGACATCATCCTGAACGCCTACACTTATTCCGCCAAGGCACATCGCGGGCAAAGTCGAAGGTCCGGCGAGGCTTATATTTTTCATCCCCTTGAAGTCGCCAACAATTTGGTCAAGTTAAAGTTGGACGCGACGACCATCGCCGCGGGTTTGTTGCACGACACGATAGAAGACACTCTTTCGACGCCGGAAGAAATTCAGGAATTATTTGGCGAAGAAATTTTCCGACTTGTGGATGGAGTAACAAAGATCAGTCAGGTGCACTTTTCCAGCCGCGAAGAACATCAGGCGGAAAACTATCGCAAGATGATTTTCGCGATGGCGCGGGATATCCGAGTGGTTTTGATCAAACTCGCAGACCGGGTTCATAATATGCAGACGCTGGAGTCTCTTTCGGAAGAAAGGCAAAGAAGGATTGCGCGCGAGACGCTGGAAATATACGCCCCCATTGCCAATCGTCTCGGTATCGGGTGGATGAAAATTGAGTTGGAGAACGGTTCGTTCCGTTATCTTTATCCGGAAGAGTATCGGGCGATTGAAGAAAAAGTGGCGAAGGGTAAGGAGTATCGGGACCGGTATGTGAAAAAAGTTATTTCCCGGTTGACGGAAGAATTGGAGAGGTCGGAAATCCCCGGAAAAGTTGCGGGGCGGCCGAAACAATTTTTTAGCATCTACAGAAAAATGGCGGATCATAATGTCGGCTTTGAAGATATTTATGATTTGGTGGGCGTGCGAGTTTTGACCGAATCTTTGCGCGACTGCTATTCCGTTTTAGGGTTGGTGCATTCTCTTTGGAAACCCATTCCGGGGAAGTTTAAGGACTACATCGCCATGCCCAAACCCAACATGTATCAGTCCCTTCACACCACGGTGAACGGGCCGCGGGGGGAAAGGGTGGAGGTGCAGATTCGCTCCGAGGAAATGCATAAGGTATGCGAAGGCGGGATCGCGGCGCACTGGTGTTATAAGGAAAAAGATGGCGATGATGGAAATTCGATGAGCCAACAATTGTTGTGGGTGCGGCACCTTCTTGAAAATCAGAAGGACTTAAAAAATCCGCAGGAATTTCTCAGCGCCTTCAAGGTGAATTTGTTTCCCGACGAGGTTTATGTCTTCACCCCGGAGGGAGACGTAATCGCTTTGCCGCAAGACACCACCCCGATTGACTTCGCGTTTCAAGTTCACACGGATGTTGGGTATCATTGCCAGTCCGCAAAAGTGAACGGCAAGGTGGTCCCGCTACATTATAAATTGCGAGACGGCGACCACGTGGAAATCATCACCTCCGAGGACGTATCCCCCAGTCGCGATTGGCTGACCTTTGTCAAAACCTTTAGAGCGCGTAGTCGGATATCCCACCACATAAACACCGAAGAACGGGCGAGAAGTTTGAGCATGGGAAAAGAATTGCTGGAGCAAGAAATCCGCGCATACGATTTAGACCCGGCGGCGGAAATGACGGGCGAGGTTTTCGAAGAAGCGGCACGCGCCTGCGGCTTTAACTCCACCGATAGTTTGCTGACGGGAATCGGCATCGGGAAGTTGTCCGCGTATCACGTCATCGAAAAAATGATTCCCAAAGAAAAGTTGGAAGGGAAAGAGCCGCGCAAAAAAAAGTTGATCAAACTGAAAGAAAGTCGGCGGCCGGAATCTTTCCGCAACGCAGTCAAGGTTCAATGTTTCGATGAAAACATTTTAATCCGCATCGGCAAATGCTGTCATCCGCTGCCCGGGGAACCCGTCGTCGGTTATGTTACGAAGGGGCGCGGAGTCACGGTGCATCATATTGATTGCCCGAGCGTGAGCAATGTCATCGACAATTCAGAAAGACTAGTGGGCGTTGAATGGGACACCGGCGTGAAAACTATTTACCACGCGCATATCGCGATTGTCGCGGCGGACAAGCCCGGGATGATGGCGATCATCAGTCAGGCTCTCGCGGAATGCGGGATCAATATCACCCGCGCGAACATTCGACAAGGACCACACAAGAGGGCTTACTTCAACCTGTCCGTGGAGATTCACGATGTGGAACATCTGAACCAAATTCTCGAAAAGATACGGCAGATTGACGGCGTGATTTATCTGGAGAGAATCAAGGACTTCAACAAAAACGCGCCAATCCAAGACAGGCTGGAAGACGCGGACGAAAAGTTGGCGCAACGGGGAGAAAAGGAACTGAGCGTTACTTGATGGCTTTGGTTATTTTTCCCGACTTGATGCAGCGGGTACAAATCTTCATGGTTCTTACCGAACCCTTCATCAGCACCCGCAACTTTTTGATATTTGGTTTCCAGCGCCGCCGGGTTTTATTATTCGCGTGGCTGACGTTGTTGCCAAACTGGGATTTCTTGTCACAAATTTCGCACCTCAGCGACATCAAACTCTCCTAAACAGATTGTCATGAACAGGGCGAGATGCTACCATAGCCGCCGTTGCGGGGCAAGGAGATTTGGGTAATCATTATGGACGTCAGCAAGAACGCCACGATTAACGAGATTCTCAACGCCCATCCCGAGGCCATGAGATTTTTCAAAGAAAAGCAAATGGCTTGCGGCAGTTGCCTCGCCGTAAAATTTGATACTTTGGAAAACGGGGCTTTGATGCACGGCATGGAGGTCAACACCCTAATCCGTCAACTCGAACAGTTTCTGAAAACCTTGCCCACCCCCACCGTGTCTGCGCAACACAAATAGTTTGCCACATTAACCTTCCACCTTCGCAATGACGCAATCAAGACGAGTCCGATATTTCATGGCGGCGGCGAGTATCGTTTCTATACTTTTTTGGATTCAGCCCGGTTTCGGGAATGTCCTGGACACCAAAAAATATTCTGGAATCATCTGGAATTATTTGGAAACTCTCTGCGCGTTTGGTCCCAGAAATCCCGGCAGCGAAGGTTACCGCGAGACCATTAGTTTAATCCGCAGAGTGGGGAAAAAGTACGCCGACGAAGTGGTCGAGTATCCATTTTCTATCCGCGCCGCCGCGGGAACAGTCGCCCCTCACACCATGGTCAATTTGGAACTTCGGTTTCACGGAACCCGCGGCGGCGCGCCAATTTTGATCGGCTCCCATTTCGACACCCGACCCTTTGCCGATAGAGACCCGGACCCCGCGAACAAATCAAAACCGATATTGGGCGCGAACGACGGCGGTTCCAGCACCGCGATATTACTCGGGCTGGCGCAATACCTCAGCCGTCATCCCGTCGCCCGACCCGTTCACTTGGTATTTTTTGACGGCGAAGATTTCGGCGCCAGAGGTTCCGGCCAAAATCTTTTAGGCTCAACTTATTACGCAAAGAAACTTGCCAAGCAGGAAAGAGCGACGTGGCCTTATTGGGTGTTGGTCATTGACATGGTCGGCGACAAGGATTTGCAAATCTTCAAGGAAACTCATTCCCTAAAAAGCAGCCCAAGTTTTTTGGATAAGATTTATCGCGTCGCCAAAGAGCAGGGCGTCGAGTCGTTGAAGGATAAAATTAAATACACTATTCTTGACGACCATTACCCTTTCCTCCGCATGGGCATTCCCTCCACGCTCCTCATAGATTTCGATTATCCCCATTGGCACACGCTACGCGACACGCTGGACAAATGCTCCATTGAAAGTATGATTTCTATTTTCTCGATTGTGGCGAAGACGATCGAGGATGTTTAGCGCAAAGTCGGCGCGCGTCGTCGATGGTGGTGGTCGCGATGACGGCGGCGGTGCGCGTCGTGTCGCCGTTAGTCGGGTCTTTTGAAGCCGCGCATTTGCGGCGCGGTGTCGTCATCGCCGACGGCGGATTCAGGAGTCGCCGGGATTTCTTTTTTCGCCGCGTCTTTTTTCTCCAACAGGAATACGCAGATGTCGGGATTGACCTGATTCTCCGGGCACATCTTCACATGCTGGCGGAAAAATGGCATGTTGCAAACCGCGTCGTTGTAAAGTCTATCCAATCCATAATGCGCGAACAGCCCTTCCAACTGGCGCGGTCCGACCAAGTAGAGAAGTCCATCGGGCAGAAGAATCTCCGCTAAAGTTTTCAGCATATTTTCGCAGGCTTCACGATCTTGATGGTACATGAACGGAAGCCATTTGAAGATCAGTTCGTACTTGGAAGTGTAAGCGTGCGCGATGTGGTCCTTTTCCAGCAAGAACGAAACCTTCTTCAAGTTTTCCAACTGGTCGCGTGACGCGGCGTAGTTCCACAACAGTTGCGCGTTTTTCTGCGCGAACTCCGCGTCGCTATACAGGACGGTGTACTCGCGCTCTCTGGTGCAATCGACGCAGCCAGCCAGCACGGTGTCAAAAGTGTGAATGAGAACCTTGCTTATTTTTTCCAACCGCGGCGGCATGGCCGGAGCCATCTCCATATAATAAAATATTTGGTCAAGCACCATCGGTTGCAACGAAGACTCATCAATATCGGCGGCGCCTTCGGGATAAAACGGCACCGTGTATTGCGCCTTGACCGGGTCGACCGGCGGCGGTTCGCCGTTGAAAAACCACTTCCACGTGAACGGAGGTTGGGGATGCACTTTGGCCGGATACGTCTGCGGACGAAGTTGCCAAGCGGGGTCGAAAGGAATTTCCCTGCCGAGTTCTCCTTCCAGCAGACTGAACGATTGCGTGCCGACTCTAACTTCCCGCTCGATGGGCGGCTTCCTAATTCCCGCGCAGTTGGTGTAGGGAAAGGTGATCGGGTCATCATACGCGGTAACTTTGTAAAGGTAACCGTCTTGCGCGGTGACGACTAATTTATGGTCGTCGCTGAAGTACCGCGACGGCGCGTGTTTTTGCGGCGTCCATGTAATCTCGTGCGACGTCATCGGGTCCATAAATATTTTTTTGATGTCGCCGCCATCCGGTCCCCGCGGTTCAAAAAACGCCGAAAAAATATTGAACGCTTCCTTCGATGGATAAGTGGGGAGGCCGCGATACCGCAACGGCGGCAGTTCCTCTTCCCGCGACTGGTCTTGGTATATGCCCCAGATAAATTCGAACACCGCCCCGCCGGTGCCGGGCAAAGTGGATTGAAAAAGTTCGACGACGGGAATCAAATCAAGCCGCGCCCAGTTGACGCGGAACATGAAACTGATGAAAAGGGATTTGTCAAAACTTCCTTCGTGCAAGGCGTAGAGTCCATCTTTGGTCAGACGGATATTATATTTGCCGTCGCCTTGATGGACGATATGTTCGTCGTCGTAAAAATATTTTATTTCGGAGAAGGGGATGCGCCACGCCGCCGCGGCTTTTTCGCGCAAGTCATCCAGCGACATTTTTCCCCAACCGTCCTGACCGCTGATGTCGATTTGCGTCTCGAAAGTTTTGGCACGCGGCTTGATGCCCACCCACTGCCGACTGTCGAGTTGCATCCTGGCTTGCGCCAACTGCGTCTCGCCGGTCGTCTCATCGCGAGTCCACAAAGCTTCGTGCAGGGGATGTCCCCCCGGGTCGGCGCAGAGAAAACGCCTGCCTTCGTCGTTGTAAAAAACGATATGCCCCGTCGGACTGACGATGACGCGAGTGTTGGCCACGTTGGCGGTTCCGTCTTCAAACCACAGCGTGCTTCCTTCGTGCTCTTGAGATTTTAGGCGGGCGATTTTCTTTTCTATCGCCACGGCAAACTCGAGGTTCGCGGCGAAAGTTAGCGAGCCTTCCGCCGTCAACGCGGCGACCAGTTTTTCTATTTTCTTCACACGAACTCCTCTTAGCGACGACGTCACCGTCCGCCGTCACGACCGTCATCCCGCCGCTGCCGTTCCGCCGCGACCGTCACCGTCACGACGGCGAGACGCCAATTTATAACAACGCCGACAAGCCCGCAAGATAAAGTTAAGTTTCATCGCGAACGACACCGCGGCGGTCGCGATGACGGTGACGGTGATGGTGACGCGACGGTGGTGACGATGGCAACGGCGATGACGACGGCGGCGGTATGCGCGACGACGAATTGACAGAGGGCGGCTTGCCCTTTATAATCCGTAATCTAAACCCGTGAACACAACCGTTTCTTTTTTATGAAGGCGACCAAGTATGGACGATGGCAGAAGTTTCGAGAAACTCGGTTACGAAAGTTTGCAGAAAAATAATATCGCGGACGCGAAGTCCAACTTTCTCGAAGCGTTGAAGCATATGGAAAAAACCGGCGATGACACGGGGCAAGCCTATGTGCTCGGGAACCTGGGAAATATTTTTTTTCAAAGCAAGCAGTTCGACGAAGCGGAAAATTTTTATTCTCGCTCCTTAACTTTCATGGAAAAACTCAAGGATGCGAAAGGCATAGAAAGTTCCCTCGGTAATCTCGGCAGCGTTTATTTTTATCAAGGTAATTTGGAGAAGGCGGAAGAGAGTTACCGAAAAGCCTTGCAGATTATGGTCGAAACCGACGACTCGCTTGGTCAAGGAATCTATAACGAATACTTGGGCAACACCAGTCTGAAGCAAGATGACTTGGAACACGCCATCGATTATTACCAAAAAGCCAAAGAGTTTATGGTGCTGGCGAAGCAGGATGAACGAAAAATCCAGCAACTGGAAGATAGAGTTCAGTCCCTCAAAAAACATCCCGCCTACTTGAAGAAGCAAGAGTCTGCCCTGCTTGCCGAAGTGGAGTCCCTTACATCAACAGGACAAAAGACCAAGGTCGTCGCCAAACTGCAAGATATGGAGGAACTTTATTTCCAATGGAAGCGGATAGACAAGGTGGCGGAAACCATTCAAAAAACCATCGCCGTCTTGGAGGACGCGGGGGATAAGGTCTCGGCGGGAATTTGTTATGCAAACCTTGCTGGGGTTTATCTGCAAATGGCCAGCGAGGGGCAAGCGGAAAAAGTGGACGAAGCCGAAGCCAATTTCAAAAAAGCGTTGGCGGTGGTGAGTGATTCTGACAAGCGCAGAAACTCGTATCTTATGGGGAGCCTGGGGAATATTTATTTCAACAAAAACCAACTCGGTCCGGCTTGGGAATATTATGAAAAATCCCTGACCGCCATGCAGGAATTGGGCGACGAGATGGGGGAAGCCAGAGGCCACGCCAACCTCGGCAATGTCAGAAGTTTGCAGAAAGATTGGGACGGCGCGAAGGAACAATACTTTAAATCTTTGGAACTGATGGAGCGACAGGGGAACCGTCCCGGCATCGCTCAGCAATGCGAATTGTTGGGCGATATTTTTCTGAAGAAGGAAGAGTTTGATCAGGCGGAAGATCATTTGATGCGTGCCAGCGACTTGTATGAAGCTATGAAGGAAGTGAAGTTGGTCCGAGGAGTGCAGGATAAGTTGATGCTAATTTTTTCCCAGCCCAAATATTTGGAGAATAGAAAACAGCAAATCCGCGCAGCCCTCAAAAAACCGGAGACGGAGAAAGACGACAAACTTAAACTTTCCTTGTTGAGCGATTTGGGAAATGTTTTGTTCATGGCTAATGAGTGGGACGAAGCGGGCGACCTGGCGAAGGAGACCATCGCGATGCATGAGAAGTCTGGGGACAAGGCGGCGTTGAGCGCGGCCTTGGGAAATCTCGGGAGCGTCCTCATGCAAAAGCAGGACTACGCCAGCGCCGAAGAAAACTATGCCCGCGCCATGGAACTCAAGCGGGAATTGAAAGACCAAAAAGGTCTTCAGGATATACACGGCAGTTATTTAAATGTCCTGATCATGACCGGGAAAATGGACAAGGCGGAAAGGCTAGTCAAAAAATCCTTGGCGGTTCATCAGGACGACAACAACGCGTTTGGGATGATGTCCGAGCACCGCAACCTGGGGAATATCAGTTTGCAGAAAACCGACTGGTTCAACGCCGAGAAAAGTTATTTGAAGGCGATGGAAATCAACACCCAGTCTGGAAACAAACCGGAGACGGCGGAAGACAACCGGAACATTTATAACCTTTATCTGCAAAAAGAAGATTGGTCGAAATCAGAAAAGTTTGCGCTAAAAGCTTTGGCGATTTCCGAGGAGATTAAGGATTACAGAAACGCCTACGCCGATTGCCGTGTTCTCGCGAATATTTATGTGGAAAAAAAGGAACGCACCAAGCAAGAGGAGTACTACAAAGAGGCTCTGAAAAATTCGCGGCTACTCGACGACCCAAAGGAAATTGTCATCGACCTCAGGTTTTTGGGTAAATTCAATATGAGTCGGGGATATAGAGAAAAGGCGCGCGAATATTTCCAGCAATCTTTCGTCCTCTCCGGTCGGTTGAACGACAAAAAAGAAATAGCCGAAGATTATCGCAACCTTGGCAATCTCGCCTTCAGCAACGGCGAACGTAAAGATGCCGAAGATGCCTACCTAAAAGCTTTGGCGCTCACCCGCGAGATTGGCGATCATCAGGGCGCCGGTCAAGACCTGACTTATCTCGGTAACTTAAAGTTTAAAGACTGCCTGTTTGAAGAGGCGGAAAGTTATTTCAACCAAGCCAGCAATTGCTTTGAACAAACAAAAGGGTGGACCAGTCTGATTCAGTTTTATTTGACGGTAGCCCGGATGGAGATTGTAGTATCGCGACGTGACGCGGCGGACGAATTCATCGCCAAAGCCAGGAAAATCGCCAAAGACTTGGGCGACCCGGAACAGATTATGAAAGCACTTCAGGACGTCGAAAAATTTAAAGACGCGGTGGACAAGAAATAATTTCCGCCGCCGTTGCTCGAACATCAACCGATTCCATTTTGTTTTTCCACGACAAGATTCGCCGCGACGACGGAAAACTCAAACTCACGAACGCGGAATGAAAAGTTTTTTCAAGGGCGACAAGTATGAAAGTCGCGGGGCATTTATCTTGACACAAGCCTTCAAAAGGGAATACATTGCGGGGTTATAGATTACTAGTTTGGAAAAAGACGCTCGCCTCATCGGTGAAGTTTGTCGGACTTTTTAACCATTATATTTGTGCGGGAAAATGAAGGTTGATTACAGTGCGCAGTTGATGGAAGAATCTGCATTTCGGCATTTGAACCATCTGGAAAGATCCGGTTATCGTGCTGATTACGACGAGTTCCATTCCCTCGCCGACCCTATTTATGAACTCCCGGAAGATGACCGGGAAGCCGCCTTCGAAAAAGTCAACCGCCTGTTTTTTCTTGAAAGATTAAAGTTGGGAGACCACGTGTTGCGCGCTCTGGAAGCGGTGGGTCTCATCCCTAAGCGCAAGCGTACCGCTAGAAAATCAGTGCTGGTTCAGGCACAAAAAACCGAGTCCGAGGAACTTGAGAATCATGACGGCGTCGAGGAAGAGGCGTCGGCGGAGCAAGAGGAAAAGGCGTCGGCGGGGCAAGTTGAAGCCAACGAAGAAAAAGGACAAGGCGAAGCGGCGACGGGCGAGGTGGCGGGCGAAAGTCAAACCGCGGTCGTCGAAATGGATGATGACGAAGAAGAAGTTGAAGGTGACGACGAAAAAGCCAAAGAAATTTCTTACGACCTCGCCCGGGAATTTGAGGAGCGTATCAAAGAGGTCACGGTGAAACGCGCGATCAACAAAGTGGACGAAGGCTCCAATGTTCTCAACCGTGTTTCCGGGCACCCCATCATCGAGATGAGAGTTTTGGCGAGTCGGTTCAGTAATCCCGAAGAAGCCCAGGAACTCGACGCTTTTCTAATCCATGAATTTATGCACGCCAAAGATATGGTCGACCCGGGGTTTGATTATGAAGACGCTTTCATCCCCGGCAATCCATCGGTGAAGAATCTCATCACGGCGAGGTTTAGACTTTTGTGGAACGTTTATGTAGATTCCCGGTTGGCGCGAATGGGCGTTGTTTCCGTTTTGCCGAAGGAAGCGCGGTACCGCGAGTTCGATAATTTCTACCGCAAAATTCCGGAGAAACAAAGAAAGGGAATTTTCGACGGACTGTGGAAGACGGAAAAACTAACACACGAAGAACTTCTGTCCATGGCCACCGACCTCGATACCCTGATGAGCAAATATGTTGACCCGGGAGAGATGGCGGACGAAGACCAAGATTATATCCACCTGCAAGGGTCCCCTTGCCCGCTTTGTAAATTCCCGACTTATAACTGGGTAGACGACCCGGAAAGTATTTGCGATGAAATGGTGATCGAAGCCATTCAAATCGATTTTCCAGATTGGGAAAGCAGAGACGGAGCGTGCGACCGTTGCGTTGAAGTTTACGAGTTAAGAGCCGGCGTTGGTTGACCAACTTTTTGTGTTTCAGTTTATAGAATGAAAGAAGGATTGAGTTTTCAGCAAAGCGGTGCGAATTAATAAGGAGATTGATATGGGAAATTTAACGCATGCAAAATCAGATGGCGACCCGATGCTCGCGGTACTTGGGCAGACGGGTTCCTTGGAAGAACTGAGGGAGGAACGAATATCCCTGCAACTAGCCAGAGGACGTTGTTACGACATCCTGTCCAGCGCGTTTAGTTATCCGTGGAACCGAAAGTTTTTTCGGCCCAAGTCTTTACTTGAGCCCATGGATATCGCGCTCGTTGACGAAGAAGATTGGAAGCACGCTAAATCGATCATCGACGGAATCGGAAAATACCTACCCGCGATGACCGTCAAACAAGCGCAGCAGGAATTCATCAGAGTTTTTGGACACGCAGTTTCCATGGAATGTCCCCCCTACGAAATGCAGTATGGTACCGAGGGAGGCATCCAGTCCCAGACCGACGTTTTGATTCAACTCGGCGGTTTTTATGAGACCTTCGGATTCGAACAGCCGCGCAACAGAACGCGAGAAAGAGTAGATCATATTTCCATCGAGTTAGCGTTCATGTTTTTCATGTGCTTCCGCGCCGCGTTTGGAATTCAAAACGGACACGATGAAAAAAATATCGGCGTCCTGAACAGTAGCATGAAAAAATTTATTCGGAACCACATAGGAAGATGGGGTCCCCTGTTTTGCATCTTCACATCGAGAAAAGCCGAGCGCGGACTTTACAAAGACATCGTCGAAATTCTCGCCGTCTTCCTCAGAAACGAAAGCCTTCTACTGGACATCAATCCCGTCAAAGTTGAAGAGCCAGAGTATCGGTCATTGTCCTATAGTATGGAAAACGATTTAGTCGCCAACGCACCGTCCGAATGCGAACCGCGGTAAGACAAGTTTGTGTACGACCACCGCGGCGTCGCCGGCGCGGCGGAATATTTCCCACACCATCGCCCGCGTCGCCATCGCAATGACGGTGCCGCCACCACGCGCCCGCCGTCTCGCGCACACCACGAAAACAGTGACGCCGTCGCCGCGCAAAAAGTTCCCGCCGTTGCGTGTCGCGATGACGGTGCCGCCGCCGCTTTTTTTCCTTGGCGATTGTGCGTTGTTGCCATCTTAGGTTAAAATCCGTCCGCTCACGGTTTAAGAGGCGACCCATTCTTGGCTGATACTTCATTCAAAAAACGTTGCGCCGTTCTAATAATTGGCGGCGTGATTTTTCTGACACTCCTCGTCATGCCGACACCGGAAGGCTTGGCGCCTGAGGGACAGCGCATGTTGGCCGTGACCGCGCTCATGGCCGTCTGGTGGATCGGCGAAGGCACCTCGCTCGCCGCAACGGCTTTGTTGCCGCTGATACTTTTTCCCTTGTTGGGAATTTTGCCCGCCAAATTGGTCGCGCCCAATTATGGCAACTCCCTGGTTTTTTTATTTCTGGGCGGATTCATCATCGCGCTCGCTTTGGAAAAATGGAATTTTCACAAGCGTTTAGCGTTGTGGATTATTTCGGCAATCGGCACCGCGCCGCAACGTCTTGTTTTGGGATTCATGACCGCCACGGCTTTTATGTCGATGTGGATTTCCAACACCGCCGCAACCATGATGATGCTCCCAGTCGCCATGGCGGTGGTGCGGCAAGTCGCCGTCGATGCTTCGTTGTGCGGCGAAAAAAACTCCGCGTCGCAAAAGAAAATTGAAACCGGGCTGGGACTCGTCCTCATGCTGGGTCTCGCCTACTCCGCCAGTATCGGCGGGGTGGGGACGCTCATCGGCACCGCGCCGAATATCGTCTTCGCCGGTTTTTACAAAAAACTATTTCCCGGAAATCCAGAGATCACTTTTTTCCAGTGGATGGTGATGGCGGTTCCGATAGTGACGGTTTTCATTCCGCTGGTGTGGGTGTATTTGTGCCGCTTCGTGTCGCCGATTCGGATGAAAAACATTTCCGGCGGAAGTCATGAAATTATCCGACGAGAGTTGGACGGTTTAGGTTCCATCAACCGCGCGGAAAAAATTGTCGCGGCGGTGTTTTGTCTCACCGTCTTTTCGTGGATATTTCGCCAACCGATTTCGCTTGGGGAATTTGTAATCCCGGGTTGGTCGGGATTGTTCGGGCATCCCAATTTTCTGCACGACTCCACGGTGGCGATGACGATGGGAATTCTTCTCATGCTTATTCCCGTTAACGGAAGAGAGGGGTTGGTTGTGAATGGAAAACGCGAATGGTTCGCCATGGATTGGCATACGATACAATCGAAAGTGCCGTGGGGAATTTTGCTTTTGTTCGGCGGCGGGTTTGCGTTGGCAAGTGGTTTTGGCGCAACCGGACTTGATGAATGGCTCGGCGATAAACTCACCGGCGTTTCCGCGTGGCCGCTGTGGGCGGTGGTAATCACCATTTGTTTGGCCGTAACATTTTTGACGGAGATGACATCGAACACCGCCACCACCACGATGATCCTCCCCATCCTTGGCATGGCGGCTGTTGCGGCGATGATCCATCCATTATTTTTTATGTTGCCGGCGACGCTGTCTGCATCCTTCGCGTTCATGTTGCCAGTGGCGACGCCGCCGAATGCCATCGTGTTCGGAAGTGGTTGGGTGTCGATTCCTCAGATGTCCCGCGCCGGTTTCGCCCTTAACTTTATCGGCGCCATCGTCGTGACCGCCGCCGTTCTGCTCATAGTAAACTCCCTGTTCCTTTGAGTTGTTTGCATCGTAACTTCGTCGAGTAAGAGGTTGTGATGCTCCGTTTTCGGGCGGTTGCTTTCAAGCGGACAAACTGGTAGTAATGGCGTCATGGGCGCAGCCAATTTCGTACATCTTCACCTTCACACTTCCTACAGTTTGCTGGACTCTTCCATCCGACATGACGCCCTGTTCAAAAGGGCGCGGGAGTTTGGCATGCCCGCCGTCGCGATGACCGATCATGGCAACCTGTTCGGCGCGGTGGAGTTTTATAACGCCGCGCGAAAATATGGTGTCAAGCCGATCATCGGGTGCGAAGTGTATGTCGCGCCCGGGAGTCGCCACGAAAAAACTTCCAAGGAAAATCTCCGCGACGCGTCTTACCATCTCATCCTTCTTTCCGAAAATGAAACGGGTTACAAAAATCTTTTGAATCTGGTGACCAAGGGATATTTGGAAGGATTTTATTACAAGCCGCGCATCGACAAAGAACTCTTGGCGGAATATTCGCAAGGGTTGATTGCGTTGAGTTCCTGCGTCCGCGGAGAAGTTGCCCACAACGTCAACCGCGAGAATGTCCCTCGCGCCATCAAGGTGGCGAGCCAGTATGCGGAGATCATGGGCGACGGCAACTTTTTCCTCGAACTACAAAATCATAAACTGGAGAACCAGGATCAAATCAACAAGAAAATTATCGGCATCGGTGAAAAGTTGCAACTCCCGGTGGTGGCCACGAATAATTGTCATTACATCAACCGGGAAGATTATCGTGCGCACGAAATTTTGCTGTGCCTGCAGACGGGGAAAACCATCAGCAACCCTTACCGCATGCAGTATCCCGCGGACGAATTTTATTTTAAGTCGCCGCAAGAAATGACCGCCCTGTTCAAGGACGTCCCCGAGGCGATTGAGAACACCGTGAAAATTGCTGCGCGTTGCGAATTGGATTTAGAGTTTGGCAAACTCAACTTACCGGAATATCCCATCCCGGAATCTTACACCCTTGAAACTTATCTCGATGAACGCGCGCGCGAAGGTTTGCAAAAAAGGTTCGAAGAATTGTCGCGGCGGAAAATTAAGTTTGACCGAGGCGTCTATGAAAAGAGGTTGGACCGCGAACTTGGCATCATCAACAAGATGGGGTATCCCGGCTACTTTCTCATCGTGTGGGATTTCATCCGCTACGCCAGGGAAAAAGAAATTCCGGTCGGACCCGGCAGGGGTTCTGCGACGGGCAGCGTGGTGGCTTACGCTCTCAAAATTACCGACATCGATCCGTTGCAATACGACTTACTGTTTGAGCGGTTCCTGAATCCGGAACGGGTGAGCATGCCGGATATTGACATCGACTTTTGCGTGGAGAAGCGGGACGACGTGATCAAATATGTTACCGAGAAATATGGAGGAAACCAGAACGTGACTCAGATCATCACGTTCGGGAGCATGAACGCGAAGGGAGTAATTCGCGACGTCGGGCGGGTGTTGGACATGAGTTACGGCGAAGTCGATAAGTTGGCAAAACTGGTTCCCAACAAGTTGGACATCAAACTCGAGCAAGCGTTCAAGAAAGAACCGCAGTTTGAAAAGTTGCGCAAGGAAAATTCGAAAGTCGCCGAGTTGCTGGATGTCGCCAAAAATCTGGAAGGCTTACCGCGCCACTGTTCAACCCACGCCGCCGGTGTGGTCATTTCGTCCAAAGCCCTGACGGAGTTTTGCCCGCTTTATAAAGGCGGCAACGACGAGGTGGTGACTCAGTATGCTATGGGCAGCGTGGAAAAGTTGGGTTTGCTGAAGATGGATTTTCTGGGATTGCGAACTCTGACGGTGATCGACAACGCCTTGAAAATAATTCGCAAGTCGAAAAATATCAAACTGGATATTGGCGCCATTCCCATGGATGATCCCGCCACCTTCAAACTTCTTTGCGATGCAAAAACGCTTGGAGTTTTCCAGTTGGAAAGTTCGGGCATGCGCGACCTGATCAAAAAATTAAAGCCGGACAGCTTTGAAGACATCGTCGCCCTTTTGGCGATGTATCGGCCGGGACCTCTGGAAAGCGGCATGGTCGATGATTACGTCAAGCGCAAACACGGCACGATGGTGGAAAAATACGACCTGCCGCAGTTGGAATCCATCCTCAAGGAAACGCACGGGGTCATTCTTTATCAGGAGCAAGTGATGAAGATTGCCAGAGTGTTGGCCGGATTCAGCATGGGCGATGCAGACTTGCTACGCCGGGCGATGGGAAAGAAGATGCCAGCAGAGATGGCCGCGCAGCGTGAAAAATTTATGGAAGGCTCGCGGGCGAAAGGGTTCGATGAAAAAAAATCGGAAAAGATTTTTAACCTGATGGAAAAATTCGGCGAGTATGGATTTAATAAATCGCATAGCACGGCGTATGCGCTGATCTCTTATCAGACCGCTTACCTGAAGGCTCATTACCCGCTGGATTTTTTTGGCGCCTTGATCACTAGCGATATGGACAGCACCGAAAAGGTCACTCGCTATATCCATGATTGCCGCGAAATGAATATCACCGTGCAACCTCCGGATGTGAACCTGAGCCACCGCGACTTTTTGGTATCTGAAAATACACTCGTCTTCGGCTTGGGCGCCATCAAAAATGTCGGCGGCAGAGCCATCGAAAATATCATCGCGGCGCGGAAGGAGCTGGGTCGGTTCACATCGATGGAACAATTATGTGAGAACGTGGATATGCAGTTGGTCAACAAGCGAGTGTTCGAAGGTTTGATCAAAAGTGGAGCGTGCGATTCTCTAGGTCAAAGCCGCGCCGGGATGATGAAAGAACTTCAAGCCTGCATGGAACGGGGGCAGGGCAAACAGCGGGACCGACAGTTGGGGCAGTCGAGCATGTTCGATTCGCTTGAACTTAATGTTGAGGACGACAAACAATCGGAAGACGCGACGGAGGAGTGGAGCAATACCGACCGACTCCGGTTGGAAAAAGAGAGCATCGGATTTTACATCACAGGTCACCCGCTGGATGAGTTCACCCATGAGTTGTCCTGGTTTACCGATGCGACTTCCGCATCCGTCGCGGAAGCGGGCAACGGGAAAACCGTTAGCTTGGCGGGAATACCGATCAAGCATCTTTCTAAGACTACCCGCAAAGGCGACAAGATGGGGATCGTCACCCTTGAGGATTTGCAAGGGTCGGTGGAGGTAATCCTTTGGCCAGAAATATACAGTCAGGTTCAGTCGCTTTTGCCGAAGGAAGAACCGTTGCTGGTGAAAGGGGAAGTGGATTCCGAAGGCAACTTGCCGAAAGTCATCGCCAAAGAATTTTTTCCGCTTGCGCAAGCCAAACAACATTTTCACGGTCGGGTCATGATCCATTTCAGGACGCCGGGATTGGAGCGCGAAACTCTGGTGGCGGTGAGAGAGATTCTTGCTTCCCACAAGGGCAACAACGACACGCGCTTGCACTTCATCTTTCCAGACAACAAAGAGCGCGTGGTCGCGGTGGCGGAGGAACTGCGCGTTCAACCTTCCAACGAAGTGGTCCAGCAGATTCAGGATATTCTGGGAGACGATGCCATTTTGTTTGAGTAGCGGGAACGCGTTTCAGCAAAGATAGTTTTTAATATTGCGAAAATGAAAACTACGGAATCCTCGTTAAAATATTTTACGGATGTTCTTCCCAACGGCTTGACGGTGGTGACGGTGGAAATGCCGCACATTCACACCATGGAAGTGTCGATGTTTGTCCGCGCCGGTTTGCGATTTGAAAATGAGGAGAACAATGGCATCTCTCATTTTCTGGAACACATGCTATTCCGCGGCAACCAAAAGTACGGCGATTCGATTTCCCTGAATATGGAATTCGAAAATATCGGCCGCGACCTTCGCGCCTCTACCCTCGGGGAATACACGCAGTACGGATTCAGTCCGCATATCTTGCAGTTGGAAAAAGGGATGGAAATTTTCGCGGAGTTTTTTTCTTCCCCGACATTTCCGGAGATTGAACTGGAGCGCGGAATTATTCTCGAGGAGCACTATGAAGATCTCAACGAAGACGGCGTGAATGTCGATATCAACAACCACGCATGCAAACTGCTTTATCCCGGAACACCAATGTCGTGGCCGACCATCGGGACGGAGGCGACGATCAAAATGATTACCGTAGAAATGTTGCGGGATTACTACAACACCCATTACATTTCCGGCAACATGGTTTTGGCGATGGCGGGACCCATCGAGCGCGATCGTAATTTTCAATTGGTAGAAAAATATTTTTCCTCCTCCACTAATGGCGCGGCGCCGATTTCAAAAAAACATTTCATCGGTAGTATCGCCGATGAACAAGCACGACCGCAGTCTCTTTTTCAACACGATTCGGATAGCCAGATTGAACTGCAAATTTGTTTTCGCTCCTGTTCCTACAATCACGAGGATTTCCTGGCTCTAGATTTGATCAGCCGAATCTTTGATGATGGTTTCACTTCCCGGTTGCAGAGGGTACTCAGGGAGGAGCGCGGCCTAGTTTATTCGGTGGAATGTCGGGTAACCGGTATGTCGGATATCGGCACGATGGATTTTGATGTAACGGTGCGGCCGGAAAAACTCATTGCGGTCGCGGAAGTCCTCATCCATGAAGTTAAAACTTTTGCCCGCCTGGGACCCTCCGACGATGAAGTCGCGCATGTGAAAAAACGTTATAGGTTTGATCTGGATTCGGAGTTGGATGATCCTTACAAGCAGGTGATGCGTTACGCTTTCCCTCACCTTTATTCGGAAGCGATGTCCTTGGAAGAAGAACGCAACCAAGTCATGGCGATCTCGAAAGAAAAAATCACCGCGGTTGCCCGCCGAACTTTCGTCGCGGAAAAACTGAACCTGATTTTGGTCGGTCCCTACACTTTTGAATTAAAAAAAGAACTCGAAAATTTAATCGAAAATTATTAACTCCATGTCCAAAAAAAGACTGCCGCCATTCGGCTTCGGAGTGATGGTTGCGTTCTGCGCTCTCTTCCTTTTTTCCTGCGGCGCGAATGTCGAAGATTGTTTGCGGGATGAAAGCTGCGGTCCCGTCATACAAGTGGCAAGTCATGATGGAACCTTGCCGGCGAACCCGCGCGATCCTTTTTGGGACGGAGCGCCCGTCCCCGTCACGGTGGAACTCGGACCGCAAATGATCACAAATCCGAAGTGGCCGAATCCTTCGACGAAGGAAGTTACGGTGCGTGCCGCAAAAAATGATGCGGGCATAATCATCATGCTGGAATGGGATGACGCGACTCGCGACAGCAACTTTGATCATTCGACATTGTATGTCGACCGCGCGGCGGTGATGTTTCCGATTGTCGCCGACAAGGAAGCGCCATCGATTACGATGGGCGAAGCGGGAAAGCCCGTCAACATCTGGCAATGGAAAGCGGTGGGCGGGGAAAGAGGGCAGCCGGGTGTAAGAGACAATCCCGCCGCGCAACTTGCGTATCAAACGACTGAAGATTTAAACGCGGAAGGGTTCGGCACTTTGACCGACCAACGTCAGCAAAATGTGCGCGGCTTTGCGGAATGGAAAAATAATAAGTGGCGCCTGGTTTTCATGCGGTCTTTAACCAACGCCAACGCCGATGATGTTCAGTTTGAACAATCGGTTTTGATGGCCGTCGCGATTTGGAACGGGTCTAATAAAGAATTGAACGGGCAGAAGGGAATCGCGGGATGGTTTCTCTTGAAACTGAATTAGCGCGTCATTTGAGTTCGGCGTCACGCGCGCCATATTTTTTTTCGAGGTTGCTCTGAAATTTTTTCCAAGGCACCTGCAAAGCGGGAACGAGTTTTTCTTTTAACTCATCCGGGACGTAATTAATTTTTTCCACCGACCAGTCTTCCACTTTTTCTACATCCAGATTTTCTTTTCCGTAAGGAATTTTCAGGGCTTCTTCAAATCCATAAACCAAAGCACTTGAATAAACTTTGTGGTATTGCTCTTCGATGGCTTGCTCCGAATGCATCCCGTTTATCATCTGGTGAAACAGGTCTTTGATGATGGGCGCCGCGTGCTCAACGAAATCCGGGGTCAACGCGGAGTACAGGGTGAAGTAAGTGATGAGAACATCCTGCAGCAGAAACTTAAGTTCCGCGGCGTCTTTTTTCGCCGGGCGAGTTCCGAGATGCAAAAGTTCTTTAAGGACTTTAACGTTGCGCACCATGTCGTAGATAATCGCCTCTTCCCAAGTGGCTTCATTCCACACAAAAAAAATCCGCACAAACTTGGCTCTTCCCGCGGCGTCCCACATTTGCAGGGCGGTGGTGGGTCGCACCTTGTTGGAATAGGGGATGGCTTCCCCCCAACGCGGGCGCACCAGATTCAATCCGTAACGCGCGAAAGTGGTGCGGGACGTTTGCTGATAAATATTCATCAAGCGTTCAAAGTTTTCCTTTTTATCTAAGGGAGTGTTCTGCGGCAAGTTGGCGATGGAATACAGACGAACGACGTGCGTCTTAGCTTGCCCATCGTCCATGCCGACCATGTAGGAACCGCCCCACATCCCGGCGGTAATGGGGATGCGGATGTTATGCCCTTCCTTCATTTGCAGGGAAACGGATTCGCCGATGACCTTAAAAAGATTGTGCAGGTAATAAAGGTTTATGCGATTGTCTTTGGGATAAAGATTCCCCGGCAAGATTTTGTAATGCGTCATAACTAATGCGAAGGGTTTCGCGCCGCGCGGCTCCGTAGTTGTCAGCGACGAAAGCGATTACTCGCCGCCACGCCGAATGGTTTAGTCGGTTACCGCGCCTTTGCTGGCGGAACCGACGAGTCTGGCGTACTTCGCCAACACGCCCGCTTTATATTTTATTTCCGGGGCAACGAATTCCCGCCTTCTTCGCTCAAGTTCTTCATCGGATAATTCCGCGTTCAGTTGGTTGCGTCCGATGTCGATCGCGATGGTATCGTTGTCTTTGATGAGAGCCAGCACTCCGCCCAGTTGCGCTTCTGGCGCGATGTGGCCGATTACGATTCCGTAAGTTCCTCCAGAAAATCGACCGTCCGTGATGAGCGCGACTTTGTTCCCCAAACCTTTACCGACGATGGCGGAGGTCGGCGCCAACATTTCGCGCATCCCCGGTCCGCCTTTCGGACCTTCGAAGCGGATGACCACGACGTCGCCTTCTTGAATGCGGTCGTCGAGGATGGCGTCCAAGCATTCTTCTTCTGAATTGAAGACGCGCGCCGGTCCGCTGAAGCTCCGAGTTTTGACGCCGGAAATTTTTGCGACGGCGCCTTCCTGACAGAGGTTGCCTCTGAGAATTACTAAATGACCCTGCGCAGATTTTGGTCGGGACAAAGGTAGAATTACATCTTGGTCTTCGCGCGGTTGGTCGGGGACGTCCCGCAGATTTTCGGCGATGGTCTTCGCGGTCACGGTCATGCAGTCGCCGTGCAGGAGTCCGGCGTTCAACATTATTTTCATCACTTGCGGAATGCCGCCGGCGTGGTGCAGGTTGGTGGCGACATATTTTCCAGACGGTTTCATGTCGCAAAGCACGGGAATCTTTTTTCGCATTACTTCAAAGTCGTCGATGGAAAGTTGAACTTCGGCGGAGTGGGCGATGGCGAGAAGATGTAAAACCGCGTTGGTGGAACCGCCAACCGCCATGACGACGGCGATGGCGTTTTCGAATGCCTCCCGCGTCATGATATTTCGCGGCAGGATATTTTTTTCGACCATGTTCAAAAGGGCTTGCGCGCTTTGTCCGGCGCTGATTTCTTTTTCCTTGTCTTCGTTCGCCATCGTGGAACTGTAAGGCAGGCTCATGCCCATCGCTTCAAAAGCGGATGACATCGTGTTGGCGGTGAACATCCCGCCGCAGGAGCCGAACCCCGGGCAGGCGTTGCGCTCAATGTTGATCAGCTGATTTTTATCGATGGTGCCGGCGCCAAATTGTCCGACCGCTTCGAACACACTGACGACGGTTAGGTCGTCGCCGTCCAGATGGCCCGGCTTGATGGTGCCGCCGTAAACGAAGAGTCCGGGAATATTCAACCGCGCCATGGCAATCATAGCCCCCGGCATATTTTTGTCGCAGCCGCCGATGCAAAGGACTGCGTCCATGCTGGCGCCGCGGCAAACGGTTTCGATGGAGTCGGCGATCACTTCGCGGCTGACCATGGAACATTTCATGCCTTCGGTTCCCATGGCGATGCCGTCGCTGATGGTGATGGTTCCAAACATTTGCGGCATGCCGCCGTTTTTTCGGATTTGCGTTGAAGCGATGTCGGCGAGTTTGCCCAGTCCCGCGTTGCAAGGCGTGACCTCGCTTTGTCCGTTGGCGACACCGACGATGGGTTTTGCGAAATCTCCATCCGTGAATCCCACCGCCCGAAGCATGGCGCGGTTGGGGGCTCGTCGGTTTCCCTGCGTGATGGCTTGGCTTTTGGTATTGAGAGGTTGCGATTTTTTCGCCATCTTTATTTCCTTTTGGTTCCGTTGTTAGAAATCGATTAAGGTCGCCACGGTTTTATCAGCAAGCAAAATTGTGCTTCCGTTTTTGATATTGCGTCGACGGGTGGGACGGCGAAAATCACCGTCCCCTCCCTGCGAATGTGAGACGGCGCAGTATACAAGATGTTCGGCTGTTTTTAAAAGACACGGCGTTTCACTTTCACGACCGCGCGGCTTCGCGTCGGTTGACAGGTCTTGCAAAAAAAAGTAGACCGCCCCGCGTGAACGGTGCGGGAAATTTGGGTTTTACATTTTGGACAAGGTTCGCCTTCTTTGCCGTAAACGGAAAGTTTTGTCGCATAATATCCCGCGTTGCCACTGGGGTCAAAGAAATCGCGCAAGGTGGTTCCTCCCGCGCGGATGCTGTCTTGCAAGGTGGAGCGCATGCAGGAAATGAGGCGTGCCCATTCGGCGAAAGTGATTCGTCCCGATTTTCGTTGCGGATGAATGCCCGCCCGAAACAAGGATTCGCAGGCGTAGATGTTGCCGATTCCCGCGATGCGTCGGGCGTCCATGATGAAAGTCTTGACGGGAACCCGACAGTTTTTCGCGCTGCCTTTCAAAGTTTTCGCGTTGGCATCCGATGAAAATGGGTCAGGTCCCATTTTATCTAGCAAGGGATGTTTCCCGTTGCGCGGAACCCAGAGTATGCATCCAAAACGCCGCGGGTCGACAAAGTGTAGGCAGGTTTTGGAACCGAACCGGAAAATAGCGTGCGTGTGTTTTTCCCGCGGGACCATGGAAGTGTGCCGGGAAACGTGCCCGCTCATGCCGAGATGCAAAAGCATGGCACCTTGCGCGACCTGTAACAGCAGGTATTTCCCGTTGCGTTGAATTTTAGAAACCGTTTGGTTTGCGAACCGATTCCGCAAAGTACTTTTGGGAATGGGGAACCGAATGTCCTTGCGGTAGAACTTGAGTGCGGTGCAGGTTTTGTTAATCACTAAGGGGAGAAGTGCCCGGCGCAGGGTTTCGACTTCAGGCAGTTCAGGCATAGTGCGATAAAAAGTTTTAGAGGGCGGGAATGTTCTGCTACGAAGGGGCCGAGCAAAATATCATTTTTCCTCTTCGACGGTTTCTTCAACCTTTTCCGCCGCCGACTTTTTTGCGGTCACCACTTTCGCGGGGCGAAGAATGCGTCCGTTCAAGGTGTAACCTTTGGAATATTCCTGGATGACGGTGTTTTCGTCATGGTCTTTAGACTCCTGCTGGTCCATGATTTCGTGCAGGCTTGGGTCGAAAAGTTTCCCGATGGTTTCAATCGGTTCCACTTTCTGATTTTTGAGGAACGCGGTGAACTGTTTCTGGATCATTTCAACGCCTTCCTTGAAAGTTTCCATGGAGGTATTGGGTGCGCGCAAAGCTCTGTCTAGATTGTCGTTGATTTGCACCAACTCTTTCAGTAGCCGTTGGTTTGCGAATTGCACGGCGTCGCCCTTTTCTTTCACCAACCTTTTGCGGAAATTTTCGAGGTCGGCTTTTTCTCTGAGGAAATCGATTTTCTGTTCAGCAAGTTCGTCGTCCTTCTTTTTTAATTGTTGCTGAAGTTCTTCGACGGGGTCGCGTTCTTGCTTTTCTTCGTCGCCGGCGGATTCTTCCCGTTCTTCTTCGGCAGGTTCTTTCGTCGCTTTTTTCTTCGTCGCCATGAAAACTTTTTAAACTCCCTGGTTTTCAGAAATTAATTTGGAAACTATTTTTGCGGTGTGGTTCACGATGGAAATGATTCGTTTGTAATCCATTCTTTTGGACCCGAAAACAGCCAGCGTGCCGACATTTTTATTTCTCAATTTATAGTTTTGCGCTATCAAACTGCAGTTCCCCATTTCCTCCTGGAGATTTTCTTCTCCGATCAATATCGTCATTCCGTCATGGTGCAGGCAAAGGTCGAGCAGATTAATCAATTTAGTTTTTTCTTCGAGAGTAAGCAAGAGCGCTTTAATCTTGCTGATGTCCTCGGTGAACTCGGGCTGGTCGAGAAAGTTCAGCGCACCTTCTACGATCAGTCCGCCGTTTTCTTTTTCATCCGCGAACAAGGTGGCGGAAAGGGCGTGGGCTTTGCTCGCGAGATGGTTGTAGTGTTCTTTTTCGAGCCGCAACCGTTTCAGCAATTCCCGCCGAATCCACTTAATGGGTTTCCCGCTAAACTCACTGTTCAGGTAATTTGAAATAGAGGTCAGTTGATCTTGGGTCATGTCCGCATCTATGGGAAGCACTTTGTTTTGCAGAATGCCTTGATCGGAAAAGAAGACCGCCAGCACTGCATCTGGCGCCACTTTGGTGAACTCAATATGTTTGAAACAGGCGTTCGGAAAACCGGGTAGCATGACCAGCCCCGTTTGCTGGGAAACCGTGGAAAGATTTTCGCAGGCTTGCTCAAGCAGTCCCTGAAGATTTTGCCTCCCGAGGAGGTATTCAAGTTCGGGAGTTTCCGACAGCACTTCGGCTTTCATCAAAAAACTTTGCGGACGCAGAAGGTGGTCCACATAAAACCGATAGCCTTTGTCGGTGGGAATTCGGCCCGCTGATTTATGCGGTTGATTCAGAAACCCTCTCTCCTCTAAATCCGCCATCACGTTCCGCAACGTGGCGGGACTAAGGTGTTCGGGGTGAATCCTGGCGACGGTGCGGGAGCCTACCGGCGCGGCGGTTTCTACATATTTGTCGATGACCGCCAGGAGAACCGTTTTGCTTCTTTCATCCAACAGTGATGAACTCATTGTATCGGGCGATGTCAAAAAGTTTTCGGAGTTCTGCGCATTTCGGTAAATTATCAATCGGGAGTTTCTTTGTCAATATCAACAAGTTTGGCGCTACGCACGACGCTGGTCACGCGGGTTTTAGGTCTTTGGTTTTTTCTACGATTTGAGTTCCGATTCCTTCGGCGGTAAAAATTTCGAGCAACAGGGCGTGCCGAACGCGGCCATCGATGATATGAGTTTTGCGAACTCCAGACTTGAGGGCGTCCAAGCAACAATTCACTTTGGGGAGCATTCCGTCGCGCACGACTTGGCTACGGATGAAGTCGGATGCTTGTTTCCGGGTCAAACTGGATTGAAGTTTGCCGGCTTTATTTTTTACGCCTTCGGTGTCGGTCATCAAAATTAATTTTTCGGCTTTCAGTGCGGATGCTATTTTCTCCGCGACGAAGTCGGCGTTGATGTTGAGCGTCTCGCCTTTTTCCCCTTTGCCGATGGGCGCGATGACGGGGATGAATTCGTTTTGGTCCAGGGTTTCCAGAAGGCGCGGGTTCACTTTGGTGATTTCGCCGACTAGTCCCATGTCGATAATTTCGGGGCGATTCGTCGCCGGCGACCGTCGCACTTTTTTGTGTTGCTTCGCGCAAATCATGTCGCCGTCTTTGCCGGTGATGCCCACCGCGCTGCCTCCTTGGTGGTTGATTAGGGAAACGATTTCCTTGTTCACTTTTCCGCCGAGAACCATTTCCACGACATCAATCGTTTCCTTGTTGGTCATGCGTTGTCCTTCAACAAAACGGGATTGGATTCCCAGCGCCTTGAGGGTTTTGTCGATCTCCGGACCGCCGCCGTGAACGACGACTGGATTGATGCCGATGTATTTCATCATGACGATGTCGAGGGCGAAATTTTGCTTGAGGTCATCCGAAACCATGGCGCTACCACCGTATTTGATCACGATGGTTTTGTTGCAGAAATTCTTGATATAAGGAAGAGCTTCCAGCAGAATTTCCGCTTTATGGATGAGTTTTTTCATGGGCAACTAAAGGATGTAACGGCTGAGGTCTTCGTCTTGAATGATGTCTTTCAGTTTGTCGCGAATATATTTGGCGTCGATGGTGATATCCGTGTCTTCCATATCCGGGGCGTCGAAAGAAATGTCTTCGAGGAATTTTTCCATGATGGTTTGCAAGCGCCGCGCGCCGATGTTTTCCGTGCGCTGGTTGACCAAGGCGGACATCTCGGCGATTTCGTTGATGGCGTCGTCCCGAAAAGTTAGGTTGATTCCTTCCGTCTTCAATAACGCGGTGTATTGTTTGACCATGGCGTTGTCGGGTTCTGTGAGGATGCGGACGAAATCATTTTTGGTCAGAGAATCCAGTTCGACGCGGATGGGAAAACGTCCCTGAAATTCTGGAATTAAGTCAGACGGTTTCGCGGAGTGAAACGCCCCGGCCGCGATGAAAAGGATGTGGTCGGTTTTCACGATGCCATACTTGGTGTTGACCGATGAGCCTTCGACGATGGGCAGAAGGTCTCGTTGCACTCCTTCGCGGGAGACGTCGGGACTGTCGGTTCCTTCGGACGAGCGGCCGATAATTTTGTCAACTTCATCGATAAAGATGATGCCGTTTTGCTCGACGCGCTTTAAGGTTTCCGCCATTACATGATCCTGATCGAGCAACTTTTCCGCTTCTTCCTGGCAAAGAACTTTGAAGGCTTCCGGAACTTTTAGTTTTTTGCTTTTGGTTTTTTGCGGCATGAAGGAGCCGAGCATGTCCTTAAGGTTGTTGCCCATCTCTTCCATCCCGGCTCCGGAACTTATGTCAACGATGGCGGGCATTTTTTCCCGCACTTGGATTTCCACTTTGCGTTCGTCGAGTTTGCCTTCCTCCAACATGCGAGTAAACTTTTCGCGCGTTTGCTGGTAATGCAGTTTGCCGTTTGAATCCAGATGCGATTCGGTTTTTCCCTCCATGCCCGGCGGCGGCGGAAGTAGCAAGTCCAAAAGTTTTTCCATCGCCCGTTCGCGAGCTTGCCCGCGAATGGTGGTTTCCATTTCCTCCTTAACCATATTTTTCGACAACTCCACCAAATCACGAATCATGGATTCTACATCGCGCCCGACATAACCCACTTCCGTATATTTGGAGGCTTCAACTTTGATGAAGGGGGACTTGGAAAGTTTTGCCAACCGCCGCGCGATTTCCGTCTTGCCCACTCCGGTCGGACCAATCATGAGAATATTTTTTGGTCCCACTTCGTCGCGGAGAGAATCGGGAAGTTGTTGCCGCCGCCAACGATTGCGCAAGGCGATGCCGACCGCGCGCTTGGCTCTGGTTTGCCCGACGATAAACTTGTCCAGTTCCTCGACAATTTGTCTTGGAGTGAAGGACGGTATCGCCGCGTCGTCAGAATTTTGCGGCGCGGTTTCAATTTCGGTCAATGCGGACTCGTTCATGCGCTACAATTCCTCAATCGTTATGTTGGAGTTGGTGTGAATGCAAATTGATTCGGTAATCTTCATCGCCTCTTTCACGATTTCCCGCGCGGAAAGATCGCTGTGTTCGACCAATGCTTTCGCGGCGGCGGCGGCGAACATCCCGCCGGAACCAATCGCCAAAACGCCGTCGTCGGGTTCAATCACGTCCCCAGTTCCGGATAGCAGGAGGGAGTGGTCCTTGTCGACCACAATCAACATGGCTTCCAGCCGCCGCATCATTTTGTCGGTGCGCCAATCTTTGGCGAGTTCAACCGCGGAGCGGGGAAGATTCCCCTGAAACTTTTCGAGTTTTTCTTCGAATCGGGAGAACAGAGAAAACGCGTCCGCCGTCGAGCCCGCAAACCCTCCGACCACTTTGTCGTGGTGCATGCGGCGAACTTTGTTGGCGGAATGTTTCACCACCGTGTCGCCCAGGGTGACTTGCCCATCGCCGCCGAGGACGACTTTGCCTTTGTGTCGGACGGCGAGTATCGTGGTCGCGTGCATCATGCCGAGTATTGTAACGGTAACGGGACGAAAAGGGAAATCGCGGTGCGTATTATTTCACCGCGGGTTTTTCTTTGGCGCGCGGGTGTGCGTTGTCATACGTTTCAGACAATCGGTCAAGCGTCAGATGCGTGTATTTCTGAGTGGTGGAAAGGCTGGAATGTCCCAGCAGTTCTTGGATAGACCGCAAGTCCGCGCCGCCTTCCAAAAGGTGCGTGGCGAAGGAATGCCGGATTGAATGCGGCGAAACACCGCCGGGAAAATTTCCCCGCCGAACATATTTTTCTACGACTTTACGCACGCCGCGGACGGAGATTCCAGTCCCCCGATGATTCAGAAAAAGTTTTTCGCCGTCGCCGCAACGCCCGCGGATTTTATCCGTCCTGGCGTCAAGATATATTTTCAGCGCGTCCACGCAGGGGCGTCCCATCGGCAGAAGACGTTGCTTGCCGCCTTTCCCCGACACTTTGACCATGCGAGATTCAAGGTTGATATTCGCCGTGGTTAGCGCCACCAGTTCGCTGATGCGCAGTCCGCAACTATAAAACAATTCCAACAAAGCCCGGTCGCGAATCGGCAGGAACCCTTCGCCTTGGGGCAACTCCAAAAGACGAAACATTTCATCGACGGAAAAATATGCGGGAAGTTTGTTTTGCGCTCGGGGCGCGGGGAGGGTTTTAGCGACGTTGCTCGTCAAATAATTTTCCCGACACAGGAACCGAAAAAACGAACTCAGCGTTGAAAGTTTGCGCCGCATAGTCGCGCTCGAAACTTTTTTTTCGTAGAGATGATTCATAAATGAACGCACCGCCAACCGATCTATTTTTTCGAGCCGAACGACGGAGCGTTCCACGGCGTGACCGGAACGCGTCAAAAAATTCTGGAACTGCGAGATGTCATTGAGATAACCAGCGAGCGTGTGCGGGGAAGCGTTTTTCTCGACGAGCAGGTAATTTTTGAATTCCTGTATTGCCTTTTCCATTTGATAACCCCTTATCAATCAACGGGGTAAAGATACTCGGCCGCCACGGCGAAGTCAAGTTGCAGAAAATTATGTTTACGATTTGAAACTGTTGCGGATTGCGTCCATAATTCTCCGCGCGTTTATTTTTTAATCGCCGGCGAAAAAAAAATCCGCGGCGAAAAAATCGGCGGGCAGAAATCCGCTACCAAAAAATATTTTCGTCACTTCGTCGGCAGGGAGCGTTATGTCTGATTCAACCAACTCGGAATTTGCAAGAGAGCAATCGCAAGCCCGCGAAGAGTTTAAGAAGGTGACCGAAATCCGCCGGAAACTAGACCTTCTCGCGCGGCATGTTGCGTCGCGGAAAGACGCGCTGGAAGAAGAAATTCAGGAACACTTGCACGAGTCGCTAGCCAACGCGCGGGAATCGATGGAACGGATTGAGGAAAACATCGCGCCGAAAGTGGAGAAAGCCATTCGCACGAAGATGGAAGAAGTTGACCGCAAGATGGCGCGCATGAATGAGGACGGACTCGTGGCGGTGCGGGAAGAACTGGTGAAAGCCACCCCGGACATCACCAAAGAAATTATAAAAGCGCTGGACAAATTGGTGGCGGAAAATACTCGCTTCGCGAAGATGGAAATTTTGAATGAGATAAGGGAAGAACTTGACGCGGCGGTAAAGTCGGCGACCGCGCCCATCGACGACAAGTTGGAAAAGGGTTTGTCCGCGGCGAAAGTTTTGTCGTTTGCCGCGTTAGTCCTGTCGGCGGCGGCGTTGTTGGGGATGGTGTGGGTTGCCGTTAAGTAACCAGCCAGAAAAGGAAAAAGAAAAGGAAACCGGAAATAATCACCTGCCAGACGAAATCGAATCCCGGCCCGGTGAAAAGAATCAAGACGGTGCTGGCGCAGAGGATGACGAATGCCAGAATAAGTCGGATGCGTTTTTTTAGGAACGGTTCGGGTTCCATAAATTTTTAACCGCTGCCTTCCCGCAGAAGCAATTTCCTGATGTCTTCCAAAACTAAAATTTCGTCCGCCTCCGACAACAAATCATCGGCGGAAAACTCCGCCTCGCTTTCCGCCGCCTTCGTGGTTCCCCGCGACGCCGCGCAAATGTCCAGAGCGGGCGAAGAGTCGAGATAGTTTTTTATATCCCGCTGACTGAATGCGTCACGGATGGCGGCGACGAAATCTGCGAGCAGCGATTCCAAATGTTTGACCTGTTCCAACGGCGCGGCGTAATGTTCCTGAACCGTCATGGCGTAACTCATCTTCAACGCGCGTCCCCCCAAATTCAAAGGATGATCCGCCGGCGTTTCGTCGCGGGGATACAAAAATTGCAGTTTCTGCCGCGCTTTGCGAAGCAGGCTGATGTTCGACCCGAACTTTTCCCCAATCAAAAAAGCAAGGCCTGCATGGTTCCCCTCGCGCGCGGCAAGCCGTAGCGCGTCCTGACAATATTGCTGAACTTGTTTGGTCGCCATATTATTTTATTGCGCGGCTCGCCGATTATAAAACTCGGCGCAAAGGTAGGCAAAGTGCCGGGTTGCCGAATGCAGGAACGGCTCGTCGCCGCGCACCGGTTGCACGTGGATGAAGTGCATGCCGGCGTCAATCGCCCCGCCGTCGGTCAAATAATTATCGCCGATCATGCACACCTTGGCGGGGTCGCGCAACTGCAGGAAGTCGGTCATCGCGGCGCGAAATCCGTATGGGTCAGGTTTGGCGGGCAAATCCCGGGCGACCTTCACCCCCATTTTCTGAAACGATTGAAATCGGTCTTCCCCCGCGTTGGTGTAGATGGCTACCCGCAATCCTTTTTCCAGCATGGCACGAACGTGATTCAGCACCGACGCGTCAAACTCGCGGGCGTGATGAGGAGCAAGCGTGCCGTCGGCGTCGAGGAGAATTCCTTCGATACCGCGTGCGACGAGTTCGTCCACGGAAACTTCCTCAAACCGTTTCACCCGCATGAAAGTGTCCACCCGCGCCGCCGCGAAGGGCAGGGCGAGGAACCGCGCGGCTTTCGCCCAGGTAAGACGTTCGCGGTGCTGCGGAGAATTTCCGCCGCCGACCGCCGCGGCCGTTGTCATCGCCACCGTTGCCGTCGTCGTTGCCACCGTTGTCGCGATGCGGGACTGGCGATGTTCTTCCGCGCCTTCCTTATCGGACGGCGGACAGTTGGTCTTTGCCATTTTCAATTGCGTCCCCGATGGTCGATGATTTTCAGTGCCCGCATTTTGCACTCAACAAATCGCGGAGGGCAAGCATTTTTATCGCCGCCACGCCGCCACGTTGCGCGACTGCGGCGGCGCAATCACGGCGACGGATGCCGCATGGTCAAATTTCCGCGTACTATATTTGACTGCAAAATATATTCGTGTTACCGTGCTCGGCGAATAGGGGGTGTTTGTTTGTAGGTTGATTTCTTCTGTTTGCTCACTTGGAGTAAACGGGAAATCTGATTTTCTCAAAGTAGTTTTCTTGAAAGTTCTTGCATCCATCCAACCCAATTAAAAGAACAGGGAGGCGCGACTTGATTTTCTGGAAGCGTGTTCCCGCTACATTGCAGGAGAGTATTTATCATGGCAGTAGGAAAAGTAAAATGGTTCAACGAAAGCAAGGGGTACGGGTTCATCGAGTCCGAAAGTGGCAAAGATCTTTTTGTACATTTTTCGGAAATTCAAGGGGAAGGTTTCAAGACTCTTACCGATGGACAAGCAGTCGAGTTCGAGGAGGGTATGGGGCAGAAAGGTCCGCAAGCCACCAACGTGGTACCTAAATAAGAACCCGCAATCCGGCGGAACTTTGGTTTTGCCGGAGTCTTCTTAATCCCGTAGTTGTTTGCGTGAAAGGGCTTGGTCGCCGAGAGGCGGTCAAGCCCTTTTATTTTTGCCGCGATGACACGACGACGTGACGGTGACGCGACGGTGACCGCGATGACGGCGGCGCGATGATAGCGCGAGCGACGGCGCGCGGTGGTCGCGGTTGCGACGCGGTCGTGGGTCGCGATTAAAACCAACTCTCTCTGTCCAGCGAGCGGTATTGAATTGCTTCGGCGACGTGCTCGGGTTGCAACGATTCGCATTCCGCCAAGTCGGCGATGGTGCGGGAGACTTTCAATATGCGGTCGTGCGCGCGGGCGCTGAGCCCGAGTTTGTCGATGGCCGCCGCCATAATTTCTTTCGAGGCGTCATCCAACTGGCACCAAGTTTTGAGTTGACGCGCAGTCATGTTGGCGTTGAAACTATTTTCATCGTTCGGATGAAACCGCTTTAGTTGCACGCCGCGGGCGTGTTCGACGCGACCCGCTATGGCTCGCGACGGTTCGCCGCCGGATTCCGACGCGAGGTCTTTGTAGTTCAGCGCCGGCACTTCGATGTGCATATCGATTCGGTCGAGCAAGGGTCCCGATATTTTCCCCACATATCTTCTGATGCTCACGGGCGTGCATCCGCATTCGCGTTTCGGGTCAAACCGATAACCGCACGGGCACGGGTTCATCGCCGCCACCAACATTAAGTTTGCGGGATAGGTGATGGAGCCCGCGGCGCGCGAGATGGAGACTTCGTCGTCTTCCAAAGGTTGGCGCAATACTTCCAAAACGTTCCTTTTGAATTCGGGAAGTTCGTCGAGAAACAACACGCCGTTGTGCGCCATCGACACTTCCCCCGGCATGGGCACGCGCCCGCCGCCAATCATCCCGGCGTCGGAAATCGTGTGATGCGGGGAACGAAACGGGCGCAACCGCAACAAGCCGTTGCCGTTTTTTAATTGACCGAGCACGCTGTGAATTTTCGTGGTGGTGATGGCTTCCTTCTGCGTCATCAGCGGCAGGATGGTCGGGATGCGTTTTGCCAGCATCGACTTCCCGCTGCCCGGCGGGCCGATGAGCAGGATGTTGTGTCCGCCCGAGGTGGCGATTTCCAACGCGCGCTTGACGTGATGCTGTCCCTTGACGTCGGTGAAATTCAAATCGTATTCGTTGCGCGCGATGGTTTTGTTTTCCGCGGTCAAAGGTTGAATTTCCAAATTGCCGCACAAAAATTCCAGCGCCTGCGGCAAAGTTTCTATCGGGTAAATGGGAATGCCGTCGATCACGGAAACTTCCGCGGCGTTTTGCGCCGGCAACAGCAAGCCCGCCATCCCATTCTCCCGCGCCATGGTGGTGATGGAAAGTCCGCCGCGGATGGGTTTCACTCTGCCATCCAAAGAAAGTTCGCCGAGGATTACCAGATTTTTCAGCCGCTCGTTTTCGATCATCCCGCTGGCGCAAAGGATGCCGATGGCGATGGGGAGGTCAAACGCGGAACCTTCTTTGCGGATGTCGGCGGGCGCGAGATTGATGGTGATTTTTCGCACCGGCAAGGAGAGTTGGATGTTGCGGATGGCGGCGGTGACGCGGTCGCTACTTTCCTTGACCGCCGCGTCGGGCAAGCCGACGATCGACATCCCCGGCAAACCCTGCGAAAGGTTGACCTCCACCTCAACGGGGTAACCGTCGATGCCCAAAACTGCGCCACTGTGAACGAGTGAAACCAATCGCCCTCCTGATTTTCCTGATGATTATTCCGCCGATAAAAACCGCGTTGATGTTGCGTTGCGGATTAAACCTACACGAGCAAACTATTTCGGTCAAGCCCCGCAAGCAAGCCGCGGATTATTTTTGCGCACGCGGCCACGACAACGGCGGCAGTCACGACGGTGACGGCAGCGTTGATGACGGCGATGACGACGGCGACGGCGGGCGTTCAGGATATCGTTGACAAAATGTTGGGATGTCTTACAATGCGATTTTCAAATTACTCTGAAACCAAGTCAATTTTCGGCGGCGGCGGGAATTTGTTTTGATGAAATTCCGCGGCGGTCGTCTCTGAATTTTTTTTGACCCTGCGCGGTCGTCGTGAAATTGCTGCGCCGCCGCGGGGGAGTTCGCCGCGTAGACACAGGAGAAAACGATGCAGATAACTGGCATGCTTTGGGGACGCAAATTGTTGGACCTCGTCGAGTTTCCCCATTCCGAAGCCCGCGGCCCCGAACTCAGCGTCGATGAAATTAAAGATATGATCAAGCGCCACGGTCAAATTTTTATCAAGCCGTTGTTCAAAGGCGGCGTCGGGAAAAAAGGCAAGTCGGGTTTGCTCGGTCGGGTGGACAACATTGCCGACGCTCTCAAAGAAAAGGAGCGTTTATATTTTGTCGAGCATGTTGACGGATTCCTCAAGGCGAAATCGGACGGCGTAACTTATGAAGGCGCGGTGCCCGCCGAACACGAAGTGTATTTTTCCATTTCCGAAAGCACGGAGCACCGTTGTCCGATAATGACCATCACCCACCACGGCGGCGTCGATATTGAAGAGTTGGATGCCGACCAAATGAAAGTTGTGCCGTTTGACGCCTTGACCGGACTGAAAGCGTTTCACGTTTCCAACGCGTTGATGGAACTCGGCACGGCGGCGGCGTTGATTAGTCCGCTGGTGCAAAACTTGCCGAAGTTGTGGGACCTTTACAACAACTACGGCATGCTGATGCTGGAACTAAATCCCATCCGCATGCAGCCGGGCAAAGGCGGACGGTTGCTGCCGGTCGCCTGCGATTTCAAATGCGCCTTTGACCTCGACGACCCGGCGTGGAAACGTTTGCATCTTCCCGCGCATTTGTTCGCTTCCGACTACTCCGAGTTTGAGCAAGAGATAAACCAGTTGCGCACTTATCAAGGGCAGAGCGATGTGTTCGTCATGAATGACAAGGGAACCATCACCGCGCCAACCTTCGGCGGCGGCGCCAACGCCATGGTCACGGAACTGCTCGGCGAAGAGGCGACCATCTCCTCCGACTTCGGCGGCAACCCTCCTTACGCAAAGATGCACGACATTTCCCGCATCAGTTTCAAATACTGGTTGCCGCAATCCAACGTCCTGTTCATCATCGGCGGCAAAGCCAACAACACGGATATTTACGAAACGTTCCGGGCGATGGGCGACGGCTTGCGCGAGTTTTTCCAGAGCCACGGGCCCGTCCCGCTGTTCGTCGTGGTCGGTCGCGGCGGACCCAACGTCATCCGCGGGATGAACTATTTGCGCGACGTCCTCGACGCGTTGGGAATTCCGTATCGTTTTTTCGGCCACGACAGCGCCATGTCCGAAGTCATCAACTACGCGCTGGCGGTCAACGAGTGGATGAAGAACGGCGGCAAGGACGCAATCAAAGCAAAACTCAAAGTATAACGCCCGACGCCGCGTTGACAGTGACCGCGGCGACGGTGATGTCGGTGATGGTGACGAACGAGCCGTTGCGGTTTTTGATTATTTGACTCATCCTTGGCAAATTCTTTCAAGACATAGTGAGGAAGGGATGAAAAAATTATTTTGTGTTTTAGGTGCCGTAGCTTTCGTGACGGCTATGATGTGCAACACCACCATCGCGGAAAATTCAAGCAAGGAAATTGCGAAATGGCGTGCAAAGGCAGAACAGGGAGATGCATCGGCACAACCTAGTTTAGGCAGTGCATATTTTTATGGCGAAGGTGTCGAGCAAGACGATATCGAAGCAATGGAGTGGCTTGGGCAGGCAGGAAATCAAGGCCATGCGTTGGCACACCTCATGCTGGGCTATATATTTCGTCGCGACAAGCTCTTTTCCTATAACAACGACATGATTGCGTTTGCATACGAGTCGTTTTACATGGCTTGGGCAAACGATGGGAAACTCGGAAAACAAACGTCTGAGGAGACGAAGGAACTAGCGGCTGACGAGTTGTTTTATGAATTTGATTGGAGCAAGTATTTAAAACGACGTGACATCCGTCAGCTCAAAAAAAGAGCGTTGGCGAGATTGGAACGTATTGACTGCTTCAAAATAGGAGGAGATGAAGAAACCTGCAAAAAGCGACTCCCCCGGTACCCATGATAAAGGGTTGGTGGGTAGGAATGACGGCGCGATGACGATGATGACGATGGAAAAACCGCCGCCCGGTGTGCCGGAAAAATCGGTGTGAATACCACCTTGGATGGTGGTGGGTGGTGAAGTTGGATTCATGTGCAGTGTTTTATCCAAAATGGAGTATGTCATGCAAAGCAATGTTCGCAAATTAACCTGCTTAACTAGGAAAAATACAATAAAACTTGTCGTGTTTGCATTTTGCTTGTTTTTTTTCACGCCTGTGTTTTCCAGTGAAACGATTGGCGACTACAAGTATTCCTACTTAACCATTCAGGCAGATGTATCTGTGGTTAAGGTGGACGATAAACTTATGATGTATTGGCGATTTCATAACGGCTCCACCTGGGACAATGAAATGGTCGAAATCAGCGAGGAAGGGCAAACCAGGCTTGTGCAGAAAACGGAGCGCAGGTTTGGCGAATACTTCTTGCGAGACAAAGATGGAAATTTGGGCGTGTATGATGACCAAGGACATATCACTACAATGGAAATGGTGAAATGAGGCAATTATATTCCTTCTAATCCGTTAGTTGTTTTGTTCATTCGCCCGCGCCGCGGTGGTGACGATGACGACGGCAACGGCGCGGCAACTTTGCGCCGCGAAAATATTTTTCGTTTTGGAGGTTTGAATGTATAAACACGGCGTGGGAGATTTCCCCTTTTACTGCGGCGTCCGTTCCCTGTCCGACTTGGCGGTCAAAGAAGATAGAGTGGTGGTCTTGAACATTCTCGGCAAAGAAAGTTCAACCGTCACCCCGGTCAGCAACGATTATTCCGGCGGCAACATTGTGTTCGGCACCGGGCCCGGGAAATCCGGGAAATTCCTGCCGACCAAGTCGGGGAAGATTCCCGTCTACAACTCCGTGAAAGAAGGACTCCAAGCGGGGCACAAATTCAACACCGTCGTCATTTACTTGCCGCCGTCTGGCGTGAAGGACGGAATCGCCGAAGCGGTGCGCGAAAATCCGGACTTGAAAAAAGCCATCATCCTAACCGAGAAAGTGTCGGTCAAAGATTCCCGCATCATGCGCGCCATCTGTCAAGCCAACGGAGTCGACCTGTTCGGCGGCAACTGTTTGGGACTCGCCGACGCCTGGAACCACGTCCGTCTCGGCGGCGCGCTGGGCGGTAGCGCTCCGCACGAGTCGCTGATCAAAGGCACGGTGGCGCTGTTCTCCAACTCCGGGAATTTCACCACCACCATCTCCGTTTATCTGACCACCGCCGGGTGGGGCACGACCACCTCCGTCTCCAGCGGGAAGGACGTCTACATCCAATACGGCGCGAAAGAATTTCTCTACGCGTTCGACAACGACGACCGCTCCAAAGTCGCGGTGATGTACAGCGAACCGGGCGGATATTATGAGTACGGTCTCAAGTCCGACAAACCCGTCATCGCCTGCGTGGTGGGACGATGGAAGGCGCGCTTGACCAAAGCCTGCGGGCACGCCGGGTCGCTTGCCGGTTCCGGCGACGACGCGGTCGCCAAAGAGCAATGGTTCATGGACTACTTTGGCGTGGACGGCATTTACACTCCGCAAAAACCAATCTTCTCGAAAAAAGGCGCGTTGGTGACGAACATCGCCTACATCCCCGAAGCGGTAACTCGGGTGATGGAATTGCACGGACAAAAACCTGATTTCGCACCGCAAGGAAGTTTGGCGCTGAAATGTTGGTTCGGCAACAACCAGGGCCTGTCGCTACCGTCGGAACTGGACGTCCCAGTCGTCGAAGCGGTGAACCCGTACAACGAACAGATTCAGGCGTTGGACAAAATCGTCGGCGCGCAATACCGCCGCGAAACTCTCAAAGACGCCAGCGGCGCTTCCATGATGGACCCGAAAACTCAAGTTTCCCGAATCCACAACACATCAATTTTAGACGCCGCGCTGAAAACTTTTGAAGCGAATTTGGTGTTCGCGTTGACCCGGATTTATCCCGACGAATACGGCGAAAAAATTGCCAGCATCGCGCTGAACCTGTACGTCAATCAGCACGGTCAGCCCACCCTGTCCGCCGCCGCCGCGGCGCGGGAAAACGGCAGTTCCCCGAACACCGTGGTGTCGTCGGCGGTCGCCATCTGCGGCAAAAAAATGGTGCAAAAATCCATGCGCGTTTCTCAAGCGCTACTAGAATTATTTCAGTTCAGCGCGATGAACGACCCGCGCGCCAAGTTCGATTACGCCGAGCAATTAAAAAACGCCGACCCCCATAAAGACGCGCTCCTCGCCGACGGCGAAGATTCGTGCGCGCAGAAACTGGCGGCGTGTCTCAATAAAGTCGGCCACTCCGTCTTCATCCAATTTGTGCAAGATTACGCAAAAGCCAACGGCGGCAAACTTTCCACCGACGCGTTGTTCGCCGCGGTGTGGACGACGCTGGGTTGGCACGCGTTGCGGGGCAAAAAGATTTCCAAAGACACGCTGACGCGGTTGCCGTGGTACTCGCGCATTTACAGCACCATCGTCGGCGTTTCCGCCGCCGCGGAAAAGCACGGCGAAGACAGCGTCGCCGGCGTCGCGCTCGAAAAATTAATCCCCGAATACAGTTTCACCAAAACCGCGTTCCTCGCGCTCCTCGGTCGCCAGCCATCCGAATCGGAACTCTACGAATTTCAAGTGCTGCTCGGACTCATCATCACCAACGGACCGGGCACCATCTCGGCGCAAGGTTGCAAAGGCGCGGTCAGTGCCGACGGACCGGAACAACCGCAGCGGGTGCAAGTCAACAAAGCCTTCGTCGGATTTCTCACCCACACCGGATTCGCCCACGGCGGCAACGGTTACGAAGCCGCCGCTTTCCTGCTGGAAAACTTCAAAGGCAAAGGTCTGCAAGACGCCGCCGCCACTGGGCACGGGCTCGACCTCGACGCCATGGCGATGGAAGTCGCGAGCAATTACGCCGAGTACAAAAAGCAACAAAAAGCCATCGGCAATCTTGACTACGCCAAACTGCCCTGCATCAACCATCCCATTTTCAAAGGCAAAGAAATCAACCACGACCCGCGCGAAGTTTTCGTGCAAAGTCTTTTCAAAGAGAAAGGCATCCGCAACGTTTTTCTCGACTTCTACCACAGCCTAGTCAAAGCCCTGTTCAAAGCCAAAGTCAGCAAAAATATTTATTGCGTGAACATCGACGCCGTCATCGCCGTCATCCTGTTGAAGATAGTTTGGTCAGATTTCAACGCCGGCAAGATAAAGGCAGAAGACATCGAGTCCGCCAGTTTCGCGACTTTCCTATTCGGCAGGATGATCGGTTGCGCCGCGGAAATTGACGACCACACCTCCCGCGGCAAAAACATGGACACCCGCACCCCCGCCAGCAAATGCAGTTATGTAGGGTGAACGCCGCCGTCACGCGCAATAAAAAAGCCCCGCGCAGTTG
>DKID01000013.1 GCA_002454045.1 Nitrospina sp. UBA6727 | reverse complement strand
ACAGCGCATTCGGCTTGATGTTTAGGTTTGTCATTTGAAAGTTGTTCTTGAGCCGCTTACTTGATGCTATGAATTTTCAACGGGGATTTTTGTGGTATTTTGTGGCATTCAATATTGATGACGATGCCGAACATAATTTCCACTTTTCGTAGGTGTGATTCATTCGGTGACCGGCGTTGCGGTTACGGTGACCGACGTCGTGTGACGGTGACCAGCGGTTTGTGCCGACCTTTGTGCGGGATTTTTTCCATTGGAAAATAAAATAAAAAAAATCGTCAAGAACATTCCCAAGTTGCCGGGAATCTATATCATGAAAGATTCTCGAGCGCAAATTCTTTACATCGGCAAAGCGAAAATTCTGCGCAGCCGCGTCCGCGCGTATTTCCAAAGTTCGCGCACGCTTCATCCCCGGGCGAAAATGTTTGTGGACAAAGTCCGCGACATCAAATTTCTGACCACGGCGACGGAAGCCGAGGCGTTGATTCTCGAAAGCAACTTCGTGAAGAAACACCAGCCGCGCTACAACGTCCTGTTGAAAGATGACAAACACTATCCTTATATACGTTTGACGACGCAGGAAAAATTCCCGCGGCTGGAAGTGGTGCGCCGAATCCGAAAAGACGGCGCGACTTATTTCGGTCCCTACAGCATGGTCAAGGAAGTCCGCGAAACGATTCGGCTGATTTACAAAATTTTTCCGCTACGGCAGAGCAAAGACAAACTGGATGGCACCGCGTTGCGTCGTCCCTGCATCAATCACCAAATAGGTCGCTGCCTCGCCCCGTGCGCCGGGCAAGTTTCGTCCCGCGAATATGGGAAGGTGGTGGCGGATGTGCGCTGGTTCCTCAAGGGGAAAAACAAAATGCTCGTGAAAAATTTACAGGCGCAGATGGAATCGGCATCCGCGGCGATGCGTTACGAAGAAGCCGCGGTGTTCCGCGACAAAATCCAAGCCGTGCAGGCGGTGCTCGGCAAACAGAAAATCGTCTCAACTTCTTTGCAGGATCAGGACGTCGTTGCCTATTGTTCCGAGAAGGGACAGGCGATGGTCCAAGTGTTGATCATCCGCGGCGGGAAAATGTTGAGCGAAAAAATATTCAAGATGAAGTCGCTCAACCAAATGGAGGAAGACGAAACCCTGTCCTCTTTTCTCAAACAATATTACGCGGACGAGTTAGTGTTGCCTGCCGAAATATTGTTGCCCCATCCTGTGGAAGAGTCCGCGCTGATCGCCGATTGGTTGTCAGAAAAAAAAGCAACGCGGGTAAGATTGGAGGTTCCCGCAATCGGGAAGAAACGCGAGTTGGTGAGGATGGCGGAAGAGAATGCCCGCTTCGCCATGAGGATGGAACGCGACAAGGGCGACGTCGGCACCCGCTCGTTGGAAGAGTTGCAAACATCTTTGCAGTTGAAACATTTTCCCGAAGTGATTGAAGGGTTTGATTTGTCCAACATCTCGGGCAGCCACGCGGTGGGCGCCGTGGTGGTGTTTGAAAACGCCGTGGCGGAAAAATCAAAATACCGCCGCTACAAAATTTCCACCGTGCAAGGCGTCGACGATTACGCCATGCTCCGGGAAGTGATGACCCGCCGTTACCGTCGCCTGCTCGACGAAGGAAAACCTCTGCCCAACTTGGTGCTCATCGACGGCGGCAAGGGGCATCTGAAATCCGGCCGCGATGTTTTCGAGGCTTTGGGGCTGGTCGATCGGGTGGACTTGGCTTGCATCGCCAAAGGAAAATATCGCAACAACTTGGCGACGGACGAAGTTTATTTGCCGCAACAAAAGACGCCGGTGTTGTTTAAGCAGAACTCTCCCTCCAAGTTTCTCGTGCAACGCATTCGCGACGAAGCGCACCGCTTCGCCATTTCTTATCACCGCCGATTGCGGGACAAAGCGACTTTGCGTTCCCCGTTGGAAAATATTCCGGGCATCGGAAAAAAACGCCGCCTGCTGCTTTTGAAAAAATTCGGCAGTCTGGAAAACATCCGCGCCGCCGCGGTGGAAGAACTGGCGGCGCTGCCGGGAATCACCAAGCCTCTGGCAAAAAAGTTGCGGGCGGATGGCTAGACTAAGTTTGCAACCGGCGGCGCGGTGACTGGCGTTGCGGCGACGGTGACCGTGACGGCGGCGGTTACGCGTCGTTGAATATCCGCAGCAACTTTTCCGCCGCGCCGGATTGCAAGGCGCGGAAAATTTTTTCCACTTGGCGGGATAATTCTTTTTCGTTTTGGAATTTCAGTTCCAGTTTTAATTCGTTGCTCTCAAATGTTTCCTGAAATTTGAAACGGGTTTTGTCGTCCAAGTCCATCTCATCCAGCGCGCGGGCGACCCGCTTTTTCAGGTCTGATAAAACCGGATAACGGCGGCGGTAAAGATGCTCGCGGATTTCATCATATTGTCGCGGCGCGGTCGGCGTCGCCAGAATCTTTTTGATTTCATCGTGGGACAAAATTATTTCCGCGGTGGTATTTTCTTTCGCGGCGATTTCGTCGAGGAGTTCCAGAAGTTCCCGCCATTTATTGCTCCCCGCCGTCATGATTGAAAATAAGTTTTCCGCCGCCGCCCTGCTCGCTTCGTTCCATTTATAAAGAGTGCTGAATGTTTTAAGCGGAACGCCGCCGTGGTGCAGAAGTTTTTTTAATTTGCAACTCAACGTCGCGACGGAAGATAAATCCGCGAAGATTTTTTTGCTGCGTTCGAGTTGCAGTAGGGGCATATACTCTTTGATGACGGTTGCATTGGAAACTCCGGCGCACTTAATTTTGTGCAGCGTGATTCCTCGTTCGACGTCGCTATAATTCCGCTGCCCAAAATTTTCGCGCAAGTTTATAACCAATCGCGACGCGTCATTTATTTCGGGTATGATGAAGGCGGGAACGCTCGTTAAGCCCGCCCGCGGCGCCGCCTGAAAACGTTTGTGTCCGCTGACTATGGCGTAACGATTGCCGGAGGGACGGACGGAAATGGGATGACGGATGCCGATTGCTTTGACCGAGTCCGTCAACTTTTCCGAGCAACCGTCCAGCGAAAAATCCGTCAACCGATCTTCCGCGTCGATGTCTGTCAACGGAATTTCGGCAACGTCAGAAAGTTTGATTCTCATGCAATCCATCCGAAAAATATTATGGTGCGTTGCCATCGGTTTGATTTTTCCGGGTTGCGGCGAAAAAATTTCCGCGGGCATGGTGCTGATTCCTGCGGGAGAGTTTATCATTGGCACCGACCAGATTGACGAGGAAAACCGTGCGCTCGCGTTGGGGCTTCACAAACCTTGGTTTGCCGACGAGTCTCCCGCGCGGCGCATCGACGTTGCCGATTTTTACATCGACCGTCACGAAGTTACAAATTTGCAATACTATATTTTTTGTCAGGCCACCGACCACAAACCGCCGCGTTATTGGAAGGGGCAAAAGTTTCCCGAAGGACAGGAGCGTTTGCCGGTGACCGAGGTAAATTATTTTGACGCCAGCGACTACGCGCAGTGGGCGGGCAAGCGATTGCCCACCGAAGCGGAGTGGGAAAAAGCCGCCCGCGGTCGCGCCGGGTTCGTCTATCCTTGGGGCGATGAATTTATCCGCGGCGTTGCCAACCTCAGTCTTTCTCCGCGCGCAAAAAAAAGTCACGGCTTGAAACCGGTGGGAAGTTTTCCGAAAGGCGCCAGTCCTTATAAAGTTCACGATATGGTCGGCAACGTTTGGGAATGGGTTTGGGAATATTACCGACCTTATCCCGGCAACACGTTCAAAACTCCAGCCTACGGAAAGAAGCAAATCGTGGTGCGGGGCTTGTCTTATATGGGCGTGGGACATTTCGGTAAAAAGGAATTTTTGCAAGTCATCGCCCTCAAAGCCCGCGCTTCTTACCGCGAACATCTCAACCCACTGGCGCGGAAAAAGGATGTGGGTTTTCGATGCGCGAAAGACCGTCCTTCATTCATGGAACGAGTTTTCGGAATTACAGCAGACGACCGGCCGGAAAAATCCTGAACACGACGATGAAAAAAGCGCGACGGTGAAAAAAGGTATGACGGCGACGACGATGAAAAAAAGTATGACGGTGAAAAAAATGAAATTTGAAGATGCGTTGGGAACTCGGGTTCTTTTTTTGGATGGAGCCATGGGAACCATGGTGCAAAACTTGGCGTTGGATGATGCCGCGTTCGGCGGTCCTGCGTTCAAAATGTTGACCGACCTCCTCATCTTTTCTCGCCCCGATGATTTGGCGGGCATCCATCTGCAATATCTGCAGGCGGGCGCCAACTTAATCGAGACCAACACTTTCGGCGCGTCCCCGCTGCGTTTGGCGGAGTTCGACTTTAAGGGCATCGACCTTGCCGATGTCAAAGCCGTCCCGAAAAATCTGCACCCGCAAGAGTCGGATTACTCCGCCGTCGCTTGGCATCTAAACGTTGAGGGTTGCCGAATCGCCAGAGCGGCGATAGACCGATATAAAGTTTCGCCCGACTACGATGGTCGCCCCCTGTTCCTCGTCGGTTCCATCGGGCCCTCCAATTATGTTCTTTCCAAAACCGCCGCCGACCTAAAAAAAGCAACGTGGTCGCAAATTGTCGACAACAACAAAACGCAAGTGCGCGGTTTGATCGACGGCGGTGCCGATGTTCTTTTGTTTGAAACGCAGCAGGATATTTTGGAACTGAAGGCTTCGCTGGTCGGCGCCAACAAAGCGTTCGCGGAAGCCGGCAAAAAACTTCCCGTCATCGTCCAAGTCACGGTGGACAATTTTTCCAAGATGCAAATTTTCAACACCGATATTCACGCGGCTTATGTCGCCGTGCAGGGTATGGGAATTTCCGCCTTCGGCATCAACTGCAACACTGGCCCGGAACTTATGCAGACGACGGTGGAAAAATTGCGCCGCGTCTGTCGTCACCCCATATCCATCGTTCCCAACGCCGGGCAACCAGTTTCTGAAGACGGCAAAACTTGCTACAAACTTCAACCCGAAGAGATGGCGGATTACATGGAACGTTTCGTAAAAGAATTCGGCGTCGCCATCATCGGCGGCTGTTGCGGAACCACTCCCGACCATATTCGCGCCTTGTCGAATCGGTTGAAAGGCGCGGCGGTGTCGCGACGAACTTTGCCGCCACGCCGGGTTTATGTTTCCGGCCCGCAGGCGGCGGTGGTCTTGGACAGTGCGGAAGGGTTGGTCCGCATCGGGGAAAGGCTGAACGTGCGGGGCAGCAAAAAAGTTCGCGACGCGGTGGAGCGCGACGACGAAATCCAGATGACCGTTTTGGAAGAAGTGGTGCAGGAGCAGGTCGTGGATTTGGGCATCGAAATCATCGACGTTTGCATGGATAGCAACATCGTGAAAACCGAAGCGGTGTTGCCCGCAACAATTCATGCGCTGACCGGCGACTTTAAGGGAGTCATGTGCCTCGACTCTTTTTCGGTGGAGGCACTGCGCGCCGCCGTCGAGAATTATCCGGGACGACCGATCATCAATTCCATCAGCCTGGAAGAATACAAAAACGGGGTGAGCAAGTTGGACGCGGTGCTATCTCAAACCGCGGAACATTGCCCGCTCTACATCGCTTTGGTGAACGGGCCAAAAGGGCCGGGGCAGACCGCCGACGAAAAATATGAGTTGGCCGCGGAAATTGTCAAACAGGCGGCGGAAAAATTCGGCGTAACGCCCGACCAAATTCTCATCGACGTCAACGCCTACCCCATCGGGTCGGAATCGGTGGCGGGTCTAAACTTTTGCGCGGAGACGTTGCAATGTTTGCCGCGCATCAAAGCCATTCATCCCGACCTCAAAACCAGCATCGGCGTGGGAAACCTGACCAACGGGCTCGCCGCCAAGCCGTATATGCGCAAAGTGTTGACCAGTGTTTTTCTGGACGAAGCGCGGAAGGCCGGATTGGACTGCGCCATTTTGAATCCCCACCATTACGTTCCGCTGGAAAGTTTGCCGGAAGATGATGTGGCTCTCGCCGCGCAAGTCATCCTGCACCGCGACATGAACGCCTTCGAAAAACTGGAAGAGATTGCGTTGACCAAAAAAACCGGGGTGAAAATCAAAAAGGTTGTGTACCGCGACCTGCCTTTGGAAGAAAGTATTTGCCGACGGATTAAGGACGGCTTCAAGCAAAAAGAGTGCGGGGAGATTGAGAAGGACGGCGGCGTTTTTCCTTACACCGACCGCATCGTCGCCGACGTCGCCAAAGTTATCGAAACCCACACGCCGCTGGATTTTATCAGCGAGCATCTTATGGTCGCCATGCGCGAGTTGGGCGACGCGTTTGGTCGCGGCGAAGTGAGCCTGCCGCATCTTTTGAAAAGCGCCGACGTCATGCGCCACGTGATGTTGTTTCTCGAAAGCTTCATGCGTTTTCAGAGCGGAGTCAAACCCGGTGCCGCGCTGGAATACAAAGGCGTGGTGGTGCTCGGCACCGTTTATCAAGATGTGCATAGCATCGGCAAAGACTTGGCGAAAACGTTGCTCGAAAATTACGGCTACCGAGTGATTGACTTGGGGGTGCAAGTTCCGCTGGACCGATTCATCGACACCGCCGAGCGGGAAAACGCCGACGCTATCGGCATGAGCGCCTTGCTGGTGCAAACCTCCAACCACATGATAACGGTCGCCGATATGTTGCTCACCCGCAAATATTCCATCCCCGTTCTTATCGGCGGAGCGCCCGTCAACCCTAGGCACGCCGGGTATGTGGCGATGCACGGCGGCGAAGACACGGCGGCGATTATGGACAATATTTTTTACTGCAAAAGCGGAATGGACGGCGTCAACATCATGGGTCAAATTATGGACGCAGCGAAGCGTCCCCTCTTGCTGGAAAAAAACCGCGCACAACTTTTGCGCGAATACCAGCGCGCGAAAGGAATGCAGAGGGAAAGGGACAAACTTTTACAAACTCTGCCGCGACGAAAAGTTTCCTTCGCGCATCACGAAGTTCCTGCGGAGGGATACGGGCTGCGCAAGGTTGAATTCAAACTGCATAAACTTGCGGGAAGTATGGACAGAAAAAGTTTGTATTCGCTAAACTGGAAGTTCGGCAAAAAATCATCGTGGGGAATGAAGAGCGTGACTCTGCAACAGTTGCAAAGTTTGGAAAAACTCTGGATTGAAAAAGCGGAACACAACGGATGGATTGTTCCCAAAGCCCGGTTCGCACTTTTCCCCGCGCAATCCGATGGCGACGAAGTCATCGTTTACGACCCGCAAAACCGCGACAAAGAATTAGCGCGATTCCGATTTGATGTTTGCATCGGGAAGGGGAAGAAGGATATTTTTTCCGTGGGGCAATATGTCCATCCCAAAACTTCGGGGCAGTGGGACGCGGTCGGGTTACAAATATCGACCGCCGGCGATAAGGTCGAGGCGGGCATCAAAGAGTTCAAGACGCAGAACGACAGCGAGTCGGCGTTATACCTGCAAGGTTTGAGCGACCGCGTTGCCGAGGACCTTGCGGAGTATGTACATCAATTACTCCGCCACGGAGTTGGCAAGAAAAAAGATCAACACGGTCAGCGTTACAGCCCGGGTTATCCGGCGATAACGGACTTGTCTGGCAACCGCGCCATTTGGGAACTTCTCGGCGCGGAAGATATTGGCGTGACCTTGACCACGGCGAACGAGTTTTATCCGCCCAGCACGACGGCGGCGGTGGTCTGTTTTCATAAAGACGCCGGGTACAGTTGAGCCGCCAAAAGTGACGGCGGGAATATTCGGGCTCACCGCCCGCGCCCGCCGCCACGGTCACCGTCACCACCGCGGTCATCGCCGTCGTTTCCTGCGAAAGCGGGAATCCAGAATCCCTGCGCAACCGAGGCATCGTCACCACCACCGTCGCCGTCATCAGCACCGGCGGCGTTTTTGTGGGCGGGGTGGGAATATTTAATCGCCGCCACGTGCGGGGAAATTAAGTCTTTCTATCATCGCCGTCATTTGTTAGGATAGTGCGCAGTTCACCCGAATATCAATCCGCTATTTTCGAGGCATTGGAATCATGTTTAAGCGATTCACCGAGAGGGCGCGAAGAGTCATCATCCTGGCGCGCGAAGAGGCCGAGCTTTACCGCCACGAATATCTGGGCACCGAGCATATTTTGCAAGGCATCATCAAAGATGGCGGCGGCATCGCCATCGCCATCGTTCAAAAGAGCAGCGTGGACATGGCGCAGTTGAAAAAGGAACTGGAAAAAAATCTGCCGCGCAGTTCGAGTTCGCTGATTATCGGCGACATTCCTTTCACCTCTCGCGCCAAAAAAGTTTTGGAGTTCGCGGTGGAGGAAGCGCGGTCGCTGAATCACAACTACATCGGCACCGAGCATCTCCTGCTCGGTTTGCTGAAGGAGAAAGAAGGCGTCGCCTGCCGCGTGCTGAACGCGTTCGGTATGTTCTTTGACGACGTCCGCGAAAAAATTATCGACATGTTCAAGGAGCCCGCCGAGAGCCACCGCGAAGTGGGCAAGACGCCGACGTTGGATGAGTTCAGCCGCGACTTGACCAAGATGGCGCTCGACGGAAAGTTGGACCCGGTCATCGGTCGCGCCAAAGAAATCGAGCGCGTGATTCAGATTCTCAGCCGTCGCACCAAAAACAATCCGGTATTGATTGGCGAGCCCGGCGTCGGTAAAACCGCCATCGTTGAAGGCTTGGCGCAACTTATCGTGGAACGGGAAGTGCCGGAGATGCTGTTCGAGAAGCGGGTGGTTTCGCTCGATTTAGGTTCCCTGATTGCGGGCACCAAATATCGCGGCCAGTTTGAAGCGCGGCTCAAAGGCATCATGAAGGAAATCATCCAGAACGACAGCGTCATTTTGTTCGTTGACGAACTGCATACCTTGGTCGGAGCGGGCGCCGCGGAAGGCTCGGTGGATGCATCCAACATGCTCAAGCCCGCCCTGTCCCGCGGGGAGATTCAATGCATCGGCGCGACGACGCTGGAAGAGTACCGAAAATACATCGAGAAAAACGGCGCGCTGGAAAGGCGTTTTCAGCCCATCGTGGTGAATCCGCCGACGGTGGACGAGACCATCGAAATTATCAAAGGACTTAAGGTTGCGTATGAACTGCATCACAAAGTCAAAATCTCCGACGAGTCCATTGTCACCGCGGTGCGGTTTGCGGAGCGATACATCAGCGACCGGTTTCTTCCCGACAAGGCGATTGATGTCGTCGACGAAGCCGGGTCCAGAGTGCGTCTGCGCGAAGTTACCCAGTCTCCCGAAATGAAAAAAATTCAGCGCGACATAGACGTCGTCGTGCGCGACAAAAAAGTTTGCATCGAAAGTCAGGAGTTTGAAAAAGCCGTCGAACTGCGCGACAAGGAGGAAGAGTTGCGCGACAAGTTGGACACGGTGAAGGCGGACTGGGACAAAGGTCGCGACGCCAGCGAGCCCAGCATCACCGAAGATGATATCGCCGATGTTGTTTCCAGTATGACGGGGATTCCGCTGTCCCGCATTGAGGAGAAAGAAAACATACGTCTGCTGAATATGGAACAAGAATTGGCGGGCAAAGTAGTGGGGCAGGAAGAGGCCATCAAAGTTCTCACCAAGGCGATCCATCGGTCGCGCTCGGGCTTGAAAGATATACAGCGTCCCATCGGGAGTTTCCTCTTTCTGGGACCAACCGGCGTGGGGAAAACGGAGTTGGCGAAAGTTCTCGCGGAATTTTTGTTTGGCAATAAAGACGCGCTCATCCGACTTGATATGTCGGAGTACATGGAAAAGTTCAACGTGTCTCGCTTGACAGGCGCGCCGCCGGGTTATGTCGGTTACGAGGAAGGCGGTCAGTTGACGGAGAAGGTACGCCGCAAACCTTATTCGGTGGTGCTCTTCGACGAAATCGAAAAAGCCAACCCGGATATTTTCCATCTCCTTTTGCAAATCATGGACGATGGTCGCCTGACCGATAGTTACGGTCGCGTCGTTGATTTCAAAAACACGGTGATCATCCTAACCTCCAACATCAGTTCCCGGACGCTTGATAAGGGAACCAGTTTAGGATTTCGCAGTAGCGACAGTGAGTTCAGTTACGACAGGATAGAAAAGGAATTGAAGCAGGATTTGAAAAAAACTTTCAATCCCGAGTTTCTTAATCGATTGAGCGAAACGGTGGTCTTTCGTCCTTTGGAATTAAAAAGTATCATCAGCATTCTCGACGTTCAGTTGGATGCTCTCAACGAGCAACTGATTCAACAGGGGCTGACCCTCGACGTTACCCCCGATGCGAAGAAATGGTTAGCGGAAAAAGGTTTTGATTCCCATTTTGGTGCCCGACCTTTGAAGCGCGCCATTCAAAAACATTTGGAAGATCTCTTGTCCGATGAAATGCTGAAGGGTCGTTTCACCAGTGGTGGACTCATCGAAGTGGGCGTGCGGGATGACAGCCTGTTCTTTGTCGAAAAGTCGGGAGCGCTCAATGTCGGATGAAAATTTTTTCTTCGCTTGAATAGAGCGAGGGCGACGAAAAAGTATTAGGTTTTGGTAAATTATTTTTGCCGAGGCCTGATGCTTTTTTTCTGTGAACTCCAGCGGAAGTTCGCCCCTACGCGACGTCTCAAAATTTCCGATACTCTGGCTGAATAGTGAAAAAAGCCCATATTTTTTTTACGGCTTTGGCAAGCGTAATACTCCTTGTCGCGGCGTCCATTTCCCTTGCGCAGGAAGGCGAAATCATCCATTCCGTGAAGGTGACGGGGAACAAGCGGGTCGATGAATCGACCATCCTCTACCACATCCAATCCAAACCCGGCACCGTGCTTTCCAAAAAACAAGTCCGCGAAGATATCGAACAAATATACAGCCTACGGCAATTCAAGGACATCCGTGTAGAAACGCGGAACACCGCGGCGGGCTTGGAAGTTGAGTTTCACGTCGAAGAAATTCCGTCCATCGGCGATGTCGAAATCGTCGGCAACGATAAGGTTGACGCCAGCGATATCCGCGAAATAATTGGTCTCACACGCGGCGCGAATTTCAACGAGCATCTGGTTCATGAGAGTAGCGAGGAAATTCTCAGGCTATATCGCGAGAAGGGATATTTTTTCGCCGAGGCGGATATCGACACCCAACCCAAGCAGGAGAATCTGGTAGACATTACGATTAATATCAAGGAAGGAGAAAAGGTAAAAATTGAGGAAATCCGTTTCTCCGGGAACAAAGAGATTCGCGACAAAGACCTCCTTCGTCAGATGGAAACAAAAGAAGAAAGTTGGTATTCCTTCCTGGACGACTCGGGGGTGTATCAAAAAGACGTCCTAAAGTTGGACTTGTTTCGCATCGAAGGCTACTACCACGACCAAGGTTATCTGCGGGTTAAGGTGCTGGAACCGCGCATCGATATCAACCAAAAGTCCAGGGAAATCCACATCACCATCGCGATTGAAGAAGGCCCGCAATTCCGCATCAAGACTGTGGAAATACAGGGCGACGATTCCTTTTCCGCGAACGAAATTCAAAGAAATATTCGGACGAAAGTCGGCGCAATTTATAACGTATCCCGGCTGCGTCAGGATATTTTAATCATCACGGGACTATACTCCCAGAAAGGTTATGCTTACGCGGAAGCAAATCCGGTTTCAAAATTAAATGATGAAGATCACACGGTTGGTCTGTCCATTGAAATTGATAAAGGCAAAAGAGTTTATGTCGGCCGCATCGACATTTTAGGAAACATCAAAACGCGGGACAATGTCATCCGCCGAGAATTTCGGTTGAGGGAAGGAGAAGTTTTCGACGGCATCAAGTTGAAACGCAGCAAGCAACGGCTCAACAATCTCAATTATTTTGACGACGTGAAAATCGATACCGGCCGCGGCCAAGAGCCCGACCTCATCGACATCCTCGCAACCGTGACGGAAAGGCCCACCGGATCATTCACCGCCGGCTTTGGTTTCAGTTCCACCGAGAACTTTATCTTTTCCACATCGATCACCCAAAATAACCTTTTCGGACACGGGCGGAGGTTGAGCCTGAGCGCTCACTTATCCTCCAGCCGCACGGATTTCAAAATGAGTTTCACAGAGCGGTCGCTCTTCGACTCCGACATATCCGTTGGAGTAGATGTGTTCAACGATAATCAGGATTACATCAATTTCGACGCCAAATCAAAAGGCGGCGGTTTCCACGTCGGCAAACGTCTTTCCGAATATGATTCCATCGGGATTAACTACCGCTTGGCAAAGGTGGAGGAGGAGTATACAGATCCGGCGGATCCGAGAAATGAAGATTACTTGACCAGTAAAATCACGCCAATTTATACTTATGATTCGCGCGACAATTTTTTAAATCCTTCTACGGGGTGGAAGCACGTGGTAGGATTGGACTTCGCGGGGTTGGGCGGCAGAAAATTCACCAAGTACTCTTACGACGTGACGTATTATCATCCCATAGTGGGGAAACTCGTCGGCGTGGTTCATACTCGGATCAACCACGCAGATGGATATGGCGGAGACCTACTGCCAAGTTCTGAAAGATTTTTCATGGGCGGACCAAATTCGTTGCGCGGCTTTAACATCGAGGACGTTGGACCACAGGATTGTAAGCCCGCCGAGTGCCCTAGCAACGACCCCGACCCCGACCCGGTAGGAGGCAACCAATCCCTTCTCTTCAATTTGGAATTGCAGTATCCTCTCACCAAAGCCTTCCGCGCCGCCCTGTTTTACGACCGCGGAAATGTTTATGGCGGGAGGAAGGACAGGGTGACGGGGGAGGATGATCTCACCAACACGGCCGACAGTTTTGACTTAGGGAAAATGCGGAGTAGCGTTGGCGCGGGCATTCGTTTTATCAGTCCCGTCGGCCCGCTGGGTTTTGCCTACGGTTTCAAATTGGACCAGCAGGAAGGCGAGTCGGCGGGAGAATTTCATTTCTCGGCGGGAAGCGTATTTTAAGTTTGATTTTTTAAAAGGATTATATCTATGCCGTTGACGATTTTTCAGCGACCAAAAATTATTTTATCGTTATTCATTTTTGGTTTTTTTATTTGCGGACTTTCGTCCGTCCCTTCTTTCGCGGCGGAAGAACGAGTCGGATTTATAGATATTCAAAAAGCGGTTTCCAATACCAAAGAATGGAAAACCAGTTTCAATAAATTCAAATTAAATTTCACGGCAGTGAAAGAAAAGATCAAAGTCAGGGAAGAGAAGATCAAAAACATGCAGGAGGAATTGAACAAGCAAAGTTTTGTTCTCGACCCGGAACTAAAACGGGGGAAAGAAGAACAGTTGCGAAAAGAAAAAATTACTTTTGAAAGATACGTTCAGGATCAGAACGCGGAACTCAGCAAAAAAGAAAAGGAAGTGACCCAAAAAATCCTCCGCAAAATGATGGACATCGTAAAAAAACTCGGCGCGGAAGGAAGTTATGCCATGATCCTAGGGCAGCAATCTGTTCTCTATCACGACGCGAGCAACGACTTGACGGAGGTCGCGACCACCACCTATGACCGGGAGAACGAATAGCCCGGCGCGATGACGGCGGCGGTCACGGTGACGACGCAACGACGGTGACGCGATGACGATGACGGCGACTGTGGATTTCTTCTTATGATGGACATTACGGAAATTAAAAAGATTCTGCCCCATAGATATCCTTTCCTATTGGTAGATAAAATTATCGAATGCGATATGGATTCGCGAATTATCGGCATCAAAAATGTTTCCGCCAACGAACCTTTTTTTCAGGGACATTTCCCGGAGTTTCCCATCATGCCCGGCGTTCTTATCATCGAGGCACTCGCGCAGACCGCCTGCATTTTAGGCAGCAAAATATTGAACGAGGAAGGTCGCCACGCCGTGCTCTTCACCGGTATCGACAAAGCAAAGTTCAGAAAGCCGGTTGTCCCGGGAGACCAACTGCGGCTTGAGTTGACGAAGACGAAGCAACGGGGAACGCTTTTCCGCTTTGACGGCGAAGCGTTCGTCGGGGATGACTTGACCACCGAATGTACCATTCAGGCGATACTCGGCAAAGACTAACGTCGTCAACGGCGGACATTCACAATTTTCACCGCGCATTTCTTAGCCCGTGGCCAGCCAATGAAAATCGGCTTTATCCTTTAACGTGACCATTCATCCCAGCGCAGTCATTCACCCCGCCGCCGAGTTGGCGCAAAAAGTTGAGGTCGGTCCCTTCACCACCATCGGCGCCGGCGTCCGCGTCGGCGCGGGAACGATTATCGGCTCCAACGTTTTGATTGAAGCAGGCACGGTCGTCGGAGAAAAGTGTGAAATTTTTCACGGCGCCGCGCTGGGTGGAGTGCCGCAAATTCTCGACTTCGCAAACGTTCCCGCCACGGTGGAAATCGGCGACGGCACCGTGATTCGCGAATACGTCACCGTCCATCGCTCCAGCAAAAAAAACGGCGTGACCCGCGTCGGCAAAGGTTGCCTGCTGATGGCGTATTCGCATTTGGGACACGACTGCGCCGTCGGCGACCATGTGGTGATTGCGAACAGTACAAGTTTGGCGGGCCATGTTATCGTCGAAGACCGAGTTTTTATTTCGGCGCTGGTCGGCGTCCATCAATTTGTCCGCATCGGTCGGCACGCCATGGTCGCGGGACTAGCCGGCGTGAACCAAGACGTCCTCCCGTTTTCCACGGTGGAAGGAAACCGCGCGCGGTTACTCAGTGTGAACGGGGTGGGACTCAAGCGGGCGAACTTCAAACCGGCGGTGCGGGCGGCGATAAAAAAAGCCCTGAAGTTCATCGCCCAGCCGGAACTGAATACCAAGCAAGCCGTAGAAAAGATGAAAGCGGAAATTGAAATGTCCGACGAAATTTATTATCTTATCCGCTTCATCGAAAATTCTTCCAAAGGAGTGACCAAGTAGTGGCGAAAATAAAAGCGGGCGTGGTGGGAGTTGGCAGAATGGGGGGATACCATGTCGGGGTTCTGTCCGAGATGCAAGAGGTGGACCTCGCCGCCGTGGTGGAGGTTGACCCGCGCCGCCGCCAAGCCGTTCAAGACACCTACGGCGTTCCCGGTTTTGCGGACCACACAGACCTCCCCAGCAAAGTGGACGTCGCCATCGTCGCCGTCCCCACAAAAATGCATTATCCCGTCGCCAAAGAACTGCTCAGCAACGGCGTCCACGTCCTGCTGGAAAAGCCCTGCTCCAACAACTTGAATCACGCCCGCGAACTTTTTCAGTTAGCGCACGACAAAGGTCTCGCCCTGCACGTTGGCCATGTGGAACGGTTTAACGGCGCGGTGCAAGAACTTTTCAAAATTATCGACGCGCCGATTTTTGTGGAGTGCAAACGCATGGGACCTTTCGAGGAAAGGGTCAAGGACGACGGCGTCGTGCTGGACATCATGATTCACGACATCGACATCATCCTTAATTTGGTCAAGTCCAAAGTCGTCGCGACGCACACTCTCGGCGCTTCGATTTTTTCCGACAAGGATGATCTCGTGAGCACACAACTTGAATTCGAGAATGGATGCATCGCCAACATCGTCGCCAGCCGCGCTTCACAAAATAAAGTCCGCACCCTGTCGGTCACCCAAAAAGATTCTTTCGTGGTTTTGGATTACACCGACCAGGAAATTTATGTTCACCGCAAAGCGGCGTCGGAACATCAAATGAGCAAAGGCGCGTTGCGGTACAAACAGGAATCGTTGGTGGAACGAATTTTTGTTCACAAGGATAATCCCCTCAGACTTGAGGTGCAGCATTTCATCGACTGCGTCAAAAACGGCAGTTCGCGAAATATCGCGGTGGATGACGAACTCTATTCGCTGAAAATCGCCTTGGATATTCTCGACCAATTTAATCGCAAAAGAAAAAATAAAACCCGTGCGCAACCTGCATCGCCCGCCAGATTTCCGTGACCGATTTGGCGGAACCACGGCGACGGTGTCACGACGGCGCAACGATGACGGCGGCGTCACCACACTCCTTCGCAAATCTTCCGTAGCCCATCATCATGACCACCGCCCCTGACAGAATAGGACTCATCGCCGGCGCGGGAGAAGTCCCCGTATATTTTGCGCGCAAGGTCAGGCAACTTGGGATAAAACTTATCAGCATCGGTTTCTCAACGGAAATCCAAAACAGACTGGCACCGTTTTCGGAAAAGTGCTACGCGATTGGCGTCGGCCAGCCGGGAAAAATCTTTGCGACGTTGCAGCAGGACGGCGTGAAAGAATTGTTGATTCTCGGCAAAGTTGATAAAGACATCCTCTTCAAACCTCAGAAGTTCGATTTCAAAGCCCTGCAACTTTTGAAAAACAGCGTGACGTATGAAGACAAAGTTTTGCTGTTGGGAGTGGTCGACGAATTTGAAAAAGAAGGTTTCAGAGTTTTGAGTCAAAAGGAATTTCTCGCCGATATTTTCCCGCAAAAAGGCAACCTGTCCCGCCGCGCACCGACGCAACAGGAGTTGGCGGATATTGAATTCGGACTGCCCATCGCCCGCAAACTGGCGGACATGGAAATCGGCCAAACGCTGGTGGTGAAAAACAAAGCGGTGGTCGCCGTCGAAGCCATTGAAGGCACCGACCGGGCTATCCAAAGAGGATGCGATTTGGCGCGGGAAAAATGCGTGGTGGTCAAAGTCAGCAGAACTGATCAGGACTATCGCTACGACAGCCCGGGAATCGGACCGCAAACAATTCGCATGCTTGCCGAAGGCGGCGCCGGGGTTTTGGCGCTGGAGGCGGAGAGGATTATGGTGGTGGAACGAAAAAAAGTTCTCGCGCTGGCGGACGACGCCAACATCGCCGTGGTCTGCGTTTAGCCGCGCGCCGTCGCGCCGTCGTCACCACCGTTGCACCGTCATCGCGCCGTCATCATCATCATCGCGGCGTAATTTTTTGGGACGAAGTGCATGGGAGATAACCGTCACCATTTTTTGATTGTCGCCGGCGAGGCGTCGGGAGATTTGCACGGGTCGAGTTTGGCGTCTGCTTTGCAACTCATCTTGCCCCGTTCCCGTTTCACCGGCATGGGCGGGTCGCGTATGCGGGAAGCGGGCGTGGACACGCTGTTCGGCATTGAGCGCATGGGCGCGACGGGGCTCGTCGAAGTTCTCGGCGAGTGCGGCCATTACTACAAAGTCTATCGCACGCTGATGAAAGAAATCGCGTCGCGCCGTTACGATGCAATAATTCTCATCAACTATCCCACGCTAAATCTTCGGCTGGCAAAACACGGACGGCGGTTTGGTTGCCCGGTATTTTTTTTCAGCAGTCCGCAAGTTTGGGCGTGGCGGAAAGGCAGAATCCGCGCCATCCGCGCATCGGTACGAAAGATGTTCGTCATCCTTCCCTTCGAGGAAAAGTTATATTTGGACGCTGGCGTTGACGCGGAATTTTTGGGGCATCCGTTTATCGACATTGTCCGCCCAAGCCGGTCGCGTGAAGAAAGCCGCGAAAAATATTCTTTGCGCGCCGGAGTCAAGACCGTCGGACTTCTGCCCGGCAGCAGGATGAACGAGGTCAACTCTCTTTTGGACGTGATGATTCGCGCCGCGGAAAAAATCCGCGCCGAGTTGGGCGACTGCCAGTTCCTTCTTCCCGTCGCCGACTCCATCCCCCCCGACCTAATCCGCCGCCGACTGGGAGCCAATCCGCTCGGCATCAAATTGATACAGCGGGAAACTTACGACGCGATGAATAGTTGCGACGCGTTGATCATCGCGTCCGGTTCCGCCACGCTGGAAGCGGGCGTCCTCGGGTGCCCGATGGTCATCGTGTACAAATTAAATCCGTTGACTTATTGGTTGGCGCGATGGTTGATAAAGGCGCCGCTTGTGGGACTGGTCAACATCGTCGCCGGCGAAGAAGTGGTGCCCGAATTGATACAGCATAAAGCGACGGCGGAAAACATTTCCGCCGCGGTGTTGGCGACGTTGCGCGCTCCCGAAAGAGAGCAAGCCGTGCGCGCGCGTCTCCGCAAAACCAAAGCGTCACTGGGAAAACCCGGGGTCATGAACGCCGTCGCGCAACGCATCGCCGATGTCATGGCCGAATTAAATGCTGATGAAAAAACTCCTGCTTAACTACATTATCCCGTACCTTCTTTTCGGATTGATTTATCTTTGGTGCGCGACCCTGCGCTCAAAAAATATGAACGCCGCCGCCGAAGAGTATTTTCAGAATCTCACCGGTCCCTATATTCTCACCCTGTGGCACGGAAGAATTTTTTACCTGTTCTATTATTTTCGCCGCCGCCCAGATTATTTTTTGCTGATTAGTCCGAGCAAAGACGGCGACCTTTTGGCGTGCCTCGCGCGACTGATGGGTTATTCCGTGATACGCGGTTCCACGTACAAAAAATCCGTCTCCGCCGCGCGGTCTCTGATCAAAACTTTGCGCGGCAACCAAAGGATCATCATCATCGCCGATGGTTCCCGCGGGCCGAGATGCGTGGCGCAGGCGGGGTCTGTGCAACTAGCGAAAATAACCGGGGCGCCTATTTTCCCAATGACCTTCGGCGCCAAAAATAAAGTGGTCTTGAAGAGTTGGGACCGATTCATCCTGCCGTTGCCTTTCACCCGTTGCGTCCTCAACTTTTCCGCGCCGATAATCCTCCCGCAAAAATCGTCCAAACAAATCGTAGAAGAAAAACGGTCGGCGTTGGAAACCGCCCTCAACCAAATCACCGCGGCAAGCGACAAAGGATGAAGACACGCCGCCACCGTCGCGGTCATCATCGCGTCGTCACCACCAACCACCGCCGCGCATGGCTCCCTGGATTCTGTGTCAAGCACGGAATGACGGCGGGGGTTGGAATGACGGCGGCGGGTGTGGTATAGTCCGCGCAATTGGCAAATCTCATCGATGGATTTTCGGCGGAATTGGCTAGAAGGATTTCGGAATCCTTCCGACCAAGTCCGTTTTGAACATATCGGCAGTTGGAATGAAGGGAGAGCGAATTTATTCATCATGAAGACAAAAACGAAAGCAATCGCCATCATTTTCGCCGCCATGTTAATGGCAGGTTGTGCGTCAACTGTCTCGCAAGTGGCAGTCCAAAGCGCCATTCAAATAACCGATCCAAACAAGGTTAAAGCCATAGCAATCACGAAAGTGGCGGCGAAAATTCGCCGCGGCACCGATATCGGTGATTTGAGGAGTGGCGGGTTTTGTGTCAAGCATGACGATATTAAATGGCGGACTGGAAACAAGGTGAACCTGTCCAGCGAAGATTTAGTAGATGTATTCCGAGAAGAATTAGAAGCAAACGGCTGGCCGGTAGTCGGTTCTACGGAGAATCTTTTCGAGGGGTATGATGTTAGTGGAGCCGAAGTTCTTGTGGCTGCCCGTATCACCGAGATAGATACAAGTATGTGTGCACCATCCGCCGGTTTTGGAAATTGGGACCTAAAGGGTTCCATGAGAATGGATGTGGAATGGCAAGTGTATTCGCCAGCAGCTCGCTCTTTAATCGGCAAAATTGACACCCAAGGATCGTCCATACTTAAAGAAAAAAGCGATGATGCTGCTTGGGAATTACTATCAGATTCATTTGGACTTGCGGTAAATAATTTGCTCGCTGACCCAAAGTTTCTTAATATGGTGGAGCGGTCAAGCGGACTTGCACAAGCACCAACATCAGATGCGGGACGATTGATTAACAACAAACGCAACAACTACCAAACCATAACCGCCGCCTTGGGTCATGCCAAGCTGGCAACGGTTACCATTCGGGTGGCGCAAGGGCACGGGTCAGGGTTTGCAGTAGGTGATGGTAATTATGTATTGACCAACAGCCACGTCGTTGGCAATGCAAAAAATGTCACCCTTGTTACCAAAGATGGAGTGTCTGTTAATGGTCGGGTGGAACTCGTGTCGAAAGATCGCGATGTTGCTCTGGTTGCCATCAACAACATTAGATTACCAACGTTGCATGTTAATTCGTCCGTGCCAAAGAGCGGCGAGCAAGTGTATGCAGTTGGCTCGCCGCTTGATGAAGAATTGAATTCAACGGTTACCTCCGGAATTGTCAGCGGCACAAGGCTATTGGAAGGATATAACTGGATTCAAAGCGATACCGCCATCAGCCCTGGCAATAGTGGTGGTCCGTTGCTTGATAAAAACGGTTCGGTTGTCGGCATCTCCACCGCTGGATATCAAATGGGACAAGCGCAAGTTGGATTGAATCTGTTTATTCCAATAGCCGATGCTTTAGCGTTTGTTGGGCTACGCGTGGAGTAACTAATACCAATCACATTATCCAAATTCACATCGCTAAGGTGTTGAAGAAAAAATAAACAGATTGCTTTGATGTCTTTTACAAAAAACAACAAAAAAACCAACGCTCAACCACCATACCCTCAGAGGGCGACGAATATGAAAAAGGTGGATGCGATCATCAAACCGTTTAAGTTGGACGAGGTGAAAGACCGGCTGAACGAGATCGGGATAAAGGGCATCACTCTCAGCGAAGTGAAGGGGTTTGGCAGGCAGAAGGGACATACCGAGTTGTATCGCGGCGCGGAATATGTGGTGGACTTCCTTCCCAAAATTAAGATGGAGATTATCGTCAGCGACGACCAAGTGGAAGATGTGATCAACACCATCATGAAAGCCGCGCAAACCGGCAGCATCGGCGACGGGAAAATCTTTGTGACGAGTCTTGAGGATGCTGTGCGGATTCGCACCGGCGAACGCGGCGAAGACGCCGTTTGATTCGACGCCGTTGCGCCGTCGCGCATGTTTCACTGGATTCCGTGTCGAGCACGGAATGACGGCGGGGTGTCGCGTTGCCATCGCGAAAAAATCGGCGCCGAGTTTTTCGCGTCTTTTTTTTATGATTACGACCCGCTAACTATTTTTTGCAGGAGAACTTTTGATGACCCCCAAAGAGGCAGTAGGTTTCGCAAAAACAAATCACGCGCAAATTGTCGATATGAAGTTCGTAGATTTGCTCGGCTCTTGGCAACATTTTTCCGTGCCCATCAGCGAATTGGGAGAGCATTTGTTTGAGGAAGGTTTGGGGTTTGACGGCTCCAGCATCCGCGGCTGGCGAGCCATCAACGCCAGCGACATGTTGGTCATCCCCGACCCAACCACCGCGGTCATGGACCCGTTCACGAAAGCCGCCACGGTCAGCATGATTTGCAACATCGTGGACCCGATCACCAAAGAAAAATATGGCCGCGACCCCCGCAACATCGCGCAGAAAGCGGAAGCCTATCTCAAGTCCACCGACATCGGCGACACCGCCTACTTCGGGCCGGAAGCGGAATTTTTCGTCTTCGACAATGTTCAATATGATTCCACCGTGAACGAATCATTTTATTCTATCGACTCGGTGGAAGGACAATGGAACACCGGGCGGGACGAAGAGCCGAATCTCGGTCACAAGCCGCGACACAAAGAAGGTTATTTTCCGGTCGCCCCCAACGACACCCTGCAGGATATCCGCTCCGAAATGATGTTGCTGATGGAGCAAGTCGGCATCGCCATGGAATGCCACCACCACGAAGTCGCAACCGGCGGGCAATGCGAAATTGACATCCGCTTTTCTCCGCTCGTCCAATGCGCGGACAAACTAATGTGGTACAAATACATCGTCAAGAACGTCGCCAAAGCGCACAACAAAACCGCCACCTTCATGCCCAAACCCATGTTCGGCGACAACGGCACCGGCATGCACGTCCACCAAAGCATCTGGAAAAATGGCAAGCCCCTCATGGCGGGCGACAACTACGCCGGGTTCAGCGAAATCGGCATGCACTACATCGGCGGGATTTTGAAACATGCCCGGGCGATTTGCGCCTTCGCCGCGCCGACCACCAACTCCTACAAACGCTTAGTCCCCGGCTTCGAAGCGCCCGTCAACTTGGCTTATTCCAGTCGCAACCGCAGCGCGGCAATCCGCATCCCCATGTATTCCCCCAGCCCCAAAGCCAAGCGGTTGGAAATTCGTTTCCCCGACCCTTCGTGCAACGGTTACCTAGCCTTTTCCGTAATGCTCATGGCCGGCTTGGACGGCATTGAAAATAAAATTGACCCCGGCGAGCCGTTAGACAAAAACATTTATTCCCTCGGCGCCGAAGAGTTGGCGAACATCCCCACCTTGCCCCACTCGTTGGAGCAGTCCCTGCAAGCGTTGGAAGACGACCACGAGTTTCTCCTCAAAGGCGATGTGCTCACCCAAGATTTCATCGACACGTGGATTGAATACAAACGCGAAAACGAAATAGACCCCCTGCGACTGCGACCGCATCCCCTAGAATTCGCAATGTATTACGATTGCTGACGACGGCGAAAACCATGTCGGACGAACTCTCATACATTGAAAACGCCGCGGGACAATTCGCGATTCCCTGCCAGATAAAAATCGCCGCCGACTGCGCGCAGGCGGGAAAGTTTTGCGGCGACAAAGAAGACGCGCGCCACTGGGCGGAAGAAGAGTGCTGGATTTTTTCCGGCGAAGGTTATCTATGCGACCACTGCCACCAACAAATCATGCGCAACATCACCAACCTGCAAACCAAAAAAATGAACTAACCGCCACCATCGCGCCGCCGTCTGTGGTGCGGCTTGCCCCGCAAGGTTTTCGTGCTTGATATCCCACGCCGCGCAGTGGTATATTCCCGCTTTGCAAGCCAGTCCGTCATCCGCGCCGCGTTAGCCTCGCGGGCGTGCGGAACGCCAACCTCAACATGGGGACCTCCTGAAATGCCTAACAAATCGTCTGCATCGCATCGCAAAAAAATCGCCGCCGCCGCGCTGGCAATCGCCTTCTCGCTCTCCTGCCTACCGCCTGACGCTTGGGCGCAGGGCGACGAAGCCGCGGTGCTGGAACCCATCTCCGTCATCGGCGCGCGCCATAAAGTTCGGTCGGTGACCGACACCGCCGTCCCCATCGACATCATCGACAGCGAGGAGTTGACGAACCAAGGCGCGTCGGATATCTCCAACGCCCTGCGCGCCTTAATCCCTTCCTACAACGTGAGCGCGCAACCCATCAGCGATGAAGCCACCTTCGTCCGCCCCGTCAGTATGCGCGGACTCGGCTCCGACCAGATGTTGGTGTTCGTCAACGGCAAACGCCGCCACCGCTCGGCGGTCATCACTTTCCTCGGCAACGGCGTCTCGGACGGCTCGCAAGGTCCGGATGTCAGCGTCATTCCGGCGATTGCGTTGAAGCGGGTGGAAGTTTTGCGCGACAGCGCGTCGGCGCAATATGGTTCCGACGCCATCGCCGGGGTACTCAACTTCGTGCTGAAAGACCGCCCCGAAGGCGGCGTGGTGGAAGCGCAGTGGGGGCAAACCTATGAAGGCGACGGTGCCGAATATCGCACCGCCGCGAACGTCGGTTTCCCCGTCACCAAAAAAGGCTTCGTCAATGTCAGCGCGGAATGGCGGCAAGCCGACCCAACCGTCCGCAGCGTGCAAAGAGACAACGCGGCGGCTTTGATTAAAGGCCCGAATCCCGGCGAGGGCAATCCCGATGTTGAGCAACCTTTCGCGCAGATTTGGGGCAACCCGGATGTGTCGAAAGACTTAAAAACTTTTGTGAACTTTGGCTTGGATGTGGACGAAAAAACCACCGCCTACGCCTTCGCAAACTACGCCACCCGCGAAGCCGAAGAGGGCTACTTCTTCCGCAATCCCAATACGCGGGTCGGCGTGTATGTACAAGAGGGCGGGAAGAAGCGTTTGTTCCTTCCCGACCTCGACACCCTCATCCCCTCTAGCAGCACCACCCTCGGTAAACTCTACAAGGACACCAATGCAACAACATATGAAACCGAACTAATAAAGGCCGCCGCCAATTGTGCAACTGGAATTGGAAAGGCAAGGGTTTCAGAAAACGAATATTTCGATCGTGCGGACGCCGACGTCGTCGACGAGAAGGGGTGCTACTCTTTCAACGAAAGATATCCCGGCGGCTTCCGACCCAAGTTCACAGGCGATATAACCGATGTGGCGGGGACGGTGGGGTTTCGTGGCTCCTTGGCGTCGGGCATGACTTATGACTTCGGTTACACGCATGGGCAGAGCGAAATTGATTTCTTTCTAAGGGACACCGTCAATGCAAGTCTTGGCGAGGAATCGCCCAATCAATTCTATCTCGGCACCTACACTCAGACCGAGCAGACGATGAATATAGATTTTGCGGACACCTTTGACATTCCAGGCGCCGCGCCGCTTCACGCCGCTTTTGGGTTTGAATGGCGCGAGGAGGAATTTAAGATTACTGAGGGTGAGAAGAAATCCTGGGAGAAGGGACCTTACACAGCACTTGGTGCGGGGGTTGGGACGAACGGTTTCTCCGGATTCTCGCCTAAGGTGGCGGGGCAATGGAGCCGCACCAATGTCGCCATGTATACCGATTTTGAGATGGATGTGACGAAAGATTGGACGCTTGCGCTGATGGGGCGGTGGGAAGATTTTGAAGATTTCGCTGCGACCACCGATTTCAAACTCGCCTCTTTATATCAGGCGGACAAAGACTTTGCTTTGCGCGGTTCGATCAGTAGCGGTTTCCGCGTCCCCACAATCGGGCAAGAGAATCTCCTGAAGATCCAAACACAGATCGATGATGTTACTAAGTTATTAAGTCAGGTGGGGGTTCTCCCTGTGACCTGTGTCGAGGCGATTAACAAAGGAGCAAAAGAGTTAGAGCCGGAGCAATCGCTGACATTTAGCGGCGGCGTGGTGGTAGATGCGAAAGACGTTTCCATGACGGTGGATTATTTCAATATCAAGGTGGACGACCGCATTGGTCTATCGGCAGACAAAAAGATTATTAAAGGGGATGATTGTCTCAGCGCAAACCCCGATGTTAAAACATTCAAATTTCTGGGCAACGGTTTTGATACCCGCACCCAAGGCGTGGACATCATCGTCAAGATTGATGTCAGCGAGCCGTTGTCGCGGTCGTTCCAATTCCTTGCGAATGGCAAGACGGAATTGGTTCTCGCGGCAAATTGGACCGAGACAGAAATCACCTCGTATGACACTGAGTTGGATGACGATGACAAAACCGTAGGAAGTTTCATCGACGCGGGACGCCTCATACAACTTGAGCAGGCACTGCCAAAAACGCGATTTAATCTGACCCTGTCGCACGACCAGGGCAAATGGAAAGGTTACACACGCCTCAACTATTTTGGTGCCTACACCGAAACCCATCTTGATGCTTCGGACCTTCTTATTGAAGCAGGTAGCGAGGTTACGCTTGATGTAGAGGTGACTCGTGCCGTAACGGATGCGTTGGAATTAAGCGCCGGGGCAGAAAACATTTTCAACAACTTCCCTGACCTCAATCCTTATGCTGGCATAGCCGGTGCCAAGTATCCCGAGTCATCGCCGATGGGTCTTTCCGGCGGTTTCTACTACGCCCGCGTGCGTTATTCCTTCTAAGGAAAATGATTGCGGCTGGCTACGTGCTAAACTCCAAGAATGAAATTCGACCGCAAAGGACTAAAGCACTCCATCAACCAGATTGGCGTAGTGACCACGATTGGTGGTATCGGCCAAGGTTTTTTAGTTGGCGGCACTTTCCCCGCCGCCGCGTCTATGACGCTAATCGGAATCGTGCTAATATTAATCGGCAACCTTACTAAACCATGAGAACGAAATGAACCCCTCAATTGCAGTTTTCGCCAGCGTTCTGGCCGCCGTGCCACTGATTATTGCGATGCTGATTGCGTTGCGCCAAGAGCGCAAAGAGATCGAAGAGCGCGAAAAGCGCGAAAAGCGCGAGGAACGCGACCAATAATCGGCGGCGTGTGGAGCGGCTGACGCCGCGCATGTTTCACTGGATTCCGCGTCAAGCACGAAATGACGGTGGCGGAGATTATGCCCTGCGGCGTGGGAGACTAATTGTTGAGTATGGGACCATTTAATATTTCTCACGCGGTGGGATTATCCATCGGCACGCATCTTTTGGTTTTGGGATTCTTCCCGGTATTGTCGCTGTCCGTTGCCAAAGAAGAGAATATTGAGCCGGTGCGCTTGGAAATAATTGAGAAATCTCGCAGCGCGCCGAAAATAAAAAAAGTCCCCGTCGTCCACCAAAAACCAATTCCCGTTATCCGCAAAAAACTAGTTACAGTCGCGCGCCCAAAAACGGTTACGGCTACGCGACAAAAACCGGTGACGGTGGTGTCCAGTGTTGAGCGAGTTTCCGCCCCCGTCGTCGTGGCGGCGGTTTCCAAAACTACGGTTCCGCAAATTAATTCCGCGCCGCGTGTTGCAAGTCTAGTCGCGAATGAGCAAATCCCCATCCATAGCCCGAGGCTACGTCGGTCGCCGCTGTCCCCAGTCGGCATGCCCGCCGTCAACAATTCTACCGCGACGACGGCGAAGATTATCGGCGGGGTAGTGCGCGAGGATTATCCCACGCTCCCCTTCACGCCGATGGCGCGGGCGGTCAGGGAATTAGCGCCCGCGATGACGGAGGAGGAACGCAACGGTTTGTGGAAAGATTACACCCATGCGGTGCGCAATCGAGTTGCGAGGCGGAAAGATTATCCCACCGCGTCGCGGCGAAAAAATCAGCAGGGCGAGGTGATATTATCTTTTCGATTGAGTCAAGACGGCAAAGTGTTGGACTTATCATTAGAAAGTTCTTCCGGGCATGAAAGTTTGGATCAAGCAGCGATGAAGGCAGTTAGAGACGCATCGCCGTATCCCGTCATTCCCCGCAAACTAAACAAGAAAAATGCGTTACTAAAAATTCCGATATTATTCGCTTTGAGATGAGCCGATGATGCGCGAAAAAGTTAGACCAGAAAAGTTTCGTCCGTTGCCCGCCACGGTCGCCGTCGCCGTCTTTCTTCTTGCAAGTTCGGCGCAGGCGAGGGTGGCGCAAATTGATTCCAACTTCGACGGGAAAATGGACCAGTGGCACCATGTGTCCCCCGACGGAAAAATTTTTAAGATTGAATACGACAAAGACTATGACGGCACCGTTGACCAAATTGAACATTTTCGCGGCGAGAAAATATTAGTCAAAGCCGAGTTTGATGTGAGCGGCGACGGGAAGATAGACCGCGTGCAACATTACTCCGCCGCCGGAAAACTGGAGCGGATAGAAAAAGATTCTCAGATGCGCGGAAGTTTTGACTGGAACGAGTATTACGACGGCGACGAAAAAATCGTCCGGCTGGAAATAGATGAAAGCGGCGACGGGGAAGTTGACGTCTGGAGATACTTCGACGAAAATCAGAAAGCGATGCGCGTTGATTACGACAGCGACGGCGATGGTAAAGTTGACCGCTGGGATTATTTCGCGAACGACCAGTTGGACAAAGTCGAGTTTGACACCAACGCCGACGCGAAACCCGATCAGTGGCAGTATTTTCAAGGCGCATCGAGCACCATCGCCAAGGTTGAAAACGACACCAACTTTGACGGCGCAGTCGACCAGTGGGAATATTTCGACGCCGCGGGAAACCTTACAAAAATGGAAGCCGACAGGAACTTTGATGGCAAACCGGATTTGGTGCAAGAGCCATGACGGTTGCAATTTTTACTCGCAACGCAATCGCGTACGAAAGGATTCGCAATGACAGGAGTTTTTAATTTCTTCGCGGAGCCGCTGGAACTTATGGCGAAAGGCGGGATCATCATGATCCCTATTTTTCTGTGCTCCATCATCGCCTTGGCAATTAGCATTGAACGCCTCATCTTCTTCAAAAAATATCTCGTTGACGTCGAAGGATTCAACGCCATCATCAAATTAGTGAACGCAGGAAATTTAGAAAAAGTTTTAGAACATTGCAAAAATCAATCCAGTCCGATAGGGCGCATCGTCCAAAGCGGGTTGGATGAAAAAGAAGTTCCGCGCTGGAAACTGGAAGAGAAATTAACTTTGGCGGGACAGGAAGAAGTCAACGCCTTAGAAAAAAACATGAGAGGGTTAGAAGTGATCGCCACCATCTCCCCGCTGATGGGTTTGTTGGGAACGGTGATAGGGATGGTGCGAGCCTTCAACAAAGTGGCGCAACATCAGGGGCAAGTTGACCCCGGTTTGCTGGCGGGCGGTATCTGGGAAGCACTGTTGACCACCGCTGCGGGACTATCGGTTGCCATCCCCACCGTAGTCATGTTGCATTATTTTGACCGCAAAAAAGACAAGATAGCTTTTCTGCTGAGCAAATACGGGCAGCAATTTATTTATTCTATGGACCGAAAATTTTATCCCGACTCCCCGCAACCCGCGCCCGTCAACCGTTAAACAAACTTCATGCTCAACTTCAACAAAGCGAAACAAAAATGTTTCAAGCCCAACCTCGCTCCCTTGATCGACGTGGTGTTTCTGCTGCTGATATTTTATATGCTCACCCTCGCCGTGCTTGGCGAAGGACTAGATGTAAAGTTGCCGGAAGAGGCGTCCGTCAGTGATGCCGAGGAAATGCCGCTTATCATCGAGATTTATCGGGCGGATGATATTCGCGTCGGGGACAAGTTGGTTGACCTGAAAAGTTTGAAGAAGTTGTTGCAGTCAGAAATTGCCGCGAGAAAAAACAAAGCGGTGGTCGTGCAAGCCGACGATAAAGTTAAATACGAAATCTTCGTCAACGTTTTTGATTTAGCAAAACAAGCGGGCGCTAGCAGATTTTCTTTGGTCATGTAACTTTTAATTTTGGCGGCGGACGCAAACGCGCGACCCCGCCGCAATAGGGCGGAGGACAACCGTGCTCAATCTCAAGCCAAGCCGAAAAATATCCACCGAATTGGATTTGGTCCCTCTCATCAACATCATCTTCCTCTTGTTAATTTTTTTCATGCTCACCTCAAGTTCGATCAGCGGTCTTCTAAAAACAGACCTGCCCGAAGCGGAGTCCTCAAACAAAATCGGCAAAAAAAATATCGTGATTAAAGTTTCCGCCGCGGGACCGATCGAATTAAATGAAGTATCGGTTTCAAGCAACGACTTGCAGGAGCGCGTGAAGGACGAACTGTCTCGGACTAAAAATCAAGTGATCGAAATACACGGAGACAAAAAACTAGAGTTCGAAACGTTCGGGAAAATAATCAGCGGGGCGAGAAAGGCAGGAGCCAGAGAATTTATTTTCGCCACGCAAAAACCGTTGCCCCCTCCCGATTGATTAGCGTGAACGGTTGCGATCGCCAGCAACTACGCGCGGCGGCGGCTCTTATAAAATAAGAGCCGCCGCCGCCGCGTCACCGCAATCGCGCCGCTTAAATAATATAACCGCGTTCGTCGTGGAGCGCGAGGTCCAGGCCTTCGGTTTCTTCGTCTTCGGTAACGCGCAAGCCCATGACCCCGGCGAGTATTTTCAGGATGATGTAACTGACGACGCCGGTGTAGACCACGGTCGCGCCGATGCCGATGAACTGCACCGTCAACTGCTCGCCGATGCTGGTGATGTCGCCGCCGAATCCGCTACCGCCCAAACTTTTGGCGCAGAACACGCCGGTTAAAGTCGCGCCGATGATGCCGCCGATGGCGTGAATGCCGAACACGTCGAGCGAGTCGTCATAGCCTAAGGCGCGCTTCATCACTGTCGATGCGAAGAAGCAGCCGAGCCCCGACGCGAACCCAATCGCCATCGCGCCCATGGGACCGACGGAGCCCGATGCTGGGGTGATGGCGACCAAGCCGGCGACGGCGCCGGAGGCAATTCCCAACACGCTGGGCTTGCCGTATTTTATCCACTCGATGAACATCCAACTTAACGCGGCGGCGGCGGTGGCGATTTGCGTCACGGCCATCGCCATGCCGGCGACGCCGTCTGCCGCTAACTCGCTGCCGGCGTTGAATCCGAACCAGCCGACCCAGAGCATGGAGGCGCCCATCAAGGTGTAGCCGAGATTATGCGGCGGCATCGGCGCGGTCGGATACCCTTTGCGTTTGCCGAGGACGAGTGCTGCGACGAGTCCCGCCATGCCGGCGTTGATGTGGACAACGGTGCCGCCGGCGAAATCGAGTATCCCTTTGCTGCCAAGCCAACCGCCGCCCCAGACCCAATGGCAGACCGGGGCGTATACGATCGTTATCCAAATCGTCATGAAGACTAGCATGGTCGAAAATTTCATACGCTCGGCAAAGGCGCCCACCACCAGCGCTGGCGTGATGATGGCGAAGGTCATCTGAAATGTCATGAACACGGTTTCCGGAATGGTGCCGCTCAGCGTGTCGACGCCTACTCCGGCGAGAAACATTTTGCTCGTCCCTCCCCAATACGCACCGTCGCCGCCGAACGCGATGCTGTATGCGTAAAGCGCCCACAGTATGGTCATGAGCGATGTGATGGCGAAACATTGCATGAGCACCGACAAGATGTTTTTGCTACGCACCATGCCGGCGTAAAACAATGCCAAGCCGGGGATGGTCATGAACAATACCAAAGCGGTGGACGTCAACATCCACGCGGTGTCGCCCGAGTTCAACACGGGCATCTCTTCGGCAAAAACCGGAAAGGGTAGTAACGCGGACAGCGACAACAGGGCGGCTGTCACCGTCCATAATTTTTTTGATGTGGACTGCCGATGGCCGCCCGGAATTTTAGTCTTCATGAATTCAACTCCTGATGATAAAGGTTGAACAGCGGAATCACGCTGGATTGCCGCGTCGCGTTGCGGTTAGCAACGCCGCCGCGAAAGTCGCCGCCGCCGCGAAAAAACATCGCGCCGTTCTCCACGCATTTCTCAATGATGGAAAACCACCCGCGCCGCCGCCGTGACTAAATGGCTTCCTTACCTCGTTCCCCCGTGCGAATCCGAATGACATCTACGAGTTCCGTTACAAATATTTTTCCGTCACCGATTCGTCCGGTCTGCGCGGATTCCATGATCGTGTTGACCACCTCTTCCACTTGGGTATCGGTGATGACAATTTCCATTTTGATTTTCGGGAGGAAATCCACGACATACTCGGCGCCACGATAAAGTTCCGTGTGACCTTTTTGGCGACCGAATCCTTTGACCTCGGTGACGGTGATTCCCTGCACGCCAATTTTGTTCAACTTGTCTTTGACTTCATCCAACTTGAACGGCTTAACGATTGCATCGATTTTCTTCATAATCTTTTTCCCTTCTTAAAAATGACAATACCTGCCCCGCCGCTGCCGACAACTTTATTTAATTCAATAATTATGCCAATCTGAAATCTCCAGACAGCAAAAAATCGGCAGTGTATCTATTTTCAAATAGTTATGCGTAAAAAATAAAATTGGATCAGGCGCGGGGAAGTTCTGCGGAACGAGATTTTTGCACGAATTTTAGGTGTCGGAATAACTGATATGCTTGCTTGTCGAGCATCGGGAAACGCCCGCAAGGAACGGGCGACCGCTTGGCGCGATAACACAACGACGGGAATGACGGCGGCGGTTGCGCGACAGTCGCGGTGACGACGGCGCGGTCGTTGCCAGGAAAAAGGGAAGTGAGTTAGGCGGTGCGATTGACCAAACGGGTGAGGCCGGAAATTTTTCGCGACGCGGTGCGGGAATGGAGAATGCCTTTGCTGCCGACTTTGGCGATGACTTTCGCGGCGGTTTTCAATTCTTTCTGGGCTTGCTCTTTGTTGCCAGCCGCGGCTTCGGCGCGCACTTTTTTCGACAACGTCTTGACCAAAGTGCGGTACCTTTTGTTCCGCTCATTTCTTTTGTGGTTTTGTCGGTTGCGTTTCAACGCGGATTTATGATTAGCCAAAAAACTATTCCTTCACGTTGGAAGTTAAAAACACGGCACCGTGATTGGGCGATGAATAATAGCGAGTCGCCCCTTGTACTTTATTCCTTCCGAGTTGTCAAGCGGCAGAAAAATATTCAGGCAACCGTCATGACGCTTGAGCCAATTTCATTCAGTCGGTATCATCCCGTTCCATGAACGCCGCCGCAATCAAATCAGCATATCTGGCACCGGAAGGTCTTCAAGAAACTTTGATAAAAGGTTTGGACGGGGTGATTGCCGTTCACGACCGATTGGTTTTTTCCAGCCAGCCGCCGCAAGACACTTGCTGGGCGCAGAACATCTGGCGCAATCCGCAGGCTCATCGCATCAACTCGATAAGTGACGCCGCTAAAAAATTGCGAGCCATGCAACAAAACTGGTGTCTGTATTCCTACCGCTTGCACCGTCGGGCGCAACTGATTTTGGAAAAACTGCCGGCGGTGAAATGCGCACCGTTGAGTTTTCCTTCGTCCGTGTCGCCGCCGCCGCTTGGGAGCTTCACGCTTCTGGATGAAAACACGTTGCTCGCGTCCGCAGAATGTTCGAGCCGTTTCCCGAATGGCGAAGTGCATTTCGTGGAAGACAAAGTCGGTCCGCCCAACCGCGCTTACTTAAAACTTTACGAAGCGCTCACGCTCGCGGCGGCGGCACCGCGACCGGGAGATTTTTGCATCGACGCGGGCGGCAGTCCGGGCGGCTGGGCTTGGGTGATTCACCGATGCGGCGCAGAAGTTTTAAGCATCGACCGCGCCCCGCTTGCTTCGTCGGTCGCCGAATTGCGCGGCGTGTCATTCCAAAAACGCGACGCTTTCACGCTACTGCCAGCGGAGTTCCAAGCGCAAGGTCGCCGCGTCGATTGGCTGTTTGCGGATGTGATTTGTTACCCGGAAAAACTTTATCAATGGATCACGAAATGGGTGGCGGCGGGAATCTGCGCGAACTTTATCTGCACGATTAAATTCAAAGGCGAGCCGGACCGTGCGACCGTTGCGAAATTTTCCGCCATCGCGGATAGCCGAGTTTTGCATTTGTTCCACAACAAAAACGAGTTGACTTGGTTCAAACTAAACAGCCCAGTTGCTTGATGCCCGCGGCGGCGCGCACGATATCCACTTCACCGAGTTGTTCCGCCAACGACACCGATTCATTCAAGCAGGGTTGCAGTTCATCCAAATTTCCGGTGACAAGATAAAGCGCGGCGGAAGCAAACAACGGTTGCAGAATTTTCATGGGGACTTGCAAATCCCGCCCGCGTTGCACCCGATTTTGCAAAGTGGCAATGCTCCGGTCAAACGCCCCGTGAACAGACGCAAAGCGGAGTTCCGCGTTCTTCCCCTTGTCGTAACTCAAAGCGTCCTTCAATATTTCCAGCGCTTTTTTCCACTCGCGTTTTCTCCAGAAAGTAACACCCACTATGGCGAGGACGATGGCAACGCCCGGCTTGTCGTCTGTCTCTTTGAACAATTTCAACGCCGCCGAAAAATGAATGAGGGATTTTTTCAGTTGCGCTTTTTCCCAGAACGCCGTTCCCAAAGCAGTTTGCATCACCGCATGCAGACCCGCGTCGTTTTGAACATCGGGCAAAACTTGATTCAAACACGCGACCGCGGTTTCATACTTTCGCGCCTGCTGACAGGCGTTGGCGACGGCAACGGCTTTTTCCGTCGTTTCCTCGTTGGCGCCTTTCAACCGCGCCGCCGCCAAGTTTTCTTGCAGTTGCAATAAATTCATTTCGTCTTCGCGTCGCACCTTTCGTTCGTTTGATCAAAAATCCGGCGGCAGGAAACCTTTTTTCTTGTAGCGATACAAGGCATGCGGGCAGTCGCAGGTACGCTCGACCCCTTGCAAATTTTCGAACACCGCGCGGATTAACGCGGGAAATTTTTGTATCGTCGCGTCAACTTGTTTTTGTTCTTCCCCGGTTTGCAAGCCTTCAAATAATTTCCCCTTCTTAAATTTCCGCGACCGAATCCCTTCGGCATAATTGGTCGGATAACAAAACGGCGTGTAGCATATTTCCATTTCCCGAGCGAGGAAGGCTTCCGGCGCAAGGGTCATGCCGACAAGGTCGGCGCCGAGCAAGCGCAGTTTGCGAATCTCGGCGGGCGTTTCCAAACGCGGTCCTTCGGTGCAAGCATAGACCGCGCGTTCGTGATGGCGCAGTCCGCGCGAGTGCAGAACATCGTGCAAGGCGGCGGCAATCTGCGGACAAAACGGTTCGCTTTGTCGGATGACGCCGACGCCGCTGTCGTCAAAAAATGTGGTCGCGCGGTTGCGGGTTTCGTCGATGATGTCGTGTGGCACTACAAAATCGCCGGGCTTGAACGCCGTGTTGATAATCCCCGGACCGGACCACGCGATGACTCGCTTGACTCCGCATTGTTTCAGGGCGTGAACGTTGGCGCGGTAATTGACGAACGGGGCGGTGCGGGAGTAATCGGTTTCTCCGTGGCGGGATAAAAATAAAAATTCCTGGCTTGCAAAAATAAAATGATGAACGGGAACACTTTTGCCGTAAGGCGTGTCGAGAACTTTGCAGGCGACTTCCTTGCCCAGCACCTGCGCGGCGAGAAGATGATAGGCGCCGCTGCCGCCGATTACCGCGGCGGAAACCGCAAACGGGACGACGCCTGATTTAGTCATGAGCCGATGTTTTAATCCAGGTAGGCTTCAATATCGCCGACATAGTTGGCGGCCGATTCGCGGATGCTGCGGATTTCTTCTTCGCTCAGTTCCCGTTTCACTTTCGCCGGCGAACCTAGCACTAAACTTTTTGCCGGAATTTTCGCATTCGGAGTTACCAGCGAACCGGCGCCGACAATGGACTGCTCCCCGATTTCCGCGCCGTCCATAATCACCGCGCCCATACCGATGAGGCATTGCGACGCGATGGTGCAAGCGTGCAACGTGACGTTGTGTCCGACCGTCACTTCGTCGCCGATAATCAACGGCAAAGTTTTGCGCGCGACGTGCAGGACGCAACCGTCCTGAATGTTGGTGCGCTTGCCGATGCGGATGTAGTTGACATCGCCGCGAACCACCGCGTTGAACCACACGCTACTCTCTTCGCCGATCTTTACATCGCCGATGACCTGCGCGCTTTCCACCACCAAGGCGGAATTATCAATCTCCGGTTGCTGGCCTTTGCAGGGATGAATCACGTTGAACCTTTTCGGGGAAAGTTGAACCCTTGCGGGAAAAATAGTTTTGGGATTTCTAAAAACCGCGGCGTTACTGTAACGCCATTTTGATTTTAAAGTCCATCATAAAAACTCGGCGCGGTTTACGCGGATTGCCGACCGTCGCTCATAATTTTTTCGCGGATGGCGCGGTGACTTTTCGCCGCCAAGTTTTGTCGGTCCATTCCCGGCGGAATTTCTTTCATGACCGTTATGGTCGCTCGAAGTCGGGGAGTTTTCAGCAACGCAAAAATATGTTTGAGAAAACTATTTCCGTAGTAAGCGACCGTCGGCCGATGCCCATCGTGATAACGAATTGCAACAGGTATCACGGGTCGGTTGGCGAGGAACGCCGCCTCAAACACCGCCGACTTGAAAGGCGCGACGTCGGTGCCGTCGGTCGCCCGGGCTTCGGGAAAAAGAATCACGGAGTGGTTACCGTTTAGCCGCGCCTCAATTTCTCGGATGACGGTTTTCACCTGATGGCGCTTGTTCCTGTCGGCGAAGATGGTTCGTCCCAACTTGGCAAGCCAACTGAACAAAAGCCAGTCGGCGATTTCGGATTTCGACACGAAGAATCCTTTGAAGCACGCGCCCAAAATAAAAACATCCGGCGAACCTACATGGTTGGCGACAATCAGAGAACCGGGTCGCACACGAGTTGACCCTTCAATCTGAATTTGGATATTGAAAATCAGACAAGTGGCGCGCGCCCACCACCGCGTAAAAAAAGCGCACCACTTGAGAAGTCGCGGCGGCGACATGAAAAACAAAATATGCCCGCACACGCCTAAGATTAGAAACACCGCGAACACCACGACGTGCGCGCCTGTTCGGATGACCGCAAGTAAGAAAAATAACGCCGGCTTGCTGGAAGTCATAAGTTGCAACAGGGTTGGGGACTAACGAGCGTCACTCCAATAATTTCGGCGCGTCGTCGGCGCTTTCATCCGCTAACGAAATGTTTTCAATTTTGTCAAGCGGTCGGTCGAGGGCGCGGGTGCGCGTGGTCACCAAGGTTTGGAAATCGCCGGTCAAGCTTTCGATGCGCCGGCCGAGTTTGTCCATTTGCTCGACATACTTTTTCCACTGGTTGCGAAAATCATCGACCAACGTCATCACCTCCGAGGCGCGTTCGTTCATGGTGAAGTTGCGCGCCGCCTGGTGAATCAGGCATGACATTGATACGGTTAATAGCTGCGTCAAAGGGCTTGTCGGTCGCGTCCGCGTCGAAACTAAACTCGGCAATGTTACGCAAAATCAGCGCCACCCCGCGCCGCTTGAATGCGGCGATTAGCGCATTAGACCAAGTCGGATGCTCATACAAGAATGCGATTTTCATTTGCCGAACAACTGACGGTCGGGAACGGGCGCGGGTCGGTGATGACAGTGATGCGCCCGCAACATATTTTATTAAATCTATATTCTATTAAATCTATATTCTATTA
>DKID01000004.1 GCA_002454045.1 Nitrospina sp. UBA6727 | reverse complement strand
TAATCACAGACTACAGAACCTAATGTTTACGCGTGATCGTAAGTGGTAGCGGGACACTATATTAGTCATTAGTCTCGCGACAACCGTCACGGCGGTGATGACTCAGCAAATTCAAGTTTGACGGAAAATGCGGATGAAAGATTTTAGGAAGACGCGCACGAATTTCTTGCGCGCAATATTCTTTTTGGCTTTTTGGTTGTCACCTTTTTCGTCGGTCAACGGCGCCGTGGCAAACGGTTTTATCGCCGAGGTCGGCGCAGAAGTCGGCACGAATATTTTCGCGCAAACATCAGAAGTTACCATAGAATCAGAAGTCACCATAGAGATTGAAAAGAGGACGTCCGCCGGAAACCCCGATGATTCCTCGTCCACTCCCTATCAAGACTCGGAAGACTATGAGGACATGGAGGATCCTTTTGCCGGCGACACCGAGGAGCTTCCCATAATGGCAGACCCTTTCGAAGGGTATAACCGCTGGATGTTCGGCGTCAATGAAACTATATACGACAATTTGCTGGAGCCGGTAGCCGAGGGTTACCGCGACACGGTGCACGAGAACCTTCGCGTCGCCGTGAAAAACTTTTTTTCCAACGCCATGGCTCCCATCAAACTCGTCAGCAGTTTGATTCAGTTGGACTTTGAAAAATCCGGGCGGGTGCTGGCGCGAGCTTTGATCAACACGACATTAGGACTCGGCGGGCTGGCGAATGTGGCAGGCGAAGAATACGGTATCGAAGATGTCGACGAAGATTTTGACCAGGCGATGGGGCATCACGGCGTGCCGACGGGACCCTATGTTGTCCTGCCGATTTTTGGGCCCTCGACGGTCCGCAACATATTCGCGACGACGGTGGATTCCTTCATGCATCCAACCGTTTTGTTTGCTCCGAACACCGTCAGTTTTGGGCTCATGGTGGAGGAAAATATCAACGACGCTTCGTTTCTCGTGGAAGATAAAAAGCAGTTGGAAGAAAGCGCGCTGGATGAATACGAAAGCACCCGCGATTTTTTTCATCAGTATCGGTATGGATTAGTAAAGAAGTAGGCGGCCTGTAATTTTTTCATCTCTTCATTTCCCCGCTGTTCTCTGCTTGGCTCGTTCTTTTCTTGCGTGCCGAAGTCAACGCCGTGTCGCGCGGAGGACGGCGGCGCGATGCCCCAACTTTTTTTTAGAAAGATATTTTCATTGTGACCGACGCAAATATTCGCAATCGTTTGAAAAACGAAACCAGCCCTTATTTATTGCAACACGCCGACAATCCAGTTGATTGGTATCCGTGGTGCGCGGAAGCTTTGCAAAAAGCGCAGGCGGAAGACAAGCCCATCTTCCTCAGCATTGGATACTCCGCTTGCCACTGGTGTCATGTCATGTCCCACGAATCATTTGACAATGAAGAAATCGCCGCAACCATGAACGAGAAGTTTGTCAACATCAAGGTGGACAGAGAGGAAAGGCCCGATGTGGATGCCGTGTATATGAAAGCCTTGGTGGAGTTGACCGGTCACGGCGGATGGCCGCTCAGCCTGTTCCTTACTCCCGACCAAAAGCCTTATTTTGGCGGAACCTATTTTCCTCCTTTTGCCAAATACAATCGCCCCGGGTTTGCTCAAGTTTTGCAACAGGCGTACGAACTTTACACCGACGACAAAGATAAACTGCAAGTCCGCGCGCAAAATGTTCTGCAAAAGATTTCCCCGGAAAACCACGCAGACACCGCCCGCGGAGTTCCCGACGACCAACTGATTCGCGCCGCGGTGGAAATTTTGTCAGACAAGTTTGACGAGGATTACGGCGGCTTCGGCTCCGGGATGAAGTTTCCCGAACCCGCGCACTATAATTTTTTGTTGCGGCATTGGGTGCAGACTGGCGACGCCCTGAACATTCTTGACAAGAGTTTGACGGCGATGGCGGAAGGCGGATTGTTCGACCAACTCGGCGGCGGGTTTCATCGTTACTCGACCGACCGCAAGTGGAGGATTCCTCATTTCGAAAAAATGCTTTACGACAACGGGCTCTTGGCGAAACTTTTTCTGGATATGTTTCAAGCGACGAAGCAGGAGATTTATCAAACCGTCCCGCGAGAAATTTTTTCATGGCTCTTGCGTGAAATGACTTCCGCGGCGGGCGCGTTTTACGCCAGCCAAGACGCGGATTCGGAAGGACGCGAAGGAGCCTACTATACTTGGGAATTGAAGGAGGTCATGAACCTGCTCGGTCCCAAACACGCCAACGTCTTCGCCAAAGTTTATGGACTTGACGTCCGCGGCGACATCGACGGACGCAACGTTTTGCACATCAGCGAGTGCATCGAACAATTTGCAGACGCCGAAAACATCCCCATTTTTGAGGTGGATCACATTATAAAAAAGGCGAAGGAAACTCTTTTCCGCGCCCGCGAAAAAAGACGCAAGCCCGCCCGCGACGAAAAAATAATCACCGCTTGGAATGGACTCATGATCACCGCCCTGGCCAACGCCGCCGCGGTGCTGGGGGATTCTCGTTACTTGGATTCCGCCACTCGGTGCGCGGATTTTATTTGGTCCCGCCAATGGGATTCCGGCGGACGAAAGTTGTTGCGAGTTTACAAAGATGGGCAAAGCAAGGTGCGCGGATGTTTGGACGACTACGCTTATTTTTTGGAAGGACTGGTCGCGCTTTATGAAGCCGGGTTGGATGACGAATGGATTGCGCGCGCCAAGGTGCTGGCAAATTGTATGCTCGACGAATTTTGGGATGAAGGCGAAGGCGGCTTCTTCCTGTCCGGTCGGTCGTCGGAACCGTTGATCGCTAAATTGAAAAATCCCGCCGATGAAGCTTTGCCATCCGCGAACGCCGTTGCGGCGCAGGCGCTGTTAAAACTAGGGCGGCTCACCGGCGAGGAAAAATACATCCGCAAAACGGAAGCAACGCTGAACACTTTTCGCGGCGCCGTGAAAAAAAATCCCGCCGCCTTCACGGGACTTTTATCCGCGATGAGCGCGTTGAACCTTCCGCCCGTCGAGGCGGTGTTTGCTGGCTCGAAGGCGCATCCTTCCTTCGCCGAAATGTGGAAAGTTTTGCATACCGATTACCGTCCCGACAAAGTGGTCATCTGGAATGAGAAGAAAACTAGCGGAACTTTGTTGCCGCTTGCAGAAGGAAAGACCGCGGAAAAAGGCGCGCCCACCGTTTATCTCTGCCAAAAAAATACCTGCCACGCTCCGGTACAAACGGGCAAGGCTTTGGACAAACTTTTGGAAAAGCCGCAGGAGATTCGCTTGAATATTTTTAATCGGGAAAAGAAAAACGCCAAGATACTGGAACAGGAACAGGCGAACTTCATGGGCGTGATGGGCGACATTTTTCAACAAACGGGGCTCACCCGCAAACCCGGGCAAAAATAATTTTTGGCAACACGCAAAAAAAGTTCCGCCGCCGCGTCGCCGTCGTCATCGCCATTGCGCCACCGTCGCCGTTACCGTCGCCGCGATGAAAATTTATTTGAAGACTCGTCTTTGCAGATAAATCTCGATGGTGTTTTTTGCGTTGCTGGCGACGGCGATGTCGCTCATGCCGCTGTGGTTGTAGTCGCCGCTGGTGATGGCTAATGGAGCGCCGCCTGCGACCACGTAGTCGCGGGTGGGATGCCGAAAGGTTTTGTCGGGATTGCGGATGATAATCGAGAAAGTGCTGGAGCGGGAATTGGCGACGGCGACGTCCTTCAATTTATCCGGATTAAAATGTCCCGCCGTCAGGGCGAAGGGGCCGCCGCCGCCGGAAAAGGCGCGCGAGTTTTTGAAACCGCCGTCGCCGTTTGAATAGAGCGCGTATAAATTGTCGCCGCGTCCCGATGCAAAAACTAAATCGGCTTGCCCGTCGTCGTTCATGTCGCTGGCGATTAACGCGAGCGGTACCAAATTTTCCGCAAACCGTTCGGGTTTCCGAAAAGTGCCGTCGCCGTTTCCCATGAACAATCGGATGGAACTGGCGTTGGAACTGCTGGCGGCGAGGGCGATGTCCAAGTGACCGTCGCCGTTGAAATCTTGCGTGACGCCGGAAAAGGAGCGCGAGCCTGTCGGGTATGTCGCGCCTTTTTGAAAATAGCCATCGCCTGTTCCCAAATACAATTCCATTTTGTCGAAGGTCAAAGTGACGGCGGCGTCTAATTTGTCGTCGTGATTGTAATCGCCGAGGATGATATTCAACGGGACGTTGCCGGTTCGGATGGGGATGGGTTTCCTGAAACTCCCGTCGCCGTTGCCTAAGAGCACCACGAACATTTTTGCGCCGCGGGAGTTGACCGCGAGGTCGGGGTAGCCGTCGCGGTTGATGTCGCCCGCGGTTGACATCGTGGGTTCCGCGGCGACGGCGATATTTATGGCGGCATAAAAACCGCCGTCGCCTTTGCCGTGAAGGATGGTGAGCGTACTATCTTTGGTGTTGACGGAAACTATGTCTGGTTCTTCGTCCAGGTTCAAGTCGGCGGTGAGTAAATGCGACGGACCTTGTCCCACTTGTATGACATTAAATTTGTAGAACAAATCAGGCGGCGGCTGGGGAAGGTCGCAGGCGGACAGAAGCGCGATGGTCGCGGCGCAACGCACGACGGTCGTGACGCGATTCGCAACGGTCGCGGTGTATTTCGCAACGACGGCGGCGCAATTTATGAACGCCGCCGTCCATCGAAAATTTCTTGATTTCGCGGCGCGACTGTGCAAAAATTCCGCGGTCATGAAAAATCTTTATAGTGGATGAGCAACGCTAACCCGTTCATCGTTTGCGCGTTCGTGCGCTTCAACCCCTCGCTCCAGATTAAAACTGGGGCTACTCTTAACCCGTGAGGAGGTACGCATTGCAGTCTTATCAAAGTGTCCTGATTCTTAAACCCGATGTCGACGAATCCCGCGTTGATGACGCCGTCGAAAAAATGGGCGAGTTCGTCAAGAGTAACGGCGGGACTTGCCTTAAGGTCGAGAAGTGGGGCAAGAAACGTCTCGCCTACCGAATAAGGAAAAATAGATTTGGCATATACCTGAACATTTATCATACCCTCGACGCCGCGAAAGTTTCCGACCTAGAAGGTAAATATCGGTTGCTCGACATGATTATCAAATCCATGGTGCTCCGATTGTCGGACGACGAGATGAAGAGGGCGTTGGGCAACGCCGATGAAGGGGTTGAAGGGGAAGCGGATTCCGCCAAAGCCCGCGCATAACGATGGGGGTTGAATGTCTCCGACCAACAAACTAACCGTGAGGATCTGAAATGGCTTCGCTCAACAAAGTGTTTCTGATGGGCAACCTGACCCGGGATCCAGAGTTGCGTTATACCACAAACGGTGCCGCGGTAGCCAGTTTTGGTTTGGCGGTCAACCGCAAGTACAAGCAGGGAGAGGAATTGAAGGAGGATGTCTGTTTCGTCGAAATTACGGTTTGGGCTAAGCAAGGGGAAAATTGCTCTCAGTATCTGAGTAAAGGCAGCCCGGTTCTTATCGAGGGCCGACTCAATTACCAGACTTGGGAAGCGGACGGCGGACAGAAGCGCAACAAACTTGAAGTGGTCGCCAACAATGTACAGTTCTTAACCCGTCAGGGGGACAAGAAGGTGGGCGTGGATGAAGGTTCCCCGTCCAACCCGACCGCGCCTGCTGACGACATTCCATTTTAATAACTAAGCGACGGATAATTATGTCTGAGAACAAAAGGCGTTCATTTTTTTCGCACAAGATTTGCAGGTTTTGCAACAACGATCAAAGCAAAGTTTATATCGACTTTTTTGACGTGAAAGCATTGAAGCCGCTGATTTCCGAAAGAGGCAAGATCGTGCCTTCGCGGATATCGGGGACGTGCGCCAAGTGCCAGAGGATTTTGACTCGGGCAATCAAAAGAGCCAGGAGCATCGCCTTGTTGCCGTTCGCCGTTGAGCATTAACTTTGGCTGAGTCGTCGCAACTTAAAAACTTGCTGTTGCTTGTAGTTTTTGTTTTTGTTCTTTTTTTTGCCCTGATGGTTTTTCCTCCGTTAGCGGCGTTGATTGGGATTTTTTCACCTCTCCCCATCGTCTTCGTATACCTGCAAAGAGGCAGGCAGGTCAGCGTTGTCCTGATCGCGTTGGTTTTTGTGGTGCTCCTGTTGTTGGTCGGCACCAATCAGGCGCTACTATTTTTGACTGAGTATGCGCTGATGGCTTTGTTGCTGGGCGAGATGATCCGAATCCAAGCGCCGAGTGATAAGTGCATCGCCGTAAGTGCTTCGGCTTCGGGGTTGGCGTCCATCGTGCTTTTAATCGTTTTGTTCGGCGACCCGTATGCTTCGGTCAGAGAGTTTTTTGAGGCGCAAATTCGCGGGCATTTTTCCCAGTCGATGGAAGCCTTCGAAGCCATAGGCGAGAACAAAGCAGAAGTCGCGGACATGAAGGCATTCGCGGAGCGGACGATAGAAGGTTTCGCGGCGGCTTATCCCGCCTTCCTGCTCATTGGGTCGTTGATTGCTTCATTGATCAATTACTCGCTGATTCGGATTGTGTGGACTCGGCTTCGCGGGCCGGGACTGTTTTCTGACGAAACATTCGCCGAGTGGTTTTGCCCGGAGAACATGGTCTGGGGTTTCATACTCTCCGCGGCGGCTTTATTCCTGGGGCAGGGCGTGGTTGCGGACGTGGGGCTGAACGTCTTTCTGGTCGTGCTCGTCATCTACTTCGTCCAGGGACTCAGCATCGTCGTGTATTTTTTGAAAGCCAGGAACGTGCCGGTTTTCTTTTGGGTCGTCCTTTTCATATTAATATTTGCGCAACCCATTTTAACAGGTTTGGTCGCTGGATTAGGCGTGTTCGATATCTGGGTGGATTTTAGAAAATTGAAAAAAGTTTCGGATATACAATGACCGCGTCGCGGTGACGGTCACGAAGAAAGGGAAAATATTTATGAAGCTGTTGTTGAAAGAAGATGTGTACGGACTCGGGTCCTGTGGCGACGAAGTGGAAGTTAAAGATGGATACGGCAGGAATTTCTTAATCCCCAAAGGCAAGGCTTTGCTCGCGACTCCCAACAATCTTAAAGCCTTTAATCACCAAAAACGTGTGATTCAGTCCAGGGTTAAAAAGATAATCGCGACGACACAGACGGTTGCCGATGAAATCGCAAAGGTGACCTGCACGGTTAAGAAAAAAGTCGGCGACGCCGGAAAAATGTTCGGCTCGGTGACCGCACAAGAAATTGCGAATTTACTCAAAGACCAAGGTATCGATGTTGACCGGCGCAAAATTCAGATTGCCGAGCCGATTAAAAAAGCCGGCGAATATAAAATCCCCGTCAAACTTCATTCGGAAGTGACGGCGGAAATCAACCTCGTCGTTGCAGCGGAACAGGAAGTCGCAGAGCCCGCCGCCGTGAAGCCAGACGCGGAATCTGATGTCGCGAAGTCCGCCGAATCCGTCGTCGCGGAAGTTGTGCAAGAGAAGAAAGCCGAAGAATAAAACGCTACCCGCAGGAGGGCGGCGGGCAAGAACTCGTTAAGCCGAGAACACGGTTGCTAGTCAAACAAAGCCATTGCTCGCTGGCTCCGCGCCTAGTGTGTTCGCTGGCTCCGCGCCTAGTGTGTTCGCTGGCTCCGCGCCTAGTGTGTTCGCTGGCCCCACGCCTAGTGTGTTCGCTGGCCCCACGCCTAGTGGTGGTTGCCCCGATAGAATTATGGCCGATGCCCTGACCGACATTTCTCTGAACAAGTTGCCCCCTTATAACAAGGACGCCGAACAAAGTGTTTTGGGTGCCTGCCTGCACTCCGAAGACGCCATCGCCAAAGCCCTCGAAATTCTTACGGAAGAAGACTTCTACAAGTCCACCCACAAAAAAATTTTCGCCGCCATGCGCGGACAGTTTGAAGCCAATGCGCCGATAGATGTTCTTGCGTTGGCAGACCAACTCGGCAAGAAAAATGAGTTGGAGGAAGTGGGAGGCATCGAATACCTCAGCCTTCTCGAAGATTTTGTACCCACCGCCACCGCGGTAGTCCACCACGCGAAAATCCTCCGCGAGAAAAAAATCCTCCGCGACTTGATTCAAACCGCCACGGAGATTGTGTCCAATAGTTACAGCGACAGCGAAGATGTGGACACCCTGCTCGACAAAGCCGAGCAAGCCATTTTTAGCATCTCCGAGAAAAGGGCGAAACCCAGCTTCGTCAAACTCCCCGAAATCATTAAGCGAGGATTGTCGGACATAGAAAAACTTTCCCAGCAACCGGGAATGGTTACCGGCGTGCCTTCCGGGTTTGCCGATTTAGATAATATGACGGCGGGTTTTCAGCCGTCCGACTTGATCGTTCTGGCGTCGCGACCCAGTATGGGTAAGACTAGTTTCGCGTTGGACATTGCCCGGCACGTTTCCTTGCACAAAAAAACTCCCACCGCTTTTTTCAGTTTGGAAATGTCGAAAGAACAATTAGGGATGCGGCTTTTGTGTTCCAAGGCGCAGGTGGACTCGTCCAAAATCCGCACCGGTTATCTGGCGAAAAGCGATTGGCCAAAAGTGCACGACGCCGGCAGGGAACTCGCGGAAGCGCAGTTGTTCATCGACGACAGTCCATCGCTGACAGCCTTGGATATCCGCGCGCGCTCCCGTCGGCTCGCCGCGGAACAGCCATTGGGACTAATCATCGTCGATTACATGCAGTTGATGCAGGGGCGGGGAAAGATTGAGAGTCGGCAGTTGGAAGTCTCGGAAATATCCAGGAGTCTTAAAGCCCTCGCCAAAGAACTGAACTTGCCGATCCTCGCCCTTTCGCAGTTAAGCCGTGCGGTTGAGAGCCGGACGGACAAGCGTCCCCTCTTGTCAGACCTCAGGGAGTCAGGTTCGATTGAGCAGGACGCGGATGTGGTCATGTTTGTTTACCGCGATGTTATGTATAATCCCGAAGCAGACGACCCGGGCAAAACGGAAATTCTAATTCGCAAGCAAAGGAACGGTCCCATCGGGGAAGCGTTGCTACACTTTGAAAACCAGTTTACACGCTTCTACGATAGAAGCCTCCGCACAGATGCTCCACCTGAAGCAGACTCTTCAAGTTCTGAACCGCCCTTTTAATCGCAAATTTTTTGTAACAGATGGATGGAAGTTGAAGTCCGACTTTGCAATTTATTTTTTGCCAGCGGTTTTGTCGTTGACGCTCGCGCTACCGATCGCCAATGCGCAACAGCATCCCGATGCGGATGGTTTTCGATTGCCTCCAAAAATCCGCGGCGATTTTTATTTTTCCCGGGGGAAGTTCAAAGAGTCGCTGGAAATTTATAAATCGATTCTGCTGAAGGACGAAGCCAACTCCAGCATCATTTTTCGAAACATGGTCAAGGCTTGGAACGCGATGGGCGCTCTGCCCGCGGCAAAAAAATATTTAAGTGAATACCGACAGTCTCACGAAAACTCGTCCGCGGTTTGGTATGCGTTGGGCTATCTACATTATTTGAAAGATGACGACGTAACGGCGGAGGAGTTCCTGAAACGAGCGACGGAACTGGATTCCGACAATGGGTTGGCTTGGAATAATTGGGCAGCGTCTCTCGCTAAACGTGGACGCTTTCGGGAGGCGGTGGAAAAAGTGCGAACCGCGACTTTAACCAATCCGAAAGAGTTAATGTTTTTTCTCAACTTGAAAAAAATATATGAAGAGATGGGCGAAGGACAACGGTTCGAAGCGGAGTATAACGACTTCGTCAAGGATGCCGCCGCCGAGCCCATGGCGTGGGGATACGGAAAAGTCCTGGCGCGGTCACTGCGGCAAAAATCTTTTCGTGAATACGCCGCGGGGAATCGGGCAGAGGCAATTACCAGTTTCGAAAAGATTCTGAAAATATACGAGCAAATCAACGATGTGAAGGGGCAGGTGCCCGCTTTGTTTAGTCTAGGCTTACTTTATGAAGAGGCGGGGAACGTCCAAAAGGCGCGGGAGTTTTTCCGGCGGGTGTTGTCGATTAACCCGGGGCATATTCAAGCCCGCGAGAAAGTGCGACCGCTGAATTAGCCGCCGCCCTCCAGTTTGCTTCGCGCGGGATTCATCAGCGCGCCCGCCGCTGGCGTCGGCAACAGCAATGATGACGGCGACGGCGACATTATTTGCGATTTAATTATTGACAAATAATGTGTCCAAGCGATACGATTCGCGGAATGCGGATTCCTCTAACCTCTGTCAAGGAGACGTTGTGAACAAGGACAAGTTTGCCATAGTCATTTTTCCTGGGGTGGGTATGCCCAAAAAGTTGTGCCTGCCAAAAAGTCTTGTGCAGTTTGGCACTCTAGCGTCCCTTGCTATTTTCATAGGATTCCTAGGCTTCTCCTTTTACTCCGTTCAGCAATTTTCGAAGTTGCAGCGTGGCGAGGCGGATATGGTTACGCTACAACGCGCGGCGGAAATTCACAAAGTCCAGGTTGAAAAATTTGCCCAGCAAGTAAAAAACTTTGAGGCGGAAATGATCCGGCTCGGACGTTTTGAGAAAAAGCTCCGGGTCATCACGGCTCTGGAAAACTCCCCCAAATCCATTGAGAAAAACTGGGGAGTTGGCGGTCCCGATGGGTTGAGCGCAAGTAGTTTCACGACGGCGGTGAGCCAGGGTGCGGCCAGCATGGTGGAACGGTTGTCGAATGGATTGGGGCACTTAGTAGAGTTGGCTAAAATCCAGAGCATTAGTTTTCAGGAGTTAGATAATTTTTTCAAGAATCAAAAATCTTTGCTTTCCTCAACCCCTTCAATTTGGCCGACTCGCGGTTGGGTAACCTCCAGTTTTGGATTCCGGAAATCTCCTTTCACCGGCTTGCGGGAAAAGCATGAAGGTTGGGATATCGCAACCCGACACGGAACTCCGGTGCGCGCTACGGCTGACGGTGTCGTCACGGCGGCGGGACGAGAGAATGGTTACGGGAAATTGATTAAAATCGATCACGGTTACGGCTTTGTTACGCGGTACGGGCACAACTCCAAACATCTAGTCAAAGTAGGGGACAAGGTCAAGCGCGGACAGGTCGTTGCGCTGGTTGGGAACACAGGGCGTAGCACCGGGTCTCATCTCCATTACGAAGTGTTGCTCAAAGGCGTACCCGTCAGTCCCAAGAACTATATTTTAGAAGGTTAATTCCCCGTTGCTCCGCTTGCGGCGATTGCTAAATCGGCAACAAAAGTTGAGTTGTTTTATTCCCACCCGCGACAACCCCAGAAATTTTCTGCGCGTGTCCTTCGCGTCCTTGCCGCCGCGGTGAAAAAGTTATCGCGAGACCTGCGGCGGTTCTCCGCAAAAATTCCCGATGAACATTTTTTCAGGATTTAACACCGTGTTTAGTTTCATCAAAAAAATTATAGGCACCCACAATGACCGTGAAATTCAGCGGATTCAAAATTTTGTGCACGCCGTGAACGCTCTTGAAAAAGAAATCAAGATGCTTTCGGATAACCAACTCAAAGCTAAAACGCCACAACTGAAAGACAAACTAGCCGGCGGTTCGACGTTGGAGAATATCCTGCCCGAAGCGTTTGCGGTGGTCCGCGAAGCCAGTTGGCGGGTGCTGGAAATGCGTCCCTTCGATGTGCAGATTGTGGGCGGGGTGGTTTTGCACGAAGGGAAAATAGCGGAGATGAAAACCGGCGAAGGAAAAACCTTGGTGGCGACCATGCCGGTTTACTTGAACGCTTTGGCGGGAAAGGGAGTGCATGTTGTAACGGTCAACGACTATCTGGCTCGCCGTGACAGCGAGTGGATGGGAAAGGTTTATGAGTTTTTAGGTTTGTCCGTGGGCATGATTTATCACGACATTCCCGAAGAGGAAAGAAAGATCGCCTATTCTGCAGATGTGTTATATGGCACCAACAATGAATTTGGGTTCGATTATCTTCGGGACAACATGAAGTTTTCAAAAGAGCAAATGGTTCAGCGGGATTTGAACTTTGCCATCGTGGATGAGGTGGACAGCATTTTGATTGATGAAGCCCGGACGCCTCTGATTATTTCCGGTCAGGCGGAAGAGTCCACGGATAAATATTACCGGGTGAATCAAGTCATCCCCAAACTGAAAAAGGAAAAACATTATTTGATCGATGAAAAAGCCAAAACCGCTTCCTTGACAGATGAGGGAATTGCCATCATGGAAAATTTGTTGAGCGTGGAAAACCTTTACGACCCGGCTAACATAGAAACGTTGCATTGTCTTAATCAGGCGGTCAAAGCGCATGGCCTGTTTAGAAATGAAGTGGACTATGTCGTGAAGGATGGGGAAGTCATCATCATCGATGAGTTCACCGGTCGCATGATGGCGGGAAGGCGCTACAGCGACGGGCTGCATCAGGCGTTGGAGGCGAAGGAAGGAGTAAAGATCGAAAATGAAAACCAGACCCTCGCGAGTATCACTTTCCAAAACTATTTTCGTATGTACGAAAAACTAGCCGGCATGACCGGAACCGCAGATACGGAAGCGGAAGAGTTCGGCTCGATTTATAAACTCGAAGTCATCGTGGTTCCCACTAACCAACCTATGATCCGAGAAGATTGCCCGGATATAATTTACCGGACAGAGAATGAAAAGTTTAACGCCGTCATCGAAGAGATTAAGGAATTGTATGCGATGAAGAGGCCTGTTCTGGTCGGCACGATATCCATCGAAAAGTCAGAACTCTTGAGCAAAAAGCTGAAAAAATTTAGTATCAAACACAACGTTCTGAACGCCAAGCATCATGAAAAAGAAGCCGAGATTATCGCGCAAGCCGGGCAGCCGGGGGCGGTGACCATCGCCACGAACATGGCGGGAAGGGGTACGGATATTGTTTTGGGAGAGGGCATCCTGGAGCTGGGCGGACTTCATATTCTCGGAACCGAACGCCATGAAAGTCGGCGCATCGATAACCAGTTGAGGGGGCGTTCCGGCAGGCAGGGGGACATGGGTTCTTCCCGTTTTTACCTGAGCCTTGAGGATGACTTGTTGCGTATTTTCGGGTCCGATAAAATTTCCCCCTTGATGGCTCGGTTGGGCATGGAAGATGGACAACCGATTGAACACGCCATGGTTTCTAAAGCGGTTGCCAACGCTCAAAAAAAAGTGGAAGTTCATAACTTCGATATCCGCAAACATCTTTTGGAATACGACGATGTTATGAATCGCCAAAGAGAAGTTCTCTATACGTTGCGCCGCGAAATCATCAACACGGGTTATGCGCAAGAACTTCTGTTAGATATGGCGGCGGAAGTGGTGGATGACGCGCTGGTCGAGATCGCTCACGAAAAGATATACCCGGAAGAGTGGGACGTCGAAGCTTTGAATGAATTGTTGGAAAGACAGTTTGCGGTTCGCATCGAAAAACCTAGCGACCGCGAACTAGTCCTGCAAGGAAGTACCAAACTGGAATTGGAAAACTGCAACCGCGAAATACTTTATGACGCCATCATGAAAACGGTGACCCGTGCATATCAGGCGAAAGAAGAGGGCGTTGAAGTTGGTTTCATGCGACACGTTGAAAAAGTTGTCATGCTCCAGGTCTTGGACGCTCTCTGGAAAGATCACCTGCTGGGAATGGACCATCTGAAGGAAGGTATTGGTCTGCGGGGTTACGCCCAAAAAAATCCCCTGACGGAATATAAAAAGGAAGGGTTTGATTTGTTCGGCGCCATGATGGCTCGCATCAAAGAAGAAATTACGGAATATTTATTTAAGGTTCAGATCAATCGGGAAATTGAAACGCCAGGCAAATTATCTGGCAAACCATCGCAGGTCGTGGAACATCGGGGAGATTCGGGTGCTCCGGCGAAACCGGTAACGGTTCGGCGCGAAGAAGAAAAAGTAGGGCGGAACAAACCATGCCCGTGCGGGAGTGGTAAAAAATACAAAAAGTGCCACGGAGGGTAAAAGTCGACGCGGCTAAATGCCCTCGGTCGCTTCCTGGCATTCAATGCACAAAGATGTCAACGGCATGATTTGCAGACGCTTCAAGCTGATCTTTTTTTCGCAGGACTCACATTTCCCGTAAGTACCATTGGCTATTCTGAACAACGCGTCCTCAATTAACTTTAGTTCATTGCGGTCTCTGCTCGTCAATTGAAAAGTCATCTCCCTCCCCTCAAGGCTTGAGGCAAGGTCGATCTCGTTGCTGAAAGTCAAATCTCCAGCGTCCCGTTCCACAGACTGCGAAGACCGAATCAATTTTAATAATTCTGCGCGGTTGGCAATAAGTCGGCGGCGGATTTTATGAATTGCGGGACTAAGACGAGAAAGTTCTCGCTTGACCGCCCGCGATTTTCTTGATTCAGAGCTGGATTTTTTAGGCTGGACTTTTTTTGTCGTCGGCTGAGGAGTTTTCTTTGGGGCAGATTTTGCCCGAGAAGCTGCGGCTTTTTTCGCCTTTGCTTTGGCCTTGCCCGCTTTTTTTTTGGTCGGCGATTTAGCCGCAACTTTTTTCTTCTTCGGAAAAGTTTTTCTTGTTGCGGTCTTTTTCTTCTTAACCTTTTTTTTTGTCACCTTTTTTTGCGCGGACTTTTTTGCAGGCTTCCTGGTTTTTTTGGCCTTTGTTTTCTTTTTTGCCGCCTTCTTCTTTTTGGCCATTGCCGAATCTCCTGTATCAAGGAACTCTAAAATAAATTCATTCGGGAGTAACTCAACACCCCGCGTTGCATCCAAGTCTGGATAAAAATTCTTGGGACTCTAGCACTTGAAAAAATAAAGTGCAATAGTTTATTTGCATGGGGTGAAAATGGAAAATTTTTTATTCACTTTCATAATCTACAACAATGGATGAAGAGCAAAGGGAACGCATTTTTTCTACAACGGGTAAATGGTTTTTATGCGCGGCATAAGTTTTTAATCCTTCGCGGTCGTTAAAAAAAGCTGTAAGCACGATATCGTGGCTTCTCTCCGAGTTTAAAAAATCTATTCCTATTTCTATAAACTTTAGGCTTTCAATATTTCCTCGCAAGCTGTTAAGAGTTGCAACGGCTTGGTTTAGATTTTCTGTACTCTTCTCTGCAAGTTTGAACATAACGATATGCTTGACCATCAGTTGCCTCCTTACTCAGGGAATTGCGGAACTATGTCTGTGATATAGTGCCGGGTTTCATAACGTAATCGGAAAATCATATATGCCGTGGTGGGTGGGTGCAGGCTTGGGTTTTTTGCGCGGCGGTCCTTTGGGCGCCGTTGTCGGGGGGACTATTGAACATTTCCTCGGTAAAAAGTTTCAGAAGAAATTACAGGACAGCTTGCCCGGCATTGTCCATCGAGGGGAATTTGTTTCGTGTCTGGTCGTTATTCTAACCCGCGTTGGCGTGGAGTCGGGACCGTTAAGCCAAAAAAAAGTGGGCGTGATACATAAATTCTTTACGAAGAATCTCGGCTATGACTCTGTGGATTTACAACATCTTGATCGGTTGATGGAAAAAGTTCAGTCGAAAAAACCCGACATCGTTCAGTTTGTGGAAGGGTATAAAAAATCTTGCCGGGGCAATTACAATCTTTTGCTTCTTGCCCTGTGCTATCAGGTTTCCTTGGTTGAAAATATTCTGAGCGATGAAACTCAATCCGTAATAAAAAATATCGGATTGGTATTGGGGGTGTCTTATGAAAAACATAACGAAGTCAGGGAGAAGTGCTCGCTCCATCCCTTGAAAACCCCGTACCATATTTTAGAGATTTCTTCCAACGCCTCAAACGATGAAGTCAAAAAAGCTTACCGAAAAATGGCCAGTCAACATCATCCCGACCGAGTTTCCAGCGAGGATGAAGAAAAGATTCAGCACGCCCACACGAGGTTTCTTGAAATTCAGTCTGCTTATCAGGAACTGGAAAAGGTTAGAAAAATTTAAGGGGATGAAGTTTCCTCATTCACTTCGGTTGCTTTGGCGGGGGGTCTAGTTTGCGTATGATGATGGCTTGTATTTTTCGCTTGCTGGCTTCCTTCACCGTCATTCGATAAAGCCCGACTACAATCTGGTCGCCTGGGTTTGGGATTCTTTCCAGCTTGTCGATGGTCAACCCCGCCACGGTCTCGAAGTCGCCACATGGAATGTCCCAGTTTAGGCTGTCGTTGAGAACGCTTATCTCGGTGTTTCCATCTACGAGGTATCCGCCGTCCGCGTAATGTTCGTAGGTTTTCTCGGGCTTGTCGTATTCATCCTCAATCTCTCCGACAATTTTTTCGAGCAAATCTTCAATCGTTATCAATCCGATGCATCCTCCATATTCGTCCACCACGATGGCGATGTGCAAGCCTCTTTGCTGAAGTTCCTTAAGGAGGTCGTCCACCTTTTTGTTGGGGGGAACATAATAGGCGGGGCGGATGAGGTCGGTAATCGGCGTGTCATCAGCAGGCTGATCAAGCAGGTCAAAGGTATTTAAAATCCCGATGAGGTTGTATATCCGTTCATGGAAAATAGGTATTCTGGAAAAACCGGATTCGTTTGCGACACCATAAGCCTCCGTCAGCGTGGCGGTGTCTTTCAATGTGGTCATGTGAATGAGAGGCACCATGCAATGTTCCGCCCGAAGTTCGCCGAAATTGAAAATGTTGTGAATGATTTTTTTTTCCGTCACTCCTAAATCCATGGTCTTCGATTCCAAACTCAAAGCGCGTTGAAGTTGATCGCGGCTAAAAGTTTTGTGTTCTGCACCGGTGAATTTCGCAGACGTTTTTGATAACCATGTTGTAAGCGGAGATAATATCTTGCAGAAAAAAATCAGCGGATAAACCATGAACAACATGATGGAATCCGCGCGGTGTTGAAATATAACTTTTGGAATGATCTCCCCCCCGAAAAATATCAGCGGCGAAATAATTATCATGGCTATCCACTCGCCGGAATTTCCAAAATGAGTAACCATGAAAGCGGTGAATATCGTGGTGCTGGTCACCATCGTCAGGTTGGTTCCCAGCGAGGTTGTGGCGAAGAACCGCTCGGGATTTTCGAGCAACTTCAAGATAGACCGCGCGGCCGAGTCCCCATCTTCGGCCATCTTTTTCATCTTTATTCGGTTGACGGAAACCATCCCGATTTCGGAACCGGAAAAAAACGCTTCCATCAGTATTCCCAAAAATACCAGTATGACGACTGTTGCGAAATCCATCAGTTGTCCTGAACTTTCTCTTGTTCTTCCTCGGGCGATGGAGGGGAAGGGCGGCTCAAAAGGGTGAGGTGGAGGCCCAAGATTCTCGACCCCCTCATCTTTTCGACGCGAAACTTAAACCTGTCGATAGTGGTCGATTCGCCCGAACGCGGGATTCTTCCGAACAATCCGAAAACATAACCGCCGACCGTGCCGTACTCATCCTGCGGCAAATCGCTCTGAAAATATTCATTGTGTTCTGCCATGCTGTATGTGCCCAAAATGCGAAAATGATTTTCATCGAGTTTTTTCAACGGCAGTTCATCCTGTCGCATTTCACTGTCAATCTCACCGACCAGTTCTTCGATAATATCTTCCAGCGTGACCAGCCCGCAGACGCTTCCATACTCGTCCAGCACGGTGGCTAGATGCCGTTTCAGTTTCCGAAACTCTTCCAACATTTCTTTGATCTTTTTTGACTGCGGAACTGAAATGGTGGGATGCAGAATACTTTTCAAGTTAACTTTCTCCCGATGCAAATGTTTGAGTCGCGTCAGATCTTTGGTGAACAAAACGCCGACGATTTCTTTTTCGCCGACGCCGTATACGGGAACGCGGGAATAAAAATTTTCTGTAATCCGCGGCAGGATGTCATCCAAACTGTCCTCGATGTTGACGGTGAACATATCTATCTTCGGCGTCATGATTTCCCCGACGGTCGTGTCGCCAAACTCGATAACATTCTGGATCAACTCTTGCTCGTCGGAATCGATGACACCTTCGCCTTGGCTGACCTGAACCATGGTGCGAAAATCCTCATCGGTGATGGCGGATTCTTTAGTGCTCCGGGGTGGTCCCATGGGACCGATGATTTTTTCTGTCCACGCGGTGAACAATTTTTGCGCGGGCTGGACGAGTCTGGCAAAGCCTTGCAAAGGGTACGCGGAGAACAAGGCGTAAGGCTGAGCAAACTTAATTGAAATGCTCTTCGGGATGATGTCGCCGAAAATCAGCAGCAGCATGGTGCTGAATCCAATCGCTACGCCTACGCCGATGTTCCCGAATAGGGTGATGGCGACGGAGGTGACGATGACGGATATGGCGATGTTGACGAACTCGTTGCCGATGTAAATAGTGATAAGTAGTTCGCGCGGCTTGTTCAGGAGGGAATTTACTAGTCGACCTAAGCGCCCTTTTTTCTCTGACATCTCGTTAAGTTGCAGAGAGTTTAGAGAGAAATAGGCGACTTCACAGGCGGAAAAAAACGCCGAACACAAGAGCAGAAAAACCAGTAACAGTGAACGGGCAAATAATGAATCATCCAAAATCTTTAAGAAACCTCAAGCCTGGCTGGCGCTTATAAATCGAATAACTCTATAACTCGATTTGGCAATCCGCAAGTTTCGGTAGCGACAAGCAATTTAGTCGAACTTAAAAATGATTGAAGCCTTCCGAATCCGGAAGAAATTTACTTCTTCCATCGCTCTTTTCAAGGAACACTTTTTTTGGTTTGAGAGCGATTTCCCCGATTTGCGTAATAAGCACGTTGGCCTTTGAAAATTGCCTTTTTAGATTTCTAACACCATCAGGTGGCAAAGTAAATAGCAATTCATAATCCTCTCCGCCATTCAAAAGGAATGGGAAAGGATCAATCTGGTTCCGATTGCAAGCGCGTGAAAACGCCGCGGACTGCGGTAGCCGATCTTCCTGAATCCGCGCGCCCACGTTGGACGCTTTGCAAATATGATACAAGTCCTGCACCAACCCATCACTAATATCTATCATCGCAGTGATGTCTATCTTTGAACGAGCCAGGATGCTGGCTTCCTGGATTCTCGGCGTGGGATTTAGATGTCTCGCAATCAGAAACTCGTAATCTTTGGACGAAGCCCGCCGTTTTTTTCTGTGCAACAGTTTCATGCCCAGACTTGAATCGCCGAGTGTTCCCGTCACGAAAATGAGATCGCCTCGTCTCGCGCCGTGGCGGGTGAACACGCGCTTGGGGTTTATTTTCCCTATGACCGAAACATTTATGAAAAAACATTTTGGGGAAGAGACGGTGTCGCCGCCGACAAGTTCCACTTTGAACTGATTGCATATTGAATCAAATCCGCCATAAAGTCTGTCGAGAAAAGACGCGGAAATTTTTTTCGAAACGCCAATCGTCACCATCGCTCTTTGCGGCGTCGCGCCCATCGCCGCGATGTCGCTGAGGTTGACGGACAATGCTTTTCGACCGAGTGCTTCGGGAGTTGTTGCGGAAAGTTTGAAATGGACGTCCTCGACCAACGCGTCGGTGGTGATGACTTCATTCGTCCCCGACGTAACGGGGTAAACCGCGCAGTCATCGCCGATGCCGAGAATGGTATCGGGCGCGTGAAATTTTAAGCGCGAAGAAAGGCGGTGGATGAGTCCGAATTCACCCAGTGCTTTTATTTTGCTCATACACGTTGGTTTTAGTTGTGTCAGAAGTCGCGCGGAAATTTCACGGTGCCGCAATGCGTCGTAAGGTGTCGCAAAGAAAACTTGGCGTCGCGAGGAAAACTAATCGCTGCGAGGAAAACTAAAAACCGCGGCGGCGATTTTTCCCCTATTGCGGTTTTAGCAAGTCCCGGGTCAAGGAATCGACATCGAATTTTTTTTCAATCTTGATGGAAACTTTGTCCCCCTCCTCGATGCCGGCTTTTTTGGCATCGTGAACGTAGCATGTCAACTCCACATGTTCCCCGGTTTCCGGTACCCAGATGGTGAGTTCCCGAAACTGGTCGGCTTTGTTTGGCGGAGTGTTGATCTCCGTGATTTCTCCTTCTAATAAAATCATTGCTCCCTTTTACTCCACATTCTGCACTAGCCAAGTGTGCGGTTTTTCCTGACTGGTGTGGAACCAGAAAATGGCGTTGATGTTAAAATGCACCAGCCATGCGGCGGATTTTCCTTGCTGACAGATTTTTTTTTGGTAGCGGTCTTCTATGACTGACAACTGATCGCAGGTGGTGGTGGTCCAGTAATAATGGCCGAGGCCATCGTCAAAGATGGGATTGATCCACGCCTTCTTCCCGCCGGCGTTGATGGTGCGCTCGAAATAAATAAGCGTCTTCAATTCCGACAGCGTTGGTAGTCGCCAATCGGAACTTCCCGCAAAAGTTTTCGTCGCCGCGAACGCTTTGGAATCTTTTAGTTTCAATTTATTTATGATGCCTTTTTTAATCCAGCGAAGTTTGTTGATGGTGTCCGTCACCGTCCCGTCGCCGTTGTCGACAAAGTTGGCTGCGGAAAGTTCTTCAAGCGTATTCTGATTAACTTTTCGACATTCTTTAAGCACAGCCGCCGCGTCCGGGCATTGGTTCAGGATGGAGAAGTGGTCCAACTTTTTCATCATCTCGCAAATGTCGGATGGTTCGCATTTAGCAAAGGAAGGAGTCGCCGGGGTCAACAAAATGATTAACGCTAAAAACACGATCCGCATATCGAACTCCTGATTCGGAATAATTTTGCCAGGCAAAAAAACGGCAAACTGGTTGCGTTGATTTTTGCTCGAGACCTGCTTGAGGATACTATAAATTTTACGCCCAGTGGAAACATAAAATCGGCGTCTTAATTTTTATCGACGGCGCAACTCTTCATCGCCGTCGTCGTCGCCAGCGATTCGCTCCAACTCCACAAACGCCGCCTCGCCTTTCATTTCGAGAAAATATTCCGTGTTGACGATGCGGTTGCCGGAGGATGTCGGGTTGATATTCACGACCGGCGTTCCCCGTTCCATAAAATGAAGCGCGATGTAATCGTTGGTCGGGACGGCGCCGGAACTGCCGACGAGGACCGCGAGGTCGGGCGGCTCTTGCGCGAATCTCGCGAAACTTTTTTCTTGCGCGGGATGCCCGCTGTATTCTCCGTCCCCGAACATCAGGATGTGCGGGCGCGCAATTCCCCGGCAATTTTTGCACGCCGGATAATTCGACGCCGTCATCGTCGCAGTGTCCAAGTCGCAAAGCGGAACGGAATGCTCTTCCCAAAACTCGCGGGTGCAGACGTCGAGACATTGCAGTCGCCACATGGAACCGTGAACTTCGAGGATGCGGTCGTCGCGACAACCCGACCGCAAATGCAAACCGTCGGTGTTGGTGGTGTGGATGAATCCGTCGCGCCGCCGTAGCCATTTGTTGATGACGCGGTATCCTTCGTGCGGTTGGTTTGCGCGGGCGTTACGCCGCCGCCATTCGTAAAAAGCCCAAGCGTGCGGCAACTCGTTGCGAAACGCCCACGGACTCGCCAAGTCCTGCGCCTCCAGATTTTTCTCTTTGAAGGGAGGAAAGTTTTTCCAATAGCCGTCCTTGTCCCGGAACGTCGGGATGTTAGAATCGGCGCTCATCCCGGCGCTGGTTAAGAACAGAGGCCGCCGCGATTTTTCAATCAAGCGCGAAACTTCACGCAACATTTCACGCGCCGCCACGGCAAGCCCCTTCCGCAAGCCGCCGGGTTTCCTCCATAATGGAAGCCTCTGTTCTTATCGATAGCATAGAAAAATCCGTCTGAAAAAGTTGGGGTAGAAGTTGCTAGATTATGTAACAATAGAAACAGATGTGATTAGAGAAGAATTGCTCTCAAGAATTAAAAAGAAAATTGGGAGTGAAGTAGGGCGATGTGAGTGTAACATCATTTGTGTTTTAAACCTTTGAATAGGAGAGAAAGATGTATCGTTTAAACTTGAAGTTTGTCGTGGCTAGTTTGATTTGTTTGTTGTTTTATTCTGTTCCAGTTTTCGCGGAAAATAAAAGTTATGTGAGACTTTCAGGAATGGTTACGAGTGTTACGGATTCTACGATTGGAGGTTTTGATGAGGTTGATATTGCTTTGGATGNNGGGGTCAGTAGATGTGGCAGGAGTTGATGAGGTTAGCTTTGATACTGGTATGGGTGTTTCCGTAAGTCTTGGGAGAAAATTAGAAAATGGTTTGCGAGTGGAGGCTGAATATACTTTTAGACAGGCAGATGTGGATGAGATGGTAGTGTCTGGAGAATTCTCAGTCGGAGCCAAAGATGATCAAAATCAATATGTTCCATTTTCACAAAAAGTTTCTGCGGGTAAATATATGGATGATCGAAAGATTCACTCTTTTATGTTTAATCTTATTTATGACATTACAATCAACGGACCTATTACTCCATATCTAGGAGTTGGTCTTGGTGTTGGTTGGGAAGAAGAAGCAGAAAACGAAGAATTTGCTTATCAGATTCTGGCAGGGATAAGTTATGCCGTGAGTCCGCGAGTAGATTTAATTCTTGGCTATCGTTATTTTGCTATGAATGATCTTGATTATAGGGTTACAGAGATTGATGAGACTATGAGTGAGGGGGAAGTGTTGTTAGAAATTCCGATTACACAAAGTGTCAATACACATAACTTTGAACTAGGTGTGCAGTATTCTTTTTAATAAGGTTGCGCCGTGACGAACTATTGCCCGCCGCAGCCATCTGTTGATAATCCGGTATCCTTCATGCAGTTTGGTTTGCGCGGGCGTTGCGTCGTCGCCACCGTCATCTTCTCAGCAGATTTTGCTGTTGCGACAATAACCGTTTTTTATACTGCGAACGTCACTGCGTATGCTACGAACGTCGCCCTCTATATTGTACAAATCTGTTGCGCTTAACTCTGCGTAACTTTTCGTCGGCGCGACCCATGGGTTTAGTCCGTTCAATAATAAGCCTAAGGCGATCACGGTTAAGATGAAGTTGGTGTAGCGGTCAACGGTCATGGCGTTGTCTCCTCATAAAAATTTTGGTTTGCGGATTGTGTAACGGGAAAGTCGGCGACGCTAAATTTTATTTTCCGCCGCCACTTTTCCTCGCGACCGCCGCCCGCGAATCGCGCCGTGTCAGCGGTCGGTTGGGTGCAAGCCGCACTCTTTATGCTCCGGGTTTTCCCACCACCATCGCCCGGCGCGGACGTCTTCCCCGCGTTCCACCGGCCGCGTGCAGGGGGCGCAACCGATGCTCGGGTAATTTTTTTTGTGCAGGGCGTTGATGGGCACGTCGTGCTTTTTGATGTAGGCGTGAATTTGCTCCTGCGTCCAGTCCGCGAGCGGATTGATTTTTATCAGCGGCGGATGGTCGCGGTCTTCCGCAACTTTGGGAATGTCCGTCCGCGTGATTCCTTGTTCCCGCCGCAATCCCGTCACCCACGCTTTCAGTTCGCCCAACGCCCGCGCCAGCGGTTCCACTTTTCGGATGCGGCAACATTCTTTGCGGTTGTCCACACTTTCGCGGAACGAAAAAAATCCTTTCTCCCGAACCAAGCGTTCCACTTGGTCGCGGTCGGGGAAATAAGTTTTGATTTCCAGCCCGTAAGCGGCGCGCACCCGCTCCATAATTTCGTAAGTTTCCTCGTGAAGCCTGCCGGTGTCGAGAGTGAAAAGCGTGATGGGACCGCCGCCAAGTTTGGCGACCATGTCGATGAGCACCATGTCCTCCACGCCGAAACTGGAAGCCAGCCCGGCGTCGGCGCCGTATTCGTCCATGCTCCAACGCAACAATTCTTCGGCGGATTTCTGTTCAAAGTTTGCGGCTTGCAATGTCATCATCGGCTCCCGCTTGACAGGGTGTGGAATAGCATATAAATTGCGACGATTAAAACACGTCGACGCGCTTGATACTTTTTCACGCCCGGAATAAAAAATCAAGTGCGGGCGGCGAATAAAAATTCGGGCGAACACTTTTCGCCGCAGTCAACCCGACACCCCGCGGCGTGACGGTGACGACAGCGCGTGCGCGGGGATTCTAGATTCCTGCTTCCGCAGGAATGACGGCCACTGCCGAAGATGACGGCGCCGCCGGTGTCGTTGCCGATGACGGTTGCCGTTGCCAATGTTGTCGTTCGCCGATGACGATGTCGTTGCCGCCGTTTCCATTTTTCCGTGATGTGAATCCGCAATGTTTTATCCACGAACATCCCCACCAATCGCGCCGAAACCGCCGGCGAAGTTCATCGCGTTTTTCGCAGGTTTCCTCTGCGGGATTTTCCCCGCGTCGTTCGCCGTCGCCGGAATTTTGGAGCAAGTGGAAAAGGAGTTGGTGGAACTCGCCGACCGAGTTCGTCCCGCGGTCGTCAGCCTGTCGCCCCATGTCGCCGACGGTGCCGTCTCGCAAGGACTGCCCGGCCGCGGGCGACCACCGGTCAACGCCGGCGCGGGGGTGATCTATGACGCCGCGCGTGGTTTCGTCGTTACCAACAGCCACGTGGTGCGCGGCGTCGAGAGCATCAAGGTGACTCTCACGGACGGTCGGGTGATTGTCGGCGAAGTGTTGGGCGTTGACGAAGACACCGACTTGGCGGTCGTTCACATTTCATCCGCGACGCCGCTTGCCGAAGTTAAGTTTGGCGACTCCAGCGAAGTCCGCGTCGGGCAGTTGGTGGTCGCGGTGGGGAATCCTTACGGGCTCAACGACACCACAACTTTTGGCATCGTCAGCGGACTGAAGCGGGAGAACGTCAATCTTTCCCGCTACGAAGATTTCATCCAGACGGACGCCTCCATCAATCCGGGCAACAGCGGCGGCCCGTTGCTCAACATCAGGGGGGAAGTAATTGGCATCAACACGGCGATCATCAACTACGCGCAGAACATCGGCTTTTCCATTCCGTCGAACATGGTCAAGCATGTGGTGGAGCAGTTGGTGGAACACGGCGAGGTGCGCCGCGGCTGGCTCGGCGTCGGCATCGACCCGGTTTCGGAGGACGTGGCGAAGCGGCTGGCGAAGGCGCGGGCGGGCGAAGGCGTCGTCATCAATTCTATTTTTGAGGGAGACCCGGCGGACGTGGCGGGGCTCCGCGTCGGGGACATCATTTTGAAGATTGGCGGATTAGCCATCAACTCGCCGAACAGCATGATCCGGGTGATTGGCGCAATCACGCCGGGGCAGACCATCAACCTGGATATTCTCCGTGAGGACAAGTACAAAGTGGTGCCCGTCAAATTGGAGTCGCGGAAAAAGAGGATGACGCAGTTGGCGACTTTGCCGCCGGTGCAGTCGTCGGAACTGGGACTGGGGTTCACCGTGGCGGATTCCGAAAATGGGACGAACCTGCCCGCCGGGGCTTTGGTGGTGCGAGTTGACCCGGCAAGCCCCGCCACTTCCAAGGGATTGCGGTCGGGGGATTTAATCGTCGCGGTCAACGGCGAGACCGTGGAAAGTCGCCGCAAATTCGGCGGGCTAGTGGAAAAAGTTCGGGAAGGAAGCCCGCTCTTTCTGCTGGTTTGGAGAAATGGCGACAAATTCCATCTGGAACTTGCGAGAGCAAAATAAATTTGGTAGGGTTGTCTATCCGAAATGATACGGCGGGTTCGCCGCAAAGTTTGCGAAGAATAGCATCGGCGGTTTTCGTGTAGCCATTTTTAGCGCACTATTTTTAGGAGGCAGAAATGTTTGGTGTCAAAAAAGGATGGAAAAACTTTTGTGCGTTAGCGGTCACTCTTTCGCTTTCGGCGTTGGGATTCGGCGCCCCCGTCGGCGCGGTTTCGATGGACCATGACGGTCACGGTTCCGCCAACTCCGCGGTGGAAAAACCGGCGTGGTTGGAAAAACTTGAGAAGCAACTCGCGCATGAAGATTTGATGTCGGGACTGGAAGGCAATCAGGAAAAACTGGACAACACCATGATGAAAGTTATGGACCAGTTAAAATCCAAATTAAAAGAGCACGCCAGCCCGGCCGCAACGGGCGGGGGATTCAACGACTCATGGGCTGCTCACCAGTTAGGGCAAAGTTATCTCCTCGGTCCCACCGACGCCGCCGCCAAAGTGTACAGAGGCGCGCACTGTCCCAGCAACATCCCCACGAAACAATATAACGTCGCCGCCATCAACGTGGAAATTACCCTCAACCAATGGGGCGATTATTATCCCGGTTACATGTACATTCTGGAACAAGACATCGAGAAAGTTCGCGCCGAAGAAAAAAAGAACGCGGCGGCGCGTGAAGACGGGTTAGACCCCGGCGCGGTTTCCAACGGACTCCAAGGCGACGCCATCCAACCCTTGGTCATCCGCGGCAATCAAGGAGAATGCGTCCGCGTAAAATTCACCAATCAGTTGGAAGATGAAGACGCCGGTTTTCAGATAAACGGTTCCGCGATGATCATCAGTTCCACCGGTCAGCCCAACACGGCGGCCACGCCGGGCTCCATCGTGGCGGCGGGCGAGACGCAAGAATACGAATGGTATGTTCCGATTGACGAACAGGAAGGCGGGCACATGATCCAAAATCACGCCGGCCGCGACCCTTCCTCACTGGGATTAATCGGGACGTTCATCGTTGAGCCGCGCGGTTCCCGCTACCTAGACCCGTGGACCGGCGGTCCCCTGGAAAGCGGTTGGATGGCGATGATCGTCAACGACGACGCCAAAGATTTCCGCGAATTTACCCTGATGTATCACGAAGTCGGCGACGAATCATTTCGTCCGCTCAACCGCCACGGCGAAATGATTCCGCAACGCGACCCGCAGACGGACGCATACCGTCCATCGGCGCGCGCCTTAAACTTTCGCTCCGAGCCGTTCGGCATCAATAATCTCGCCGTGCAGGAAAAGAAATTTCATTTTGAAGACGAGTCGCTGGCGTACAGCTCCTACACCTTCGGCGACGCTCCGACCACGATTCCGCGTTCCTACTTAGGCGACCCCGCCAAGTTTCGCCTTGTGCACGGCGGCGGCGAGGTGTTCCATTCCCACCATCCGCACGGCGGAACCATCCGCTGGACACGTTCCCCGCAACGCGAAAAGCAACAGTTGCTCAACTTGACCACGGCGGGTTACGACGGCCCCGTGAAGTATCCCGTCATCCGGACGACTTCCGACCGCGTCGACGTGCAGGTGATTGGTCCCTCGGAAGTGATGGATTTGGAAACCGAATGCGGCTCCGGACTTTGTCAGCGTTTGGCGGGCGACTTCCTATTTCATTGCCACGTTGCGCATCATTATGTCGCGGGGATGTGGGGATATTGGCGGGTGTATAACGTCCTGCAAGACGGCAACTATCCGACGGGTAGCACCGACGTCATGCGTCCGTTGCTAGAACTGCCCGACCGTGCCGGGAGAATTCCGCATGGACAATCGTCCGACAAACTCGTCGGCAAGACGATGGATTGGTTCGGCAAGAAATTCAAAATTGTCGGCAAAGGCAAAAGCGATTGGAGCAAAGAAATTCCCGTGGTCAACATCAAAGATTGGGTGAAGTATATGCTCCCGCCGCAGGGGCAGCCCGGTCACCACGACGACCCGATCAAACAGATTAAGGCGTATGACGGCTCGGTGTGGGATTACGCTTGGAAGGGCAATCGGGTTTTGTCCGAGCGGGAAACGGTGGTCGAGTGGCCGAAGTACAAATCGCCGCATCCCGGCAAGCGTCATCCGATCCAGTTTGACCAGCACGGCAAACTAGCGTGGCCGCATCTAGCCCCGCATTTTGGCAAGCGCGTTCCGTTCGCCCGTCATCACGGCGGCGCGCCATGGCTGGAACCATTCCATTTGCAGACGGACGACGAGATCATCGCCAAGACGGAATCCGGCAGCGGGCGTTCCGCCGCGAACATAGAAAGTAGCGCGCCGGCAAAACCGGGCGAGCAGGGGCGATGGAGCCTTTGTCCGAAAGGCGCCGGGCGCAAACAATACAATCTGCATTTCATCAACACGCCGATTGAACTTACCGGGCAAGTCGGGAAGACCGCGCCGGTCATCGACAAATACGGTTTGATCTACGTCATCGATGAAGATATGGCGGCGGTGAAAGCCGACCCGAAGAAGGCTTATCCGCTGGTCATCCGCGCCAACGTGTATGACTGCGTTGACGTGTTGTTGTCCAGCGAATGGGACGACGACGATTTCACCAACTTCCAAATGTCCAAGGTGAACATTCATCCGCACTTTTTCCAGTTTGACAATCAAGCCTCCGACGGCGTCATCACCGGTTTTTCCTACGACCAATCGATGCGGTCTTACAAACAGTTCACCAAGAAAATGAAAGACGGGCATCACGTCGGCATGCCGGTGCCGATGAATGCCAAATTGTTGAAGGCGACGAAACCCGGCGACGACACAATCCAAATTCAGATGGCGGAACATTCGCCCACCTACCACGTCGGCGCCGACATCATCGTCGGCATTGAAGTCCCGAACGGGAAAGACGCCCGCTGGATTAAAAGCATCTCGCCCGACCCGAACAAAGGTCCATCCAAAGACGGCAAGTACACAATTAAGTTCACCGAGGGAATGACGCACACGCACAAAAAAGGACAGATTGTCACGACTGAATATGTGCGTTACCGCTGGTGGGTGGACGTCGATTTAGGTTTAGTGTTTTGGCACGACCACGCTTTCGGCGCGACCACTTGGCCACACGGCGGCATCGGCTCCACGATTGCCGAACCGTGGGGGTCCACCTATCACGACCCGAAAACCGGCAAGCAAATTCGCAGCGGCCCAGTGGCCGACATTCACAGCACCGAAATTGTCGGCTACAACACGCAAGGAAGTTTCCGCGAATTGGTGGCGCAAGTGAACGACACCGTCCCGCACACCGCGCAGTTGGTGACCGCGGGAAATCCGCCGGGACTAACGCGCGAGAACGCCATCGCCGCGGGGCAGTCGATTTCTTTTCAGATGCCCTCCGACATGTTGGAAGTCGCCTTCCCGCTGCTGAACGGCGGGACTCACACCACCGGCGGCGCTTTTAATTTCAGAGCCGCCTCGTTGGCGTCGCGACTTGCGAGCAACAAAGACGCCTCCAAAGTGTTCCACAGCAAGACACACGGCGACCCCTCCACGCCCATGTTGAGGGCTTATGTCGGCGACAACATCGTCTTCCGACTTTTGGCGGGCATGCAAAACGAGACCCACACTTTTGCGGTGTCGGGGCATGGTTATCGGCCGGAACGATACGACCGCGACTCCCGCGTGACGAACACGATTCATGTCGGCATTGCCGAACGCTACGACCTGCCCACCAAAGCCGGCGGCTTCCAGCAAATGGCCGGCGACTATCTGTACTATAACGGGCGAACTTCCAAGTTGTCCGAAGGGAGTTGGGGGATTATCCGCGTGCATGATGAGATGCAAAAAGATTTACAGGTTCTCCCCGGCAACGAAGACTTCAAGAAAAAAGTTAAGAAGACTTTGTGCGCGAAAAGTGCGCCGGTTAAAAAATTCAGCGTCATCGCCATCGACAAAGCATTGAAGTTTCATCCCAACGCGGAAGATGAAATTGAAGTTGACTTTGAACGCAAACTTCTGCTTGCCAATGCCAGCGCGAAAATTTTTACGCTGGAAGGCGAAGTCAAGCAGGCGGCGGAAGAAGGACACATGCCGCATCCGTTGACCTTGCGCGTCAACATCGGCGACTGCGTCAAAATCAAATTGACCAACCGCCTGAAAGAAGGCAGGGTGTCCATCCACGCGAACAACATCGCGTTTGACCCCAAAGATTCCCAAGGCATCAACGTGGGGAATAACCGCGGCGACCAAACGGTGGCGCCGGGCAAATCGAAAAACTATACGTTCTACGCGCACCCCGGGTTCAAAATCAACGGCGCGTTGCTGTGGGATTTCGGCAACCTAACGACGAACATCCGCGACGGTTTATACGGCGGCATCATCATCGGCCCGCGCGGTTCGGTGTATCGCGACCCCGAGACCGGGAAAGATATTTCGCTCGGCAATTCCTGGAAAGCCGACGTCATCATCGATAAGTCGTATCCCGAAAATGCGAACATCGATAACTACCGCGACTTCGCTTTGTATTTTCAAGACGAGGACAACATCATCGGTACGTCCTTCATGCCTTACCTGCAAAACGTGGCGGGCTTGACGGGCGTCAACTATCGCTTGGAGCCGTGGCTCTATCGCGAAGATGAAGGTTGCGAATTGGGCAATATGTTCACGGCTTGCGTCGCGGCGGATTCCGACCCGGCGACACCGACGTTGAAAGCCCACGCCGGAGACCGAATCATGATCAACATTTTCGGCGCGCATAACGAGCAGAACCAAGTGTTCAATCTAGACGGTCACCAGTGGCGTCGTCACATGGACCAAGAAGGTTCCGACATGATCGACGCCGAGCAATTCGGCGCCGCCGAGTATATTCAAGCCTACACCACCGCCGGCGGAACCTATAATAATCCCGGCACCTACTTATGGTTGAACGCGAGAACGCCGTATCAGCAAGCAGGCCAATGGGGATATTTCAAAGTGTTGCCAGAAGGCGACCGCTCCATTTTGCCGTTGGGCAAAGCGACGATGAAGGGCGTGAAGACTGCGTCCCAGCCGCAGCAAGAAGTAGAAAAATCCGCTTCCCGAACCAAGGACGATGAGCGGGCGATGTGATAAGCACAGACGAACGTGTGCGATGTATTTTTGAATTTCTATTAGGAGGAAAAAAAGAAATGAAGAAGATTGTTTTAGGTGCGGTGGTTGCTTCGCTGACGATAGCGTTGGCAGTTTCCACTAGTTTTGCGGCGAAATATAAATACAAAGAAAGTTCCGCCGGCGCAGGTTCCATCAGCGGCACCGTCATGGTCAAAGGCAAAGTGATGGCGCCCATCATGGAAGACTTGAACAAAGGCAAAAACGTTGAGTTCTGCGTCACGCATCCCGACACCAAAGAAGGCGGGATAAGACCCCGCGTCAAAGTCACAGCCACCGACGGCAAGTTGAAAGACGCCGTCGTCTTCATCGAAAATATTGAATCCGGCAAGCCTTGGGGCGACGGCGGCAAGATGGTTTTCGATTTCGAGAAATGCGACATCAGACAAAAAATGGGCGTCATCCGCAAACCTTCCAAAGCCGAGAAAAAAGCAGGCGGCCTAGTGAAAATTGTGAACCATGACCCCGACATTCTCCACAATCCGCACGGGTATTCGATAGCCGGTGCGAGCCGCAAAACACTGTTCAACAAACCGTTGCCAAACAAAGGCGACGTCGCAGACGTCACCAAAAATATTGCGCGGTTCAAGAAAAAGAAAGACAAACATTTTTTTCTACAATGCGACCAACACAACTTCATGGAAGCCGACGCGCGCATCGTGTGGAATCCTTACTACGCCCTCACAGGTGCTGACGGCGCCTTCAAAATTGACGGGATTCCCGCCGGCAAGTACAAAGTGACCGCGTGGCAACCCTATGTTGGCGAATCCACGATGGACATCACAGTCAGTGATGGCGAGGCAAAAGCCAATTTCACGCTGACCGCCAAGTAGAAAATTTTCAAGAGCACCGCGTAAAAAAATGCGCAAGGCATTAGCCCGTTCAATAAAGCGGCGCGTAAAATGCCGCAAGATAAGACCTCGCATTTATTCAAGGCATCCTCGAAAAAAATACAGCACCGGGACACCAGTCCCGGTGCTGTTTTTCCACCCGCTACCACGCCGCCGTCACGCCGTGACCTTGCCTCTCAACACACCTTTTACAATAGTGAAAACACTTGACAAACGTGCGGTTATCTGACACGCTAAATTGTTTTTCCAGTCAATGAAAAGAGGTGGCGACTATGTCAAGAGACACCTACAAATACCACTTCAAGCAAGGAAATAAGATTCTTCATACCGGTATAACCAATGACCCCGAAAGGCGCGAACAGGAACACCAACAAACGTATGGGGACGACGGACACATAACGAAAGTGGGTAGCGCGACAACTATCGCCGCCGCCCTAAAATGGGAGAGAGAGCAAACCGAAAGAGGAAGGCCTACCCGAAGACAGCGAGGCTAAATGATGAACCTCGACATCTACCTGCAAATTATTTCCATATTGATGGCGGTGATTGCTGTGGGGATACCTACTATCGCCGCACTGGTTATTTTTGTCTATATAAGAAAAATTAATGAAACAGTAGACAGCCTTTCTGATGAGGTTAATTTATTGTGGGGCGAACTAAAGGAACTATCAGACACCTCCACGAGCAATAACCAGCCTTAGCAAACCCCGCAAAAATTTTGGTTTTGGAATAGTCACTGCGTTGCAGTTCGTATCTTTAGTCGGTACCAAAAAATCAGAAACTCAAACTCTTGTTCGCGCGGCTTCGTTTTTTTGTCCCGCCCATGTCGTCGCCACGCCGGCGGTTACTCGTCCAGCAGGAGGGTGAACCAACTGGAGATGGATTTTTTGTTGCCGGTCTCGCCGTGGTATCCGTCCCAAACGTTGAAGGCGATGGGAATGGGTCTGCCGATTTGAAACTGAATGTCTTCGTCATCCCCCGTCAGCGCGCGTTTCAAAATCAGCGAATATTTCCCGAACCGAAAATTACCTTTGGCGCGAACCGCTGAATCTTTTTGCGCGCGCCAATTTTCTAATCCGTTCGCGTTCATCTCTTCGGCTTCGTTGGTGGCGGTCGTCCATCGCCACAAGTTCACGGGATGGTCGGCGTCGCCATTAAGAAAATAAGGTTTTCGCGGCGTGTCTAGATTAACGGGAAATTGTACCGCGATGGCGTCGGGGTATTCGGGGACGACGGGTTCCGAAGGTTCGTCCGTTCTTCGCATGGTGTCATCGGGAAGAGGCGGCGGCGGAGATTCCGCAACCGCCGCAAACGCTTTTAGTGCTGGGTCGAGGGACGGGTCATCCCAATGGATGTGAAGTGCAATTTCTTCGCCGTCGTGTACCGCTTGCACGGTTAAACTTTGGACGGTGGGAAAATAGGATTTCGGTTTTGTCTGCAGTTGGCCTCCTAATGGAATGTAGTTGGCTTGAACGTTTTTCCAAACGGACGCGGCGCGGTCGTCTGAAATTTTCCCCGCAATTTTCTTGGCGTGAATGTGGGTTTGCGGTTTCGGCTCGGCGGCGGCGGACAATGTGCTGACGAAGTTGACGACGTCCCAGATTTGTTCGTCGTTGAAAACTCTCGTTGAAAACTTAGGCATGGCGGTGGTGGAAAGACCGGTGCGCAGAGTTTTGAAAATATCGTTGCGGGAACTGCCGCCGCGAAAGGTCCACGGTTGGCGCAGGTTTCTGGGCCAGATGGCGCTGGACGAATAATCTACGATGCGTTGGGTGGTTGCTCCATCGCCGCGCCCTTCAACGCCGTGGCAGCCGGAGCAATGAACCATAAACATTTTTTTCCCCCGCGCCACACTTTCGCGGGACAAAGTCGGCGCCGCGTTTATCCTCACGGTCTTATGAGTTTTGCCGTTCTTCTCAAACTTCGCAAACTTTCGCGACAAAGACTTGACGTATATCACCAGACTCTTGCGGTCATTTTCGGGGAGATGTTTCCAGCCGGGCATGGTGGTTCCTTGCATCCCGTTGGTGATGGTGTCGAATAAATCTGCGTCGGTCGGAATTTTCCCAAATGGAGTGGAGCGAATTTTGATATGGCCCTTGGTCAGGTTTCTCGGTTGCGGCATGAAGTAATCGGCGGACGGTCCATCGCCTTTTCCTTTTTCACCGTGACAGTTGGCGCATTTTTCCAAGTAAATCTGCTTGCCTCTTTTCATCGACGGCGGTGCTTGTTGCCCAGGTTTGGCGCGCCGTTGCCGTGTCGTCTGATAAATATAGGTGATGATTTTCCAAACGTCGTTCGCGCTCAACGCCTCTTCCCACGCTGGCATGGCGGAGTTCCACGGTTCGTATTTTTCCGGAAGCCCTTTGCCTCCCTTCATGATGCGCCAGAAAGTATAAGCCTGCGGTCGAGAGAGGATGGAGTCGCGTCGGGTAAAATCTGCGGGCGGCGGGAAAAAACTTTTTCCGAACAGACCGTTGCCGTCGAGCAAATCACCGTGGCAGAAAAGACAATGCGCTGTGTATAAGGCGCCGCCGTCGGCAATGGCGTCGGGGTCATCTTCATAAGGATTGCTCAGGTTATGAAGGGCGACCTGTTTATTTTTCAGGGTGAAAGTTTTGGGGACGTCTTCGGGGGGGGGAGGGGGGGGGAATCCCCACGCGGCGGCGGACATTGCCACGGTGTATAAAATGGGCAGATGAAATATACCGAGCCGCTGGAGAGTGCCGGGTTTTTTCGATGGCTTCAAACTAGCGTCCCAATTCTTTTCCTTTTGCAGTTCCCGGGTACACCGCGTCTTTTTTGATTCTTCCAGATTTGATGGTTTCGTAAACAGGCCGGACAACCTTGTCGCCATCGAAATCGAAATTCAGGTTAATTGTTTCGCCGCCGATGATTTTAATTTTTCTTTTCTGCGGCTTCATCAAATAGTGCCAGGCGGTAACGATATATTCTCCCGGCGGAACATCTCCGATGCGGAAGTTTCCATCTAGTTCGGTTATGAAGTAATAGGGATTTTGCACCCTCAACCCCCAGGTCTGCATAAACTCGTGCATCCCGCAAATCATCTGCATGATCTTATAATTTTTTTCGAAATTGACTGTCCCGTCCGAAACTTCCTCGGCGGGGATGGGAATGTTTAGCAGGATTTTCCCTCTTTCTTTTTGATAGACCTGGCTGTTGTGCATGACCGCGTCGAGATTGTCGATCTTAAAAGTTTCTCCTTGTCGAATCACGTTAACGTCTGGAAAAAATTTACAGTTTTCAGAAGTGATCATTATCGGTTCTTTGTTGAACGGTTTCCCGGCTTCGACATGTTCCAGAGCGACGACCACATCTTTGAGTCCCCCGTCCCGCGAAACTTTGAAGTCATCAAGGACTCGGTTCATTTCGTCGTCGGTATCTACTTCCGCACACATGTCGATGTTGGGGAATAAAACCAAATGGTAGTGACGGGGAAACGGCATCCCGCCGAACATTTTGGTTTTCCCTTGTATTGTCCCTCCGTTTTGCACATTGATTTCCTGGTAGGCAAAAGCTGGAAGGGAGAGAGCCAACAAACTGGCCAGAGCGAACAACACTTTGGGGAAGAGCGATGCTTCTTTCATACTCAAAACCTTTTATAAATTTGACTGCCTGCTGTAACCTGACGCGATGAAAAAAGGATATTCCGAGGGACGTACCGCAAAGAATGTGGTGCTTCGAGACGACAACTATTATCTTAAAATCAAAGCCCGCATCGCAGTGCAACGCCTAGGAGAGTCAACGGATTGCCCCCGCTTTTAGTATAAAATCAGTGACAAGTCAAGGGAGAGTTTCAGCCGACGGACGTTGCTTTTCCCGTGTCTTTGAAATCTCTTTCAAATTAGTTTGCTCTGATTTAAGATGGACTCAATGGTAAAAGTTGCTCTCTTTCTAAGAGCGGATTTTCTGATAAAATGTTTTCATAAAACGGAGTGCGTCATGCGAAAAATATTTCTGTCGTTAGCCTTCCTGATTTTAGCGGTCGTCCCAACTTTTGCGGGACCTCCTTCACCGGGCGAGCAAGCTCCCAAATTTTCTTTGCAGTCCATGGATGGAAAACAGGTGGCGTTGTCGGACTTTAAGGGCAAGGTGGTTTTAATCGGCATGTTCCATATTTGTGTTCCGTGCATGAAGCAGGCTATGGAATTTAATAAAGTGAGAGACCAGTTGAGCGAGGAGCAAGTGGCGATATTGGGGATCAACACCAACGGAGATTCTCGAGAAGCCGTCGCGAGGTATCTAAGCAAGTTTCCAGAAAATACACGGTTCCCTTATTTGATTGACCCGACGAAGAATGTTTATCAGGCTTACTCGCAACGGGACATGCCCACCGTTTTAATCATCGACCAAAAGGGTATTTTGAACGCGCGGGCTCCGGCCGTCAGTGCTAATCAATTGGTGTCGCATATTAAAAAAATGCTTTGACCGGGAAGCCGTTCATCGGCTAACCGCGACACTGCGTGCCGTCATCGCGCGCCGCGAAATTGAGTCACTTGTTTTACGATTCAAGAATTGCGGCGACTCCAAAAACTCACTTCGCCGCGCGAGTGTCTAGCGCCGAACAATTTTCCTCCTACTCAAACCCAACCGTGTAAATTGAAAAAGAAGCTCCCAAAGTTTTTGCTTCTGCTAGCGTTTTTGCTTCTGCTAGCGTTTTTGCTTTTGCCCGACTCTACTTCATGGGCGCTTGATGTGGATTTTGAAGGCAGGTTAAAGATGGGCCGCAACCTCGTTGACAGCCCGCCTTCCCATAAAAATTTTGATAGCGAGTTAGAGTTGCGACTGGGCGTGCTGGGTGGCTTGATCGAAAAAGACGGCTGGGTTCTTGATTATGAATTATCCGCCGATGCGAAACAGGCGGATGGTCCCAGCGTGCAATCGGGACTTCGCTCGGGAACGGATGTGGATTTTTTCCGGGCATGGCTCCGCTTGGATAACGAAAAATTCAAAATCAGGGGCGGACGACAAAAAATTATTTTTGGTTCCGCAACGATATTTCGCCCGCTAGGATTTTTTGATACACGCAATGTCGCCGGTGTCGTCCTGGAAACCCGAGGCGTTGACGGAGTGCGCGCCACCCATTTTTTGTCCGCGACGTCTCTTGTTGAAGGCTGGCTACTTCCGGCGAAAAAAGGTAACGCCTGGATTTTTGGAATGCGCGGCGAGATGCTGGTCGGCGGTGTCGAAACGGGCGCGGTGTTTCAGTATCATCCGAAATCCGACTTGGATGATTTGCCGGGTTTCAATCATGAGATGGTGCAGGTCGGCTATCATTTGAAGGGGGAAAAAAGATTTGGCTTTTGGCACGAAAGCCGTTTGGACATAGCAACGAAGCCTTCTAAACCGATTCAATTCGACACGGTTTTCGGGGCGGATTATACTTTTGCCATCGGTGAAGGTTTGCATGTTTTGGCGGAATATTTCCTCACCACCCGACAAAAAAATTTCGGTTCCGACGATGTCGACCCCGCCGACGCGGGGAAGCGGCGAACCTTTCAGCAAATCGGGATTACTCTCGACCAGCCGGTGGGAATTGATATTCAGTGGCAACTGTTCGGATTTTATGATTTGCGCGATAAAAGTTTTCGTCTCGTCCCGCAAATTGAATACGCGCTGACCGACGCTTTGTTTCTCTATCTTCACGGGCAGGTAGGCGGCAGTTTGAAGTCGGGAAAAAAAGACGGGCGTTTGTTTCACAAAACGGATCGCTTCAACGGGACGGAATCTTCATTAGGTTTAACGCTGGTGAATTATTTTTAGGAATATCGCGGGATGAATGAAACTTTGATCACGCTTGAACGAGTCTCAAAAGTTTATCGCGTTGGGGAAGAAAACTTCACCGCCCTGAACGACGTCAGCATGGCGGTGGGCGAGGGCGCGTTCATGTCATTCGTCGGACCTTCCGGTTCCGGGAAAACTACTCTGTTGAATTTAATCGGAGGATTAGACCGCCCAACCACCGGCGAAGTTTTTTTCAATGGAGCCAGTTTGGGAAACATGGGGCGGAGCCAGTTGGCGGCGTATCGCAGGGAAAACATTGGTTTCATTTTCCAAACTTTTAATCTGCTACCGGTTTACTCGGTTTATGAAAATATTCTCTTCCCGTTAATCTTGAATGGACGGAAAGAAAGTTGCGTCCGCGAACGGGTTGAGAGCATGGTCGCCAAAGTAGGTTTGACGGAGCACATCAGCAAAAAACCGGCACAGTTGTCGGGCGGACAATGTCAAAGGGTGGCGATAGCCCGGGCATTGGTCAAAGACCCTCTGCTCATTCTCGCCGATGAGCCGACTGCCAATCTCGATTCGGAGAACTCGCTACAGATTTTAGAACTGATGCGGGAACTCAATCGCGAATACAAAGCGGCGGTGATTTTTTCCACTCACGACGAAAAAGTAACTCGTTATATCCGACGGGAAGTTCGGCTGGAAGACGGCAAGGTGAGTTGGGACAAACGCCGCGACGGCGCGGAGATAGAAACTTGAACTGGAATATCGCGAGCAAAAATTTCCGCCGTCAAGGTCTGCGGGCTTTTCTGAATGTGCTGATAACGGCGCTGGCAATCATCGCTATCATTTTCATGCTGTCCTTGTTGAATGGATTCCAAGCCCAAGCCACGCGGAATTTGGTGTCGACGGATGTTGGCGGCGGTCATTATCGAGCGCCCGGGTTTGACATTCTCACGCCGACAAAATGGGAAGACATCACGGCGCCCGTGCCCGAAGTGTTGAAAAATCTTTCGGCAAGAAACAAAGCGGAGGTGTTGGTCCAGCAAGGACAACTTTTTCCTGGCCGCCGATTATTCCCAGTCCAGTTGCGGGGAATCGCGATGCAGCAGTCTCTTCTTCATTTACCGTTGGCGGGATTGAAATCTTTTTCGGGCAAGTCGGCGCCGGAAATAATTCCCGCGGTGGTGGGTGTCAAGATGGCGAACAAAGCACGTTTGAAAAAAGGCGACACGGTGGTTTTGAAATGGCGCGACAAAGGCGGCGCCGTCGATGCCCGCGATATTTTAATCGTGGACGTGGGCGACTTCGTTAATCCGCGGATTGACGCCGGCGTAGTTTGGTTGCGGCTGGATCATTTGCGTTCCATGACCGGCCGTGACGGCGAAGTGAGTTGGGTAGCGGTTCGCGAGTATTTGGGCGCGGTGCCTGGATTTGAGTTTCACGGAATAGAAGTACTCATGGCAGATCTTCTCGCCCTGCTAAATCAGGACCGAATCAATTCCAAAATTCTTTGGGGAGTGTTGATGGTTTTGGTCTGCACCAGTGTGTTCAACACGCAAGTCCTAAATATTTTCAAGAGGCAAAAAGAAATCGGAACCTTGATGGCTTTGGGTATGGACGCCCGCCGCGTCGTCAAAATATTTATGTTGGAAGGCGCAATCGCTGCGTTGTGGGCTTTGGCGCTGGCGGCGATTCTTGGCGTTCCTTTTTTCGTTTGGTTTCAGGGAGTCGGGATTGACGTGACGCATTTGAGCGAAGCTTCGTTCCCAGTTCGGGAGACGATCTATCCCGATTATCAGCCGCGGGAAATTTTAGTCTCCGTCGTCATCGTTCTAGTTTTAGTCATCGTTTCCGCCTGGGCGTTGGTGAAGAAAATTGCGCGGATGGATCCCGCTTTGGCTTTGCGGGGAAAGGCGATCACTTGATTGGTTTTTGGTTCCGCGGATTGTTCCGCGACAAATCACGATTTATATTTCCGTTCACCGTCGTGGCGGTCGGCGTCGCCTTGGTCATTTCCTTGGTGGGATTCATGGAGGGAGTTTTCATGGGCATGATCGACATGACCGCCAGTTTCGACTCGGGACATTTGCGTTTGGTAAATCGGCTTTATTACGAGGAGGAACATTTGCGCCCGATGGATCGCGCTCTAACCAACCAACGGGAAATCCGCGACTGGTTGACGAAGCACTCTGCGCCGAACATGGATTGGTCGCCGAGAATTCGTTGGGCGGCGATCTTGGACGTCCCCGATGAACAGGGCGAAACACGCTCGCAAACTCCGGTGGTGGGAATGGCGATGGATTTGAAATCGCCGCGCTCCAACGAGATACGACGCCTCCGACTAAAATCCTCGCTCATCGCGGGAACCTTCCCCAAAGGATCCAACGAAATGTTGATGGGGATTCAACTGGCGGAAGTTCTCGACGTTGCGGTTGGAGAGTCGGTGACATTGATCGGTCAGTCTTTCGACGGCGGACTGGTGACGGACAATTATCAAATCGCAGGTTTGGTTCGGTTCGGCGTCGCCGCGATGGATAAAAAAATGGTGCTGATTGATCTTGCCGATGCCCAGAATACTTTTTATATGGAAAACATGGTTACAGATTGGCTGGGCTACTTCCCGCCTAGCGCGGGTTTCGATTATTATGAAGAAGTCAAAAAAAGTATGAACACAAAGTTGGCGGATTGGGTGCGGGCTTCGCCGCAAGACTGGGCGGGGGATGATTTCCCCATCGTCCTCAGCATCAGAGATCAGCAGAATTTCGGCGCAATCATGGATAAGTTTTGGATCGTCAAAAAGTTTGTTGTCGGCATTTTTATTTTTCTTATGATTTTGGTGCTGTGGAACGCCGGCATTCTAAACGGCATTCACCGCTACGGCGAGATGGGACTTCGTCTTGCGTTCGGTGAGTCGCATTGGAAACTGATATTCAACCTTGCGATAGAGGGATTGATAACGGGAATTTTCGGCGCGGCGGCGGGCGCCGTTTTCGGGATGGGATTTACTTTGTTCTTGCAGGAAGTGGGGATTAACATGGGGGACAACTTCGCTCAGTCGGGCGTAATGATCAACGATGTCGTCCGCGCAAGACTCACGGCGGGCGCCGTCGTGCAGGGTATCGTGCCCGGCGTTTTCGCCAGTGTCGCCGGAACCCTTGTCGCCAGCCTGGCAATTTTCAAACGTTCGGAAGCCAACTTGTTCCGCGAACTGGAAGCGGGTTAAAAATTATGATGGCTGTAAAAAATAAAATTACTTTCGCCGCCGGGATTTTCCCGTCACTCTTTTTTTATTTTGTAAGCCTTGGCGCTACGGAAGAAATAAGCGCGCAAAAACTTTTAGAGTTGGTGGACGAAAATCTTTGGGCGGAAACAAAATTTGTTTCGGGCCGACTCATCATTGACAACGGACGAAAAACACGCACGCTGACCCAGGATTCGTGGATGGAAGGTTTCACGCGTTCGTATAGTTATTACAAATCGCCGGCGCGCGAAAAGGGAACGAAGATGCTCAAGATTGGCGACAAACTTTGGATGTACACTCCGCGCACCGACAGGAAAATACTGATCGCCGGCCATCTGCTCAGACAGTCAATGTTGGGAAGTGATTTGTCTTACGAAGACATGATGGAAGACCACAAGTTGAGCCACTCTTATCGCGCAACTTTTTCTGCGCAGGGCTTCGAAGATTTCGCGGGCGTTCGTTGCGCCATTTTGAATTTGCTCGCCCGGGATAAAAAAACGACTTACCAGACTCGCCAGGTATGGATCAATCAGGGGGAGAACATCGTCCTCAAAGAAGAACGTTTTGCTAAAAGCGGAAAACTTTTGAAGAGAGTCCTGTTCGAGGATTACGAAAAAATCGGCGACCGTTTGTTTCCCCGCACCATGATTTTTCGCGATATGCTTAAGGAAAATACTCGAACGGTTTACAAGTTTGACAACATTGAATTTGACATCGACATCCCCGCCCGCTATTTTTCGCAGAGCATTCTGAAACGATAAGCATCGCGCCCGCCGTCATCGCGGTCATCGTCACCATCGCGCCGCGCCACCGCGAACCGCGCCACCGTCATTCATATTTCCCGCCGACTTTCCGCGCCGAGTTTATTTTTTCAATTCTTGTAGAACTTTTTTGACATCTTCGTGGACGGCTTTGCGGTTTTCCAAAGTAGGAAACCGAATCAGATAGGCGGGGTGGTAGGTGAGCATCAGCTTGACGCCTTCGTATTCGTGCCAAGTCCCACGCTCCTTGGTGATCGGCACGTTCCGTCCCAAAAGGGTTGACGCGGCGGGCTTCCCCAAAGCGACGATGACTTTGGGTTTGATGGCTTTTAATTGCTGAATCAGAAAAGGTTTGCAGGCGGAAATTTCATCCGCTTCGGGGTCGCGGTTGCCCGGCGGGCGACACTTGACGATGTTGCAGATGTAGGTGTCCTTTTCCCGATTCAGCCCCATTCCTTTTTCAATAATCTCCGTCAGTTTTTTCCCCGCCCTACCTACGAATGGGAACCCCTGTTCGTCCTCATCGGCGCCTGGTCCTTCCCCGACGAAGACAAGACTGGCGTTGGGATTGCCCGCGCCGAACACGATATTTTTTCTGCTCGTGGAAAGTTTGCAACGGGTGCAGTCGCCTAATTCTTTTCGCACTGCCGTCAAGGATTTATTATCAGCCATTTCGTTTGAGGGTGACGGGCGTTTCGGAGAGTCGGTTGCCTGCGCGGAATTTTTCAGCAACTCTGCTTCGCATGGAATTTCTACATACCCCGCGTCCTTCAAATGGATGAGGTAATCTTTTAATTCTCTTAAAAGAGGCTCTCGCTTAGACGTTTCCATGCTAGGGCTCAGAATAGCAAACGGGCATAAATAAAACAATCTATTCAGATAGAATCAATACGGCTTAGTATCGAAATTCCATTCCGGCACCCGCACCGAAATCTGAATGGTATTGGCCAGTCAGAGCCATGTTTTTTGACAGGATATATTTCCCGCCAAGCAACCACTCCTCCTTGGACTCGGTGTCATATTCTACATCGCCAAAAATCCCAAAGCGGCTGGTTAACTGTAATCCTTGCTCTAACTCAACGCGAAACTCTCCCTCGCTATCTACTCTTACCGTGCTGTCAACATTAAATGGAAGAAGATATCGCATTCCAAAAATGCCGCGTTCATAGTCGTTGGTAAAGTTTACCCCGGCAAACACATTGAAAAAACGGTTGAGGTAGCGGTCATAAGCCAATTCCACATCGTGCTCTGTCTTGTCAACCCGTTCCCAACCGACTTGCCACGTTGTACTTAGAATATTTTTGGAGTTGCTGAAAACCGCGGCGCCGTCTGTCATATGGGATTGGGCGGTTGCAGTTATCGTGGAATACCAAGGATCTTTGTAGAGTTTATGACGGATTTTTTTGAGGTCCATGTCCAATTCTTTGTCCTCATAACTGACCACACGCGCCATCCCAGCTCTTGCATGGTAGAGGATATGACAGTGAAAGAACCAGTCATTGTATTCATCGGCCTCAAACTCGATGGTTTGTGTAGTCAAAGGAGGAACATCCACGGTGTGTTTGAGAGGCGAGTAGTCTCCTTGTCCATTGAGAACGCGAAAGAAATGTCCATGCAGATGCATCGGGTGGTGCATCATTGTTTTGTTAATAAGTATAAATTTCACATTCTCACCATGGCGAATTCGTATCACATTATCAGCTGAAATGATTTCTCCATTGATGGACCATATGTAACGCTCCATATCCCCTGTTAGAGTGAGCACCACCTCTCGCGTGGGATTTTTCTCGGGTAAAGTTGATTTGCCAACAGACCGCAGTTTTTTGTATGGGGACAATGGACGCTCATTACCCGCATTCTTTGAATCCATGTTCATCATTTTCTTGCCGGCGCCATGGTTCATGGACATTTTCATCTTATAGAGGTTGGGTTCAGGGACGTTGGGAGCCAATATGCGTTTTCCACTGCCTATAAAGATAGATGTGTGCCCGGAGCCATCCTGAGCCGTTGCTCGGAACTCATAAGAACCATTTTCAGGTACCGTAACAAGAAGGTCATAGGTCTCTGCGATAGCCATGAGAAAACGATTTACGTTTACCGGCTGGACATCTTTACCATCAGCAGAAACGATTTGCACCGGGCCACCGGCAAATTGAAGATAGAAATAAGTGGCTGTGGCAGAATTGATAAAACGCAGGCGCACTTTTTCCCCAGGCTTGGCTAGAATCGTTGTTTCCTCTTTTCCGTTGGCAAGAAAGGAGTCGTAGACAACGTCTGAAACATCCATAGCCGGCATACGCATTAAACTGCGTTTAGTTACATCCATGAGGGCACCTTCCTTTGCCGCCCCCAACAGGCTTTGCATGGTGCCATTTTTTAAGCTGTAATAGTCACTGCCACTTTTTAAAGTGCGCAATATCTCATTCGGGTTTTCATTGGTCCAATCGGATAAAACTATTACTTCATCTTTGTCTGAGGAGACCCGTTCCCCCTCTTTGGGAGTGATAACGATAGATCCGTAAACACCGCGTTGTTCTTGCAAGCCGGTATGGGAATGAAACCAATAGGTGCCCGATTGTTTAATAGGAAACTCGAAAGCTTTTGTTTCGCCTGGTTCAATGGGTGGATTGGCTACATAAGGGACGCCATCCTGGCGGTAGGGTAAAAGAATCCCATGCCAATGAACAGATGTTGCCACATCCATGCTGTTTTTGAAACGGATTCGGGCTATATCCCCTTCACGAAAGCGTAGTGTAGGGCCAGGGACCGAATCATTTAAGGCCATGGCCCTTACATTCTTGCCCGTGATATTCAGGGTCTTGTAGTTGATATTGAGATCATATTCGACTATGCCCGCGAAGCAGGAAGGCACGAATATTCCGGTGAGCGTTAACAGGAGGAATGAACTATAAATTAATCTTTTCATAACGCTAGATCCTTTAAATCAATTTCCTCTAATCTCGGCTGGACAAGATCCCAACAGTAAGCGTAGAAAGCCTAATTTAAGATACTGAAAAAAGGCGCAATTAGACAAAACGGTAACGAAAGGGTGAATAAACTTTTATGGTTAATAGTGAGAAAATTAAATTTTTGGAGGGGGAGAGGGAGGAGCTGTTCGATTGATCTGGACTGAAATTTGGATTTCCAAAACTTGCGACACAACTGAACCCGAAAAATCCAAATCATGGGAGGGGGTTTCTGCAGAGATAAAACAGTTGCTACATATCGTTTGCATTATGCAGTCGGAGTTATCCATATGGTGCATGGATGCTGAGGAAAGATTTACTGAAAAAAGGCATACAGCAAAAATCAGGATAGTAAGAAATAGTTTGTTTTTATTTGCTTTATTCATTGTAATTTGGAATTGCGATAACTAGTTATAATATAGTCCCCACACGCTCCAAAATACTACTAAAAATTTTTAATAACCGAGATTCCCCGTAGCGGGGGAAAATAAAATGGAAGTATTGAGGGTTCAAATCCTTTTATCCTCGGTCAGTAAACTTCTGAACTGGGTCCCGTTGCATTTAAATTAGTAGCAAACGCAGGATATGCCTATTGAGTCCGGTTGATGATTCCTTTACAATATCGCGGTGAAAATTTTTTTTGAGGCGTAGAGATGTCGGGATTAAAAAGTGCTTGGGAACTAAGCATGGAGCGTTCGGACAAGTTGGCGCCCGAGTTGAAAAATCAGAAGAGGCTGACGAAAAAACAAAAGCATGAAATCGCTGGAATCCGCAACGAATACGCCGCCAGGATTGCCGACAAGGATGTAACGTTTCAAGATAAACTCCGCAAATTGTCGGACCGAGTTCCTCTCGAAGAGATGGAAGCCGCGAAGGCGGAACTGGGGCAGCAGTTTCTATCGGATAAGAAAACCTTAGAAGAGCAAATGGAAAAAGAAGTGGCGACCGTCCGCCGCGACCAAAAAGATTGACCCCACCTGCCCGGCACCTGCATCAATCCCCATCATTTCCCCGCTTCATATTTCTCATTAGATTATATTTTTTTCACGATGAAGCCTGAATGAAAACCGCGATAAAAATAATCATTCACGATGCCTTGGAGAAAGCTCGGCGAGCGGGAGAGTTGAAACTTTCTCCGTTTCCGGAAGTCGTGGTGGAAAAACCCAAGGACGAAAAGATGGGGGATTTTTCAACGAACGTCGCCATGACGTTGGCGCGGAGCGAGCGCAAGAATCCGCAAGCGATCGCGGAAAGTGTTGTCCGCCATCTTAAAAATGGCAGTGATGATTTGAGGCAGGTGGAAATCGCGGCGCCGGGATTCATCAACCTCAAAATGTCCCGTGAATTTTTTATGGAACGGTTAAGAAGTGTTGTTAAACAGCGCGATGATTTTGGCAAGACGAATGTTGGACAAGGCGTTAAAGTTATGATCGAGTTTGTCAGCGCAAATCCCACGGGACCCTTGCACGTCGGGCATGGGCGGGGTGCCGCGGTCGGGGACGTTCTCGGGCGAATTCTAAAAAAAGCCGGTTACGATTTAAGCACCGAATACTACATCAACGACGTGGGAAATCAGATGAACCTTCTCGGCAAATCTACTTGGCTCCGTTACCGTGAACTGCTGGGGAAAGCCGTGGAGTTTCCCGACGACCATTACCGCGGCGAATACATTAAAGACATCGCCGACCAAATCGTTGCGCAGAAGGGCGACGAGTTTTTGAATAAGCCGGAAGAGGAATGCCTTCCTTTTTTTAGAAAGTACGCGAAGGATAATATTCTTAAAGGAATCAAAAAAGACTTGGCGGAGTTTCGCGTAACTTTCGACAACTGGTTCAGCGAGCAATCTCTTTACGAAAATAATTCGGTAGCGACGGCCATCGAATGGTTGCGGGGCAAGGGTCACGTCTATGAAAAAGACGGCGCCGTCTGGCTAAAATCCTCCGCGTTCAATGACGACAAAGACCGAGTCATCGTCAAACAAACCGGGGAGAAAACTTATTTTTGTTCAGACATCGCTTATCATCAGAATAAAATTGACCGCGGATTCAAAAAGATTATCGACCTGATGGGCGCCGACCATCACGGTTATGTGCCGCGGATGGAAGCTGTTTTGAAAGCAATGGGGTTTGACGAGAAAACCTTCACGATTCTTTTGGTGCAGTTCGTCAGCCTTTTGCGAGCCGGCAAAAAAGTATCGATGTCCACCCGCGCCGGCGAGTTCAAAACTTTGGCGGATGTGGTGAGCGAGGTGGGTGTCGATGTAGCGCGATATTATTTTCTAATGCGTAGTTCCGACACGCACTTGGATTTTGATCTGGAGTTAGCGAAGAAAGAAACTCCGGAAAATCCAGTCTTTTATATTCAATACGCGCACGCCCGAATATGCAATATCTTTCGCGCCGCCGAAGAAAGCGGAGTGGTATGGAGCAGTTCTGACGCGGTGAATCTCGCCCTTCTGAATGAAGAGGAAGAGTTGGGGATTATCCGCGCGGTGCTCGCTTTTCCTGAAGTGGTGGAAAAAAGCGCTCAAGCTTTAGAGGTGCATCGGATTTCCCATTACTTGCTTGACATGGTCTCCCGGTTTCATAGCTACTACAGCAGGCACCGAGTTATCTCCGATGACAAAGCGCTTACACTTGCTCGTTTATTTTTGCTGGATGCGATACGAATTACCATCCGAAATGGTTTTGCGTTGCTGGGGATTTCGGCACCGGAAAAAATGTAACCGCTGCGCCGCGACCAACGCGACGATGACGATGGTGACGCCGCCGGTGACACGGTGGCGACAGTGATGGCGGCGGCGGTAACGACACGACTGTCACGCCGTCGTGGAAAATATTAATTTTAGCGAGTGCGATTAATTTATGAGACTTATCCTTGTAATGATTTTTTTGGTGGCGGCGGCGGTGGGATTGCATTTTTCGGAAATCAATTCATTAGTCGGGTTCCAGAAAGAGGAGGCGTCCGCGAAAAAATTGCGCGCCGTCAAACCCAAACTCAACCGCGACCGCGACCGCGAAAAAGTTGCTACGACCGAATCCGCGCCGCGGGTTTATACTTTCTTTGAAACTTTGAACGACCCCACCATGACCCGGCATGTGGGACTCGACGGCAAGTTGTTGCCAACCGCACTTCCCACGACTGCGCCGGCGATGCCTGCTGAAGTTGAGACCGCTCGTTTAACTTTGCCCGTTGAAAAACAAGCGCCGTCGGGGTCGCCGTCTAAACCTAAAACTAAAATTAAAGAGAGACACTCTTACGCCGTTCAGGTGAGTTCGTTCCGGGACGCGGCGCGCGCGGGCGCTTTGAAAATGCGTCTGCAAGAAAAAGGTTTCGACGCATTTTTAACGCGCGCGGAAGTTGGCGATCATTCTGGAACCTGGCACCGGGTTTTTCTGGGAAGGTACGCGGATGAGGAAAAAGCGCGGCAGGCGGCGAGATTGGCAAGAAGTCAGTACAAATTAAACGCGGTGGTGATTCGTGAAACCGTCGAGGATTATTAGCAGCGGGCGACGGAATTGTTTATGGCCGTCGGCTATCAGCACAGGTGGTCTTCATCGCAAAATGCCTGCAACTCTTCGACGGGGTCATCAATCCTCGGGCCGCCGTAAAATTTTTTCTTACTGGAAAACCAAGTGTTGAATCGATAGCCTTCGATATCATCCTGATACAACTTTCTTCTTTCGTCCTCTCCCTTAAAATCAAAATTCAGATTGGCTTCGCCCTTTTCGGGAATGGTGACCCGCGCTCTTTGCTCCGGAATATAAGGATGCCACGCGATCACCTCGTAGTCGCCAGGGAGAATATTTGCGATGCTGAAGTTGCCGTCCGAATCCGAAACCGTGTAATAAGGATTTTGCACCAGATACGCGTGGGTTTGGATGAAGGGATGGAGATTGCATTTGATGATGAATTCCTCCGCGTCGTTGCGCACAAAAACATTTCGCATCTGACTAGATTTTTCGGGAAGCGGACGGTTGCTGGTCTGGTCCGAATAAATGTTGCGGATTTCATAAGTAACTATCTCGTGCTGGACGGGGTCTGTATTTTCCAACAAAATGTTCTCGCCGTTTTTGGCGCCGATTACGTAACGGTTGGCTCGGCAACGGTCGATGTGAAAGGTTTGCATTTTCGGCGAAAACGGTTTCCCTTTTTCAACGTTCGCCAAATAGATGATGGTATCTTTCAGTCCTCGATTGTGTGAAACGGTGAAATCGAACAGCAGTCGGTGACCTTTTCCATCCGATATCCTCGCGCAGAATTCGATGTTCGGCGAGTGGATTAGATGGAAAGAACGAGCCTTGGGAACTCGCCCGGAAAGCGTGACGCGGCCCTTCAAAGTTCCGCCGTCGTCCACGGAAACGACCTTGTAATCGGATGCAATCTGGTCAAATAGTTTTTTCGAAAGTTTATTATTTCTCTTGAACAAAGTTTCAACTTTGTCTAACGCCTTCCCGCGTTCTCCCCGCAAATTGTATACAACCCCAAGATCATATTCCGCTTTCACCATTCTGCGGTCCATGTTCAACGCCGTCTCCAATTCCCGCACAGCCTCGTCCAGCAACTTGACGCGGGCGAAGGAAACTCCGCGGTTGTAACGCAAGCCGGGAGAGTCATACCCCAGCCGCAAAGCTTTTTCGAAGGAGAGCAGGGCTTCCTTGTGCATTCCCGTTTGACTGAAGGCGACGCCGAGGTTCGCTTGAATCAATCCGTCTTGCGGCGCGAGTTCGGCGGCTTTCGTGAACGTGGCGATGGCGTCGTTCCACTTCTGTTGCCGACTCAGTTTCATTGCTTCTTGATAGTGAGATTTTGCGTCGTCGTCGGAAGTCGCAAAAACTATCGGGCAACTAAAAAGCAGCAACAGGCAACACGCCAGAAAAATCGCGCCGCATTTTTTAAGGGATGTAATGGTTTTCACTTTGGCGATAGAGCCGCGGTGCTGCTTCCTGCGTGCCGACTGCAAATATAATCTGCCACGGCGGTGAGGTGCTCAAGATATTGCGGCGCCGGGAAGTCGGCTTTTTTGAGATGCGATTTGGCGCGGTCGCTGTAGAAGCAGGCGAGGTTCAGGGTGTAGTCGATGGATTTATGTTGATGCATTTGTCCGACGATGTATCGCAAATCTTTTTCCGTGATGTTTTCGTTTTTGATGAAGGCTTCGATTTCTTTTTTCAGCGGCCGGTCTGCATTGTTATAAAGATGATGCAACGGCAGAGTGACGTGGCCTTCCTTAAAATCTGTCCCCGGCGGTTTCCCTAGCAGAGCTTCATCGGCGTCGTAGTCGAGCGCGTCATCCATCAATTGAAAAGCCATGCCGAAATCGTCGCCGAAGGAAATGATGGCGGTTTCTTGTTGCTCGGTCGCGTTGGCGAGCAGGCATCCGAGTCGCGCGCTGACGGAAATCATGGACGAAGTTTTGCGGTAGATGACGTTGAGGATGTGCCGTTCGCCAACTTCTATGTTGCGGGCTTCGGTGTATTCGAAGATGCCGCCTTCGACGAGAACTTTCGTCGCTTCGGTGACGGCTTGGATGATTTTGCGCTCGCAGTCTTTCGCCAAAATTAGGATGGCGCGGGAGATGAGAAAGTCGCCGACGAGAATGCTGGCGTCGCTCCCCCACTTGGCGTTGACGGTTTCTTTCCCGCGCCGAACCGTCGTCTCGTCCACCACGTCGTCGTGGAGCAAAGTAGCGGCGTGAAGGTACTCAATGGCGCACCCGTGTTTGACAACGGTGTCATCGGTTTCGCGCCCGCAAAGTTTGGCGGCGAGAAGGACGAGCATGGGGCGGATGCGCTTGCCGCCGCAACTCATCAGGTAGGAACTGATGCCCGGAATGAGCGGCACATCTGATTTATAGTTCTGACTTATCGCCTCTTCAACCCTGGCGAGATCGCTTTTTAAATCTTGCGTAACGTCTTCGAATTCCATAGCAAACCTGAGTAGTGAACCGCGCCGTTGCCCGCTGTTTTTAAATCCGCTCCCTTACACAAAACAATCATTGTTATGAAAACCGCGGCGCTTTGTCAAGGCATTTATGGCGCGGCGGCGGCTGTGATATGCTTGCGTTCTTTAATTTTGACGGCAACGGTTTGCGGCGTTCGCGGACGCGATTACCGCGGGCTGAACTCGTCGTCATGCAACGCGCAAAAAATAATGTCGAAACCGCTGGTCTCCGTCATCATCCCAACATTCAACAGAGGTTATTGTTTGGAGGATTCGCTCCGCTCCGTTCTGGCGCAAAGTTTCGCCGACTTTGAATTGATCGTGGTGGATGACGGCTCCACGGACGACACCGCCGTTTTGGTGGGACGGTTCCCCGCGGTAAAACTAATTCGGCTGGAGAAAAACCGCGGCGTCTCTTTTGCCCGCAACCGCGGCGTGGTGGCGGCGCGCGGAAACTACATCGCGTTTCTCGACTCGGACGATTTGTGGGAACCGCGCAAGTTGGCGGCGCAAATCAAATGGATGGAACGCCGCCCGGATTCGCAAGTGGTTTATACGGACGAGATATGGATTCGCAACGGGACGCGGGTGAACCCGGCGAACAAGCACCGAAAATATTCCGGCGATGTTTTTCAATATTGTTTGCCGTTGTGCATCGTCAGCCCGTCGTCGGTGTTGCTGCGCACAAAAATGTTGAGCAACATCGGCGGCTTCGATGAGTCCATGCGGGTGTGCGAAGATTATGATTTGTGGCTACGCATCGCGCAACGTTATCCGTTCCATTGCATCGACGAAAAATTAATCACCAAACGCGGCGGACACGACGACCAGTTGTCGCGCAAATATTGGGGGATGGATCGCTGGCGGGTTTTCGCGCTGGAAAAATTGTTGCAAGAAAACCAACTGGACGACGAGCAACGAAACCGCGTCGTGACGATGATGATTGAAAAATGCGAAATCCTTATTCACGGCTTCGGCAAGCGCGGTAAAAATCGCGAGAAAAAATATTATCAAAACTTAATCGCCGGATATTCGCGTTGCGTGGCGGAGCCTCGTCGATGACGCGTCCAACGGCGGCTTGCCTGCTGGTTCTTTTCGCCGTCCCCGCGATGGGATTTGCCGACTCCCCAACCGCCGCGGTGGTCGAGAAAATCCGCGCAACCAGCGTGGCGGTTTTGCGCAACGCCTATAAAAATGAGCAAGCGTTTGTGAGAGCCGCCGCGGCGCGGGCGGCGGGGGAATCCCGCGACGCGCAACTCGTCCCGTTGCTCAACGCGGCGACGGAAGATGTTTATCCGACGGCGCGCTTGTTTGCGTTGCAAGGATTGCAAAAAGTTTCCCGCGCCGATGTGTTGCGGGCGGCGCGCAGGATGACGGACGACGCCGACATCTGGGTTCGCAGCGCGGCGGTTGAAATACTTGGCGATGAAGGCGGACCCGACGCGGTGGATGAAGTGCGCGCGTTTCTAAAATCTTACGACGTGCCGATGCGCATGGCGGCTTCGTCGGGACTGGTCAAGCGCGGCGAAAAAAAATATCTTCAAAACGTGTTGGCGCCGCTTACGCATCCCGTCGCCGACCGTAGGTATCAGGCGATTGGATACCTTGGCAAGATTGGCACCCGCGAAGTTTTGCCGCATCTGGCGAAGTTGTTTGACCACGCGGAACCGGAGATGGTGTTCTACAGTTTGAAAGCGGTCGCGGGAAAAGCCACGGCGGAAATGTTGCCGAAACTCAGGGAATTGATCGCGCGGGACAACGCGTCAGTTCGGTACGCGGCGGCGTTGGCGATGGGCAACCTTCGCGCGGCGCAGTCGGATTTGCTTCCCTTATGCGTGGACGATGACGGGATGGTGAGGCTCGCGGCGGCGGTGGCGTTGAGCCGCATGGATTCCGACTCTTGCCAGAACGTGTTTGCGGATTTGTTGCGGCATCCTGACTTTGGCGTGCGTAGTGCCACCGCGCGGGTTTTGGGAGAAACGAAAATTCTCGGCCGCGTAAGTCTGCTGAAGACGGCGTTGCGGGACGACCACTCTCGGGTTCGCACGGCGGCGGTGCGAGCGGTAGGGATGATGGGCGGCGCGGAGGCTTTCCCGATATTGGTGGAGTTGTTGCAAGATTCTTTGGCGGTCGTCCGCGTTTACGCCGCGGGAAATTTGATTCACCTTTTGCGCCCTTAGTTTCGCGCCGCGCGCCTAAGCGTCTTTCCCTTTGCGAAGCGAGTCGAACAATTCAATCGGGATGGGGAGATAAGTGTGCGTCCCCTCGCCGGAAGAAAGGTCGAGCAAAGTTTGGAAAAAGCGTAACTGCAAAGCGGGAGGATGCGCGCCGATAAGGTCGGCGGCGTCGCAAGTTTTCTGCGCCGCTTCAAACTCGCCTTGCGCGTTGATGACCTTGGCGCGCCTTTCGCGCTCGGCTTCTGCCTGCTTCGCCAGGGCGCGTTGCATTTCTTGCGGCAGGTCAACGTTCTTGACTTCTACGTTGGCGACTTTCACTCCCCACGGTTCGGTTTGTTCATCGATGACTCTTTGCAGATGCGCGTTGATGTCTTCCCGATTGGACAACAAATCGTCCAGCGTGCTCTGTCCGAGAATACTCCGCAAAGTAGTTTGCGAAAGTTGGGAAGTTGCGTAAAGATAGTCTTCCACTTCGATGATCGCTTTTCTGGAATCCACCACGCGAAAATAGATGACGGCGTTGACTTTCACGGTGACGTTATCTTTGGTGATGATGTCCTGCGGCGGCACATCCATGACCACCGTGCGCAAACTTACCTTGACCATTTTTTGGACTCCGGGGATGACGATGATGATTCCCGGACCTTTCACTTTCCAGAATCTTCCGAATAAAAAAATCACACCTCTTTCGTATTCGCGCAAAACTTTGAACGTGCTGAACATTAGCAAGGCGAGCAATACCAGCAGGATTATTAGAACATCCATGACGATTCTCCTATTGAAGTTTGGACCATTGCGGATGATAACAATTTTTCGCGCCGGCGTCCAAAATTCTCTGCCGCGGTCGGTGGCACGGCGCGGCGCGAAAAGTTTTTGCTGGTTGTTCCTGCGGTCGGCGGAATGTTAAGATAAATTTCATGTTGCGTTTTTCGGAAGGAAAATCACGGGCAAGATCGGTTCCCCGTTCACTTGATGATAGAATACGGCGAAGCGTTGAAGCATTATTCCCGCAAGATTAACGGCACGGTGCGTTTTTCTCCGAGTTGGTATTCCGTCGAATACAAATTTCATTTCACCGTCTTGGCGTTCGCGGTCATAATTCTTCTGGGCTATTGCTACAGATTTTATAACCGAAGTCGCGGTTAAGGAGGAGGGAAGAATATGGCGGTCGCTACTTTCGGCGCGGGATGTTTCTGGGGAGTGGAATTGACTTTTCAAAAAACGGCGGGGGTCATCTCCACCTCGGTGGGTTACGCGGGCGGGACAACTGAAGACCCAACTTACGAACAAGTTTGCACCGGACGTTCCGGGCACGCCGAAGTGGTTCGAGTTGAATTTGACTCCGCCGTCGTTTCGTATGAAGAGTTGCTCAATGTGTTGTGGAGTTGCCACGACCCCACGACATTAAACCGGCAAGGTCCCGATAGAGGAACGCAGTATCGCTCCGCAATTTTTTATCATTCCCCAGAGCAGCAAGCCTCCGCAGAAGCGTCGAAGGCGAAGGCTGACGAGTCGAGGCGTTTTCATTCCGCCATCGTCACGGAAATTACTCCGGCGGCGAAATACTACGCGGCGGAAGATTATCACCAGAAATATTTGGAAAAACGCGGACTCGGAAGTTGTCATTAATATATTTCCAGAACACAATAACCCGTAACAAAAAAGTTTAATCAGGAGAATTATTTTATGAAACGCGCTTGGCTCATCGCAATTTTTTGTGCAGTTAGTTTTTCCCCCGTTGGAATTTTTGCCGAAGAAGATTCATTCTACGACCCCGTCCCGGAAATGAAGCATCCCGCTGACAATGCATGGTCGCAAGAAAAAGAAGAGTTGGGGAAGATGCTTTATTTTGACCCGCGACTTTCTGGCAGCAACTGGATCAGTTGCGCTACTTGCCACAATCCCGGATTAGGCTGGAGCGACGGTCTTCCCCGCTCCTTAGGCAATGGCCAAAAGGAGTTGGGCCGACACGCGCCGACGGTAATCAACAGTGGTTATTTCGAATTGCAAATGTGGGATGGTCGCGCAAAATCACTAGAAGAGCAAGCGAGCGGACCCATCGCCGCGCCCGATGAAATGAATCAGAACTTCGACGAGTTGGTTCGCGAATTGAAAGCCCTTCCCGGTTATGTAAATCGTTTCGACGCGGTCTTCGGAAAAGACTCGTTGACTGTGGATAACATTGCCAAAGCGATTGCCACCTTTGAACGCTCGATAGTTTCTAAAAATTCCAGTTACGATAAATATTGGGCGGGGGACAAAAGCGCGATGTCCGCTTCCGCGGTGAATGGGATGGAACTGTTTTTTGGTAAAGCCAAATGTTCCATCTGCCACAATGGTCCGGCGTTCACCGACAGCGGATTTCATAACATCGGCGTCAGTGCCGCGGGACCATTGAAATCCGACTTAGGACGCTACAACGAAAGCAAAGATGACTTCGACAAGGGAGCCTTCAAGACGCCGGGGTTGCGGGACATTACCAAGTCCGCTCCTTATATGCACAATGGAACCGTAGCCACGTTGACAGACGTGATCAACCTCTACGACTACGGCGGGAATACGAAGGAAAACTTGAGTCCGTTCATCACTCCGCTAGAACTAAGCAGTCAGGAGAAAAAAGATTTGGTGGAGTTTTTGAAAGCCCTGGACGGAGAACCAATTTTAGTGACACTGCCCGTCCTTCCCTAGACGAACAACGGCGACCGCAAAAGGCGCGCGGCTACTCGCTGCGCCGTTCGTGTTTCAGCAAAGCGAAAGCCAACGTGAACCAGCCGACCATAAAGCAGAATCCGCCCAGCGGAGTGATGGGACCGAGAAACCGCGGACCGTCAAACACCAGTCCGAACAAACTGCCGCAGAAGAAAACGATTCCAGCACTCATCCAAACGGCAGACCATCGCAACTTGCGAGCAGTTTTCCCGCCGAGCAAATATATGAGAACGCCGATGGCGACCAGCCCTAAAGCGTGATAACCGAGGTAGTCGGTGGCGGTGTGGAAGGTGGCGAGTTTTTTTTCCACCAAGTGCGCCTTTAAAGAATGCGCGCCGAACGCGCCGAGCATGACGCTCAACCCAGCAAGACCCGCGCCCAGCGACACCCACCCAAGCCCGCGCCGCGCTGCGGAATTATTTTTTTCTTGCGGACTGTCGGGATGGTCGATGTCGTTCATTTTTAATATGCCAATCGAGGAACGTGGCGATGGCGTCTGCACCGTCGCTGCTGAAAAATTTTCGCGCGCCGCCGTCATCACCGTTGCGCCGCTGACCGCGTGATGAGTTAGCCGACGATGTTGTATCTTCGCGCCCGATATTTCACGCCGAACTTTTCATTGACGATGGTTTCGCACTTCGTCTCGTCCACGTCTTTTTGATGCGTGACGATGGTGGCTTGTACTTCGGGAATATATTTCTTGGCTTCCGCGATGAACTCTTTAATCTTTTCGTAGATTCCGTTTTTGAGCATGGGCAAAGGCTGGCAGATTTCGTCGTAGGTTTCCGAAGTATCGGCGTTGAGGCTCACCGAGATTTCATCGATCAGTCCCGATAACTCGGGAAGAATGTTGCGCTTGTTGATGACGTTGCCGTGCCCGTTGGTGTTGAGCCGCACACGCCCGCCGCCATCTTTTATTTTCCGCGCCACTTCCTTGATGACGTCCAACCGCAACGTCGGCTCGCCGAATCCGCAGAAGACAACCTCGGCGTAATTTTTAACGTCGTCGATTGACTCCCACACTTCTTGCGCGGACGGTTCTCGTTGCAACGCCAAGTTATAACCTTGCACGACCGGCTTGGTTAGACGGGTGCAGAAAACGCAATCCGCCGTGCACCGTTGCGTCAGGTTCAGATAAAGTGAGTTGCGGATTTTGTACGAGATGGTTCCGGTGCTAGCATTTTCTCCAATTCCAAAAAGTTCGAAAAAGTTGAGAGCCATGGTGCGTTGCACGTCGTCAATTTTTAGTCCGCGGATTTCCGCAAGTTTTTCCACGGTGAAGTTTACATACGCCGGTTCGTTGCGTTTGCCGCGGTGCGGGACGGGCGTCAGGTAAGGGCAGTCCGTCTCGGCGAACAGTCGGTCTGCGGGAATAGTTTTCGCCACCGCCCGCAGGTTGTCTGCTTTTTTGAATGTTACCGACCCGGAAAAAGAAATATAAAATCCCATCTCCAACGCTTTGTCGGCCAACTTTTGATCGCCAGAAAAACAGTGGAAAATTCCCGACCGCGCGTTTGGTTCTTTCGGGTAAAACTCGGAGAGGATGGCGATGGTGTTTTCGTTGGCGTCGCGACAATGAATGATGATGGGCTTGTTCATTTCGCGCGCCATCTGAATTTGGTTGCGGAAGTGAGCGCGTTGGACATCTTGCGGCGAATAATTTTTGAAGAAGTCGAGACCAATTTCGCCGAGGGCAATTACTTTCGGGTGCAACAAAAGTTGCCGCAAGTGGGCGTACGTGTTTGCGTCGATGGACTTAACATCGTGCGGGTGGACGCCGGCGGTGGCGTACATAAAATCATACTGCTCCGCCAACTCCATCGAACGATAACTGCTTTCAACATCGCAACCGACATTGACTATGTACTTGACGCCATTTTCGCGGGCGCGCTCGATAACTGCTTCGCGGTCTTCGTCGTAATCGGCGCCATCAATATGCGCGTGAGTGTCGATGATCATCTTACTCGAATCCCTTGTCCCGGTTCCTGATCGAATCCAGCCAGCATGATCGTGTCGCCATCGCCTGCGGCAAGCACCATGCCTTGCGACTCGATGCCCATCAACTTGGCGGGTTTGAGATTGGCGACGATGATGACCGTTCGCCCAACCAAGTCCGCCGGTTCATAACTTGCGGAGATGCCCGCCAGCACTTGCCGGGTTTCGGTGCCGATGTCGATTTTTAGTTGAATAAGTTTTTTTGACTTTTTAACTTTTTCCGCCGCCATAATTTTGCCGGTTCTTAATTCCATCTTCATAAACTCGTCGATGGTGATTTGATGCGCTGCGTCTTTTTTCGGCGCAGAGATTTCGGCGAGAATTTTTTCCGCTTGCTTGTCTTCGATTCGCGGAAACAACGGGTTGGCTTTTTGCGTCTGGCTTCCGGATTTTAATCCGCCCCATTTGTCGATGGAGTTCATCCCCTGTTCTTCGATGGCGGTTGCGACGCCGAGTTGTTTCATCAATGACTCGGTGCTTTGCGGCATGAACGGATTCAACAAGATTCCCAAAACGCGCAGCGATTCCGCGGAGTTGTACATCACGGTTTTCAGCCGCTCATTTCCCGCGTCGGTTTTTGCGAGATTCCAGGGGCCGGTTTTGTCGATGTATTGATTGGTGGCGTCCACCAGTTCCCAAATTTTTTGCAGGATTTTATTGTACGCCAGTTCGTTATAAAGTTTGCGTACCTCGGCAATCACTTCGGCGGATTTTTCGGTTAACGAATTATCTTCGGCGGCGACCGTTGCGGGAACTGGAATAATTCCGCCGCAATATTTTTTCATCATGTTGACGGTTCGATTCAGCAAGTTGCCGAGGTTGTTGGCCAAATCGCTGTTCAGTCTGCCGATGAGGGCTTTGTGCGAGAAGTCGCCGTCTAATCCGAAAGGAACTTCTCGAAGAAGAAAATAACGGATGACGTCAACTCCGAACTGGTCGATCAACTGGTTGGGCTCCACAACATTTTGTAATGATTTCGACATCTTTTGTCCGTTCACGGTCCACCATCCGTGCGCGAAAATATTTTTGGGTGGTTCCAGTCCAATGGCTTTGAGCATGGTGGACCAATATACCGCGTGCGTGGTGAGAATATCTTTGCCTACCATGTTGTGATCGGCGGGCCAGAATTTGGATGTTTTAATATCGTCCAGCGAACCGTGAATGGAGATGTAGTTGATCAGGGCGTCGAACCAGACATAGGTGACGTAATCTTCGTCAAAGGGAAGGGGGATGCCCCACGCAAGTCTGGACTTGGGGCGCGAGATGCATAAATCTTCCAGCGGTTTTTCCAGGAAACCGAGCACTTCATTTTTTCGCGAAGCGGGCAAGATGAAATGCGGATCGTTTTTAATTTTCTCGACTAGCCAGCGCTGATATTTTTTCATGCGAAAAAAATAATTATGTTCTTTGATCTTGTCCACTTTGCGTTGGCATTCCGGGCAGTTTCCTTCCGCCAAGTCTTTCTCGGTCCAGAACCGTTCGCAGGGCGTGCAATACCAGCCTTCATAACTGTCGCGGTAAATCTCATCTTTGGAGTGAAGTTGCCGAAGAATGTCGCGCACTAATTTTTTATGCCGCTCCTCGGTGGTGCGGATGAAATCGTTGTTGGAAATGTTGAGCCGCACCCAGAGTTCTTTGAATCGCTGATGAAGTTTGTCGACATGTTCCTGCGGGCTCACGCCAAATTCGTCGGCGGCCTGCTGGACTTTTTGCCCGTGCTCGTCGGTGCCGGTCAGGAAAAAGACGTCGGCTCCTTCGAGGCGTTGATAGCGCGCGGCCACATCCGCCGCGATGGTGGTGTAGGCGTGGCCTATGTGGGGGACATCGTTGACGTAATAAATGGGGGTGGTGATGTAAAACTTTTTTTGTTGCATAGAACGGTTTTTCAGGTTCCGAGTTTTTGAGAATTCTGATGCTTCGGTAGTTCGTCCAGGCGACAGGTTATTGTACTTCCATCTTCCAGCAGAACGACGACACGTTGTTCAAGAATTTCATTCCTGATGACCCGACCGGGTCCTTCCAGAGTTTGCACTTGGCTGTCGACTCTAGGCAAGTTTTTAACGAGGGCTTTGTAGTTGTCGTGTTCATATTGTAAGCAGCACATGAGCCGTCCGCAGACGCCGGAAATTTTGCTGGGGTTGAGTGCTATCCCCTGGTTCTTGGCCATCTTCACGGTCACCGGCGTAAAGTTTGGTAGCCAGGTGGAACAGCAAAGCGTTTCCCCGCACACTCCATAACCTCCGATGACTTTGGCTTCGTCGCGCACTCCGACTTGCCTCATCTCAATGCGGTGGTGAAGGTTTGACGCAAGGTCGCGGATCAGTTGACGGAAGTCCACCCGACCTTCGGCGGTGAAGAAAAAAATCGTCTTGTTCATGTGCGGCTGATGTACTACTCGGCTCAGGTTCATCGGCAGTTTCAACTCCGCAATTTTTTCGCGGCATAAAGTCTTGGCTTTTTCCTCGACGCGATGCCGTCGGTTTTCTGCTTGGCAATCGTTGTCGTTAGCGGTGCGTAATATTTGGTTGAAGGTTTCGTCTTGGCGAAAATTGGGAATCTTGTTCGAAGCCACCACGCCCATCTTCAAACCTTGCCGGGTGTTGACCATCACCGTCGCCCCCACTTTTAGCCGCAAGTCTCCCGGATTATAAAGTTCCGATTTAGTCTGGGCGATGACCCGCACTCCGATGAGAAACCTCGGCGGTCGCTGGGCGGCAGGGGGAGTTTCTTTGGCGGCAGTGTTCATAGATTCTACGCGGCTTCACAAAATTCGATGAGCATGTTTTCCAGAAATAGTTGCGCGTTGGCGTTGCCAGACAAAGCGGCATGGGTGTTGCGGACGGCGATGAATCGACCCAGCCAGGCTTGTAGACTGCGGGTTTGCGCCACCTCCATCATTCTAACCGATAGGTCGTCGCTTTGAATATTCGATGGAACGCAACCGGCGCGGTGGAAGGCTAAGTCGCGAATCAAACCCGATAATTCGTTCAACACGGATTGCAGTTGTTCTGTTTGCTTTGCCCATGTTTTTGCAAAGGCGAACACGATGTCCATACGGTCGAAAGAAACTTTTTCCAAAACTTCCAGCAGTTGCTCTCGTAAAACTTCCGTCTCCGCGAAGTTCTCCGCCAACGCCCGGTTCACGCTTCCTTGCGACCGTTGCGCATGAAAATCAAGTTCCGATTCTGTCAACGATTCGCCCGCCGCCGCAATCTTCGATTGAATTATTTTTCTGACGTCTGAAGAATGCAGGCGATGAAACTGTATTCCTTGACACCGGGAAAGAAGGGTCGGCAATAGTTTGTGAGGATTGGACGAGATGAGTATCAGCACGGTTGAACTTGGCGGTTCCTCCAACGTTTTTAGAAAGGAGTTTGACGCTTGGTGATTTAAGAGGTCGGCGGAATCGATTACCACGACTTTTGTTTTTCCTTCGTAAGGTAGGTAGGCTAATTTTTTTTGTAGTTCGCGAATCGTTTCAATTTTGATGACTGCTTCCCGGGACGTGGGAGTACTTTTTGCAGGCTCGATAAAAAAGAAGTCGGGATGAACACGCCGCTCAATTTTCAAGCAGGACTCGCACTCGCCGCAGGCATCCAGCGGGTCAGGTTGTTTGCAGTTAAGAGATTTTGCTAAAGCGATGGCCAACTTTTTTTTTCCGATACTTTCTTGTCCGTAGAACAGATAGGCGTGCGCGACACTGCCGTTTCGGAGAGCGTTCATCAGTATTTTTTTCGGCTGCGACTGTCCTAAAACTGATTTGAATGACATGGCAAAAATATCAACCTCACCGCCGCCGTCGTCACCGCGCCATCGCTGCGACTCGTTCATGGAGCCAGGTTCATCCCGAACTCGCTTGGGCTATCTTAATACAGAGGTTCGCGGGTGTAAATTAAAAAGAGCCGTGGTCGTCCGCGGCAATCCGCTATTGAAATGACGAGTTGTTTGTGGTTATAATTCCACGGTTTGTTAATCGCGGTAGCACCTCGTTAACTTGATTTCAGCAAGATTGATTTATGGCGACCAAAGAGAAAGTGAAACGTAGCGTACAAAGAAAACGCAAGCCCAAGATATTGGCTGTTATCAACGAAGCCTGTACCGGTTGCGCTGGGTCGCCCATCTGCATCACCGAGTGTCCAGTCGACAACTGTATGTTTGAAGTAGAGAACGAGGCGGCCCCAGCTTTTAACCTCGTCTATGTAGATCCTTTGCTGTGCATCGGTTGTAAAAAATGTATCAGCAAAGGTCCGATGGATACTCTCCTGGAAGGCTGCCCTTGGGACGCCATCGATATGATTCCACTTGAGGCTTACGAACTTGAACACGGCACCCTCCCTTGCTAGGAATACAGCCCCTTAAAATTTATTAAATTCAAAAAACGTTGAGGTATGATGAGCCCGATTTCCCGCTGGTTGATTCCACCCAAACATTAAGTTGATGAAAAACAGTCTCCGTCAAGGTATGCAGGTGGCGTTCAGATTGGGAACTGAACTGACGGTGGCCACGTTGATCGGTGCCTTGCTAGGTTACGGCACGGATCAATTTTTCGACACCCGACCCTGGGGCTTGGCGGTCGGGATTATTTTGGGCGGAGCCGCAGGGTGTCTGAACGTTTATCGCGCGGCGATGCGGTTGGACGTGGAAGACGACGACGATAATAATTCCTGACTTAAGCCAAACGTAAACCATGGAAAGCCCGCTGGATCATTTCAAAATTCATACCATCATCCCGATTCACATAGGAGGACTAGACCTTTCCATCAACAACGCCGTCGTGGCGATGTGGGCAGGATTGGCCATCGTTGTCGGAACATTCACGTTGGCGGTAAGCCGCGGTGTTTCTCCCGTGCCGGGAAAACTGCAGAGCGTTTTGGAAGTCGCCCTGGAATTTATACGCAACATGGTCTTCGAGTTTATCGGCGAAGAGGAAGGCAAAAAATATATCCCGTTCATCGCCACGCTATTCCTATTTATTCTGGCTTGCAATTTGATTGGACTGGTGCCGGGCTCTTACACCATCACCAGTCAACTAGCGGTGACCGGCGCGTTCGCCGTCGGCATTTTTATTCTAACCTTGGTGATTGGATTCCGTCGGCACGGCATAAACTTTTTTGGAATTTTGGTACCGCCGGGAGTTCCCAAGATCATAATCCCCTTGATAGTTCCCATTGAAATTATCAGCATGCTGGCGCGTCCCATCTCGCTCGCGGTTCGTTTGTTCGCCAATATGACGGCGGGACACACCGTGCTCGCCGTGCTGTTCGGGCTCGCCATGACCGGGCCGTTGTGGCTCGGCTGGTTGCCTTTTGGATTTACGATTGCAATTAACGGATTGGAAATCGCCATCGCGTTGATTCAGGCTTATATCTTCACGACGCTGACCTGTGTTTACATCGGCGACGTCATCAAGTTGCATTAATTTTTTTTAACACAAACCACGTAGGAGGAAAAAAATGAGTCCAGAAGCTGCCGCGTTAATTGGAATGGGTTTGTGCGCCGCCGGATTTTTTGGAGCCGCGCTGGGCATCGCCTATATTTTTGCGAAGACCATCGAGACAGTTGGACGTCAGCCTAATTGCGAAGTACGAGTCGCAAAATATTGCTGGATTGGTTTTGCGCTAGTCGAAGCAATCGCACTGTACGCGCTGGTCATCGCCTTCATCATCATGCCGTAAAGCGAGCGATGACGGGCGCCGCTTCCCCGCATAAAATTTATGTCGGGCGAAGTTGAACAAACTTTTTTAAGGATTGGATATGCCGCAATTTGAAGACGTCCATTTTTTTAGTTCGCTAATTTTCTGGTCGCTGATCTCTTTCGGGATTTTGTTTTACCTCCTTAAGAAATTTGCCTTCCCTCCAATCTTAAATGCTTTAGAAGAACGCGAAAAAAAAATTCGCGGCGATATCGAAGACGCCGAAAGAATAAAAAAAGAAGCGCAAGAAATTAAAAAAGAACTGGAGGAAACGCTACAAGCCGCGCACGGCAAAGCCGAGATGATTGTACAGTTGGCTAACGAGGAAGCCAAAAAACTGCAGGCGAAAAACCTCCGCGAAACCGAAGCAAAAGTTCGGCAGATTCAAAAAGATGCGGAACAGGAAATCCAAAGTTCGCGCAACAAGTTGCTACAGGAAATCCGCAGTTACGCCGCGACCTTGACGGTCGCCTCCACGGAGAAGTTCCTGAAAAAAGTTTTGGATGACGCGGATAAAAAAAGGCTGGTCGCGGAGTCCATTGAGCAAGTGATCGAGGAACTGGAAAAACAGAGAAATTGACGCCATAAAGTTAAGGCTGAACGATGCTGGAAAATCAAATTGGAAAAAGATATGCCGAAGCCCTGTCGGCGAACATTTTAGATACGGGCGCGTTGGAAAAGGCTTTGGAAAACTTGCGAGCCTTTGCGGGAGCCATCAAAAACGAAAAACAGTTAGCACGCTTTTTTGCGCATCCTTCCATAACGACGGCGAAGAAAAAGAACCTTGTTCGGGAACTATGCAGTCGGCTTGCGGTGGAAGACGAAGTTTCCAATATGATAATTTTGCTCAACGAGCGCGGCAGGATTTTGTATTTAGAAAAAATCGTCGAGCACTTCGAAAAAGTCGTGGACCGCCGACTAAACCGAACGCGGGTTCACGTCATCTCTTCCCATCCACTCACCAGCGAGAACATCGCCCGTTTGAAAACCGCGCTGAATAAAATTTCCGGGAAAACTATTTTGATCCACACCGAGGTGGACGAGTCGTTGATCGGCGGCATCATCTTGCGCATCGGCGACCAAGTGGCGGACGACACCATTCGCAACCGTTTGGGTATCTTGAAACGAACGATAGAAGAAGAGGAGGTAGCCTAAGTGAATTTACGAGCTGATGAAATCAGTTCCTTAATCCAAAAACAGATCGAAGGTTTTGAAGGGGAGATTGAACTCAAAGAAACCGGCCGGGTGATTTCCGCCGGCGATGGAATTGCGCGGATACATGGTCTCGGAAAAGCCATGTCGGGCGAACTGCTGGAATTCCGCGGCGGCCTCGCCGGCATGGTTTTGAATCTTGAAGAAGACAACGTCGGCGCGGTGCTTCTCGGTCGCGACGATGATGTGAAAGAAGGCGACGAAGTCAAGCGAACGGGACGCATCATGGAAGTCCCCGTCGGACCCGAAATGGTCGGCCGCGTCGTCGATGGTTTAGGCCGTCCCATCGACGGCAAGGGACCGATCAAAACAAAAAAGTCCGGTCCCATCGAAAGGATCGCGCCCGGCGTCATCGACCGAAAGTCAGTGCACGAACCTATGCAGACGGGGATCAAGTCGATTGACGGGATGATTCCCATCGGCCGCGGACAGCGGGAGTTGATCATCGGCGACCGACAAACGGGGAAGACCGCCATCGCCATCGACACGATTATCAACCAAAAAGGACAGAACATGTTTTGCATTTATGTCGCGGTCGGACAAAAACGATCCACCGTCGCCCGAGTGGTGAAAACGTTGGAGCAACACGACGCGATGAAATACACCATCGTGATTTCGGCTTCGGCGAGCGACCCAGCGCCGATGCAGTTCATCGTGCCTTATTCCGGTTGCGCCATGGGCGAATATTTCCGCGACAACGGGCAACATTGCCTAATCGTTTATGACGACCTCACCAAACAAGCGGCGGCCTATCGGCAACTATCGCTCCTGTTGCGGCGGCCTCCCGGGCGGGAAGCATATCCCGGCGACGTGTTCTTTTTGCATTCGCGATTGTTAGAACGGTCGGCGAAAGTCAGCGACGAACTCGGCGCGGGTTCCATGACGGCGTTGCCGATTATAGAAACTCAGGCGGGCGACGTCTCCGCATATATTCCGACCAACGTGATTTCGATTACGGACGGACAAATTTTTCTCGAGACCGATTTGTTTTTTTCCGGGATACGTCCCGCGATCAACGTTGGACTTTCGGTGTCCCGCGTCGGCGGTGCGGCGCAGATCAAAGGGATGAAACATGTCGCCGGAAGTTTGCGCTTAGACCTTGCGCAATACCGCGAGATGGCGGCCTTCGCGCAGTTCGGCAGCGACTTAGACGCCGCGACCCAAGCGCAACTCCGCCGTGGCGAACGGCTGGTGGAATTGCTCAAGCAGGATCAGTACAAACCGTTGAGCGTGGTTCAACAAATCATTTCCATCTTCTCCGGCGTGCGCGGACTGGTGGACGACATTCCCGTCGCCGACATCAAAAAGTTTGAGAGCGGCCTGCTTAATTATATGGAGGAAAAACACAACGCGTTGATGGAAAAAATTTCGGCGGCGGGGAAATTCGATGATGACACCGAAGGTCAGTTAAAAACTGCTATCGAAGAATTCAAAGGTCTTTTCAAAAGTTGAGCCATGCCCAATCTGAAAGATATTAAGAGACGCATCCAGAGCGTGAAAAATACTCAGCAAACGACCAAGGCGATGAAGCTGGTTTCCGCGTCAAAACTGCGCAAAGCCCAGCAGGCGATTTTGCGGGCGCGGCCTTACGCGGTCAAGATGATGGGCGTGCTAAATCATTTGGCGGCGCGGTGCAACAATGACTTGCACCCTTTGCTGGATGCGCGGGACGGGAGCCGACACTTGCTTCTCATCATCACCGCGGACAAAGGTTTGTGCGGCGGTTTTAACAGTAGCATCATTCGTAAAACGCTCGACTACCTTCACGACAACGCGAAGATTGAAAACTCATTGATCATCGCCGGCAAAAAGGGCAACGATATTTTCCGCAACCGTTCGGTGAACATCACGCAGGAGATCATCGGCTGGACGAAAGATTTCGATTACTTGAAGGCGCAGGCGATCGGCGATAATCTCGCCGCTTTGTTTTCGGAAAAAAAGGTCGACAAAGTTTTTATGATTTACAACGAATTTAAATCCGTGATGCAACAAGAAATTGTTGTCGAACAATTGCTCCCGATCGTCCCGGAAAAAATGGCGCAAGACGACGACGCGTTCATCGTGGATTATATTTACGAGCCGGATGAAGAGACGATTTTGGATAAACTGTTGAAGCGTTACATGACGGTCGAGGTGTATCGCGCGTTTCTGGAATCCAGCGCCAGCGAACACGGCGCGCGGATGACGGCGATGGATAGCGCCACTCGCAACGCGGGGGAAATGATCGACGGCTTGACGCTGACTTACAACAAAGCCAGGCAGGCTTACATCACAAAGGAATTGATAGAAATCGTAAACGGTGCCGAAGCCTTGCAAGGTTGACGGCGCGAAGCATACTGAAATCCGTGGAGGGGAATGAATGAATAAGGGAAAAATTATCCAAGTCATGGGACCCGTCGTCGATATGAGTTTTGAAGACGGCGTGTTGCCGTCGCTATACAACGCGGTCAACGTCACGCGCGATGGAGAAAGCGGCAAAGCCGAAGTGCTGGTATGCGAAGTGGCGTTGCATCTTGGCAACAACACCGTTCGCACCGTCGCCATGCACTCGACCGATGGTTTGGTTCGCGGGATGGAAGCGGTTGACACGGGCAAGCCCATCACCGTGCCGGTCGGGGAAGAAGTGCTCGGGCGAATTCTTAACGTCGTCGGCGACCCGGTGGACAAGAAGCCGCCGGTCAAGTCCAAACACCGATGGAGTATTCACCGCGACGCTCCAACATTTCAGGAGCAAGACACCAAGATGGAAATGCTCGAGACGGGCATCAAAGTTATCGACCTGCTTGAGCCGTATCTCAAAGGCGGGAAGACCGGTTTGTTCGGCGGCGCCGGTGTGGGCAAAACCGTTTTGATCATGGAATTAATTCGCAACATCGGCGCGGAGCACGGAGGATATTCCGTCTTCGCCGGGGTCGGCGAACGGACCCGCGAAGGGAACGACCTCTATCACGAAATGATAGAATCGAAAGTCATCGACAAGACCGCGTTGATTTACGGGCAAATGACCGAACCGCCGGGCGCGCGCATGCGTGTTGGTCTCACTGGCCTCACCTGCGCGGAATATTTTCGCGACGAAGGCGGCAAGGATGTGTTGTTATTCATCGATAACATTTTCCGATTTTCGCAAGCCGGCTCCGAAGTGTCCGCGCTTCTCGGTCGCATCCCTTCCGCCGTCGGCTATCAACCCACGTTGGCAACGGAAATGGGCAACTTGCAGGAACGCATCACGTCAACGAAAAAAGGATCCATCACGTCGGTGCAGGCGATTTATGTTCCCGCCGACGACTTGACGGACCCGGCGCCGGCGACCACCTTCGCGCATCTTGATGCGACCACCGTGTTGAATCGGCGCATCTCCGAGTTGGGCATTTACCCGGCGGTGGATCCCCTCGACTCCACTTCGCGCATCCTCGACCGGGAAGTTTTGGGCGAGGAGCATTACGATACAGCCCGCGGGATTCAGCAAGTGTTGCAACGCTACAAAGACTTGCAAGACATCATCGCCATTTTAGGTATGGAAGAATTATCGGAAGAGGATAAGTTGATAGTTTCCCGCGCGCGAAAAATTCAACGATTTCTTTCGCAACCATTTTTTGTCGCGGAAGTGTTCACCGGTTCCCCGGGAAAATATGTCAAAGTGCAAGACACGGTGGAAGGATTCAAAGCCGTTCTCGACGGCCGCGGCGATGACATCTCCGAGCAAGCGTTCTATATGGTAGGAACTTTGGACGACGTTTACGCGAAACAAAAAGAACTGGAAAAGAAAACGGCATGAGCGGAAAACTAATCCTCAGCATCGTAACTCCCGAAAGACTGCTGGTCTCCGAAGAAGTCGATCAAGTCAACGCGCCCGGCTCCGAAGGAGACTTGGGAATTCTTCACGACCACGCCCCGATTCTGACCAACCTTCGCTCCGGACAATTATCTTATGAGCAAGAAGGCGAGACGATTGCGTTGGTCGTCAGCGGCGGATACTTGGAGGTGACGGACAACCGCGTGACGATACTGGCCGAAACCGGGGAATTTCTGAATGAGATCGACCGCGACCGGGCTGAGCGTGCCCAAGCCAGCGCGGAAGAATTGTTGAGCAAAGCCGATCTTTCCGACGAAGAATTCATCGCAACGCAGAAAAAACTATTCCGCGCTATCGCCCGCCTTGAGAATCTGGATAATAATTAGTACCGTCCAGTTAGACCTTCCTCATACAAATCTCCTATTTTCCCCATTTTTATATCCCTTGCAGGTTTTCATAAAAAGTGATAAGACACCGAGAAATTATTTAGATAATTTTCAATGGGGGATTCCATGAAAAATAGTCGAATGGGTTGGGGTTCCCAACTTATCGTAGCAATTATATGTTTGTTTTTTCTGTCTTCCGTTGCAGAAGCCGCGAGCAACCGTGATGATAAGGGTAGGCTCAAGGTTTTGTATCACATTGACGGTTCAGATGTTGGCGTTGCCAAATATGCCATGGCCTTGATCAATAAGCATATGGAGGCGGAAGGAGGACCGGATAAGATTGATATCAAGGTGGTCGTCCACGGTCCGGCTCTGAAACTTTTTGATAGAGAAACCATTGACCCTGTTTTGAAAAAGAAGCTCGCCATGATCATTGACAAGGGGGTGCAACCGGAAATGTGCCAGGTTTCGATGAAGTTATTTGGTAAACCTCTGGATACTCTGGAGCCGGGTTTTATCCCGACAAAACATCCTGTGGCGGTGAAGCGCATTGCTGATTTGCAGGAACAAGGGTATCTCTATATAAAACCTTAGGTAAAACTTCAAAGATATTCCTTCAAATATCTTCCCGTGTAAGAGGTTTTAGTTTTCGCGATCTTTTCCGGCGTGCCTTCCGCGAGAACTCGTCCACCGCCGTCGCCGCCTTCTGGCCCAAGGTCGATGATGTGGTCGGCGGTTTTGATTACGTCCATATTATGTTCGATGATGATCACCGTATTGCCGGTGTCCACCAACCTATCGAGAACGCGCAACAGGTTTTCGATGTCGGCGAAATGCAGTCCCGTCGTCGGCTCGTCAAGAATATACAACGTCCTGCCGGTGCTACGTTTGCTCAACTCTTTTGAAAGTTTGACGCGTTGCGCTTCCCCGCCGGATAAGGTGGTGGCTTGCTGGCCTAACCTTATATAATCCAATCCGACTTCGGTGATGGTCTGCAATTTATTTTTGACGGAAGGAATGTTGGTGAAAAATTCCTTCGCTTCCTCCGCCGTCATATTCAACACGTCGGCGATATTTTTTCCTTTATAAAGAATTTCCAACGTTTCCCGGTTGAATCGTTTCCCCTGGCAAACTTCGCAAGTGACGAACACGTCGGGCAAAAAATGCATTTCAATTTTGATGACGCCGTCTCCCCGGCAAGCCTCGCACCTTCCCCCTCTGACATTAAAACTGAACCGTCCCGGTTTGTAACCGCGGACTCGCGACTCGGGAACCTGGCTAAACAATTCGCGGACAAGGGTGAACACGCCGGTATAGGTGGCGGGATTAGACCGCGGCGTTCTTCCTATTGGCGACTGGTCAATGTCGATGACTTTGTCGAGCCATTGCAAGCCGTGAATTTTTTTGAACTTGCCCGGCTTGCTCATCGCGTTCCAAAAATGTCGAGCCAACGCTTTGTATAAAATATCGATGGTGAGTGTACTTTTTCCCGAGCCAGAAACTCCGGTCACGCAGACGAAACAGCCGAGCGGAATTTTTACGGTTATTCCCTTCAGATTATTTTCCCCGGCGCCGTGAATCTCAAGTGTTTTCCCGTTGCCTTTGCGCCGATTTTTAGGTAGCGGGATTTTCTTTTTGCCAGAAAGATATTGTCCCGTCAGAGAATCTTTGCACCGGAGCAAAGCTTTAGGCGTTCCCGCAAAAATAGTTTCGCCGCCGCAAACGCCCGCCCCGGGACCAAGGTCGACGACGTAGTCAGCCGCGCGGATGGTGGCTTCATCGTGTTCAACCACGATGACGGTGTTGCCCAAGTCGCGCAAATGGAAGAGGGTGTTCAGCAGACGAGCGTTGTCCCGCTGGTGCAGTCCAATGCTGGGTTCATCGAGCACGTACAAAACTCCCATCAGACTAGAACCGATTTGTGTAGCGAGGCGGATGCGTTGACTTTCCCCGCCCGACAAAGTTGCGGCGGAACGGTTTAGCGAAAGATATTCCAGTCCGACATTGGTGAGAAACTTCAGGCGCTCTTTAATTTCTTTGACGATTCTCTTGGCGATGTTGTGTTCCTGTTGGGACAGCGTCAACTTGCGAAAATATTGGTAGGCTTGACCGATGGAGAATGCCGTGACCTCCACGATGTTGTGGTCGGCAATTTTTACCGCGACCGCTTCTTTCCGCAACCGGTCGCCGCCGCAGGTTTGACAGGGCAGGGGACGCATGTATTGCGCAATTTCTTCGCGGGCGGTGGCGGAATCGGTTTCGTGATAACGCCTTTTTAGATCCGGAATTACGCCGTCGAACGTGTCGGTGTAAAATTGTTTTCTCCCATCTTTTTCAAAATAATATTTCACCGACTCCTTGCCGGAACCGAATAAAAGAATGTCGCGGGTCTTCTTGGATAATTTTTGAAACGGAGTGTTGAGTTTGAACTTAAAATGGTTGGAGATGGTATCCAGCATCTGGTGGAAATAAATGGAGCCGCGTTTTTCCCACGGCTTCAACGCTCCATCGCGGACCGAAAGTCGCGGGTCTGGCACGACCAGTTCGGGGTCAATCACCATTTTGACTCCCAGCCCATCGCATTGCGCGCATGCTCCTTGCGGATTGTTGAAAGAGAATAAGCGCGGCTCCAGTTCCGGATAACTGATGTTGCAATAACTGCAAGCGAATTTTTCGCTGAACAACAACTCTTGAGGTTCGCCCTCATCTTCAAGGATGACGACGACCAAAGAACCTTCCCCATGATTGAGCGCGGTTTCGACGGACTCGGCAAGTCGTTGCCCCATATTTTTTTTAATGACTAATCTGTCGACCACTATTTCAAGAGTGTGTTTAAATTTTTTGTTGAGAATAATTTTTTCTTCCAAGGAGCGGACTTCACCGTTGATGCGCGCGCGGATGAATCCTTTTCTTTTCATATCCAGAATTTCTTTTTTGAATTCCCCCTTCTTGTTCCGGGCTACAGGGGAAAGGAGGATCACCTTCTTGCCGATGGGGATTGTTTGGATTTGGTCGACGATGTGTTGCACGGTTTGCGAAGTAACTTGTCGCCCGCAACCGTAACAAAAAACTTTCCCGACTCTGGCGTAGAGCAAGCGCAGGTAGTCATAAATTTCCGTCACCGTGCCGACGGTGGAGCGTGGATTTTTGCTGGAAGTTTTCTGTTCAATCGAGATGGCCGGGGAGAGCCCGTCGATGGAATCCACATCGGGCTTTTCCATCAATTCCAAAAACTGCCGCGCGTAGGCGGACAAAGACTCAACATATCGGCGCTGACCTTCGGCGTAAATGGTGTCGAACGCGAGGGAAGATTTTCCCGACCCGCTCAAGCCGGTTATCACCACCAGTTTTTCTCGCGGCAGGGTGAGGCTCAAGTTTTTAAGGTTGTGTTCCCTCGCGCCTTTTATGGTGATGTGTTCCAGTGCCATGGTGAATTATTTTTTAAACAGGTCGTCCCATTTTTTATCGACTTGCGTTTTAATTTTCGCCGCCATCTCAATTTCATCTGGCCAGTTTTGTTGATAACCTTCGTCGCGGAATTTTTGCGTTGCATCAATTCCCAAACGTCCAGCGTTAAAATAAAAATCCCGCTTTGGTTCGAGGTTGTTGAAAAATTTCCACATCACCGCGGAAGTATCCGCAACATCCACGTGGCCTTCTAGCACGACGACAATTCCGATGGCAGAAAAATCGGGGTGATCCAAAAACGAATGAATAAATTGTTTCCCCTGATGCGCGGCGGTTTTGTTGAAGGCTACGAGCAAAACACGCCGCCGGGTTTGAAGTTCTAAAACCTTGCAGGCTCGCACATCCTTAAACGCCGCCATCACTTTTTCCGCGGCGGGAAGTTTGGAATTGCCGTCGTCATGCGCGCCGCCGTCATTGGCATCGTTACCGGCGGGATATTTTTTTTCGTAGCCCGGCTCTCCTTCTATTTTCAAGGTGAGGTCGATGCCTAGTTTTGAGCCGTATAGTTTTTGGTCGGAAGCGTGGTTGAGAACATCGAGAATCCCTTCGGAGAAAAACAGGTCGGTTGCAAAATCCACTTCATCGAGCAAAAGTTTCGCCACTTCTTCGTAGTTATGAACATTGACATCGGCGGGAACGGTGACGATGGTTTTGACGAAGCTCATTTGACCGAGTCCCCACAAAGCATTCATCAGTTTTCGCGATTGCATCGGGTAACGTTTGTCGAGAGAAACGATGACGCAGTTGTGAAAGATTCCCTCCGCCGGCATATCCATGTCGATGATTTCGGGAAGTTGAGTTTTGAGCAAGGGAAGAAAAATGCGCTCGGTTGCTCGCCCCAAATAAAAATCTTCTTGCGGCGGTTTGCCGACGATGGTCGTCAAGTAAACCGGGTTCTTGCGATGAGTGATGGCGGTGAGATGAAAGATTGGATACTCGCCGTCTTGCGAGTAATAACCGGTGTGGTCGCCGAACGGTCCTTCCAGTCGCGTTTCGGACGGGTCGATGTAGCCTTCCAAAATAATTTCCGCGTTGGCTGGAACTTCCAAATCTACTGTCTTGCATTTCACTAACGGCACGCTTGCCTTGCGGATAAAACCGGCAAGAAGAAATTCGTCGACGCCGTAAGGCAAAGGAGCGGAGGCGGAATAGCAGGATGCCGGGTCGGCGCCGAGCGCGACCGCAACTTCCATCACCTTATTTTGTTTGCGGTATTCGTGGAAAAAATGCGCGCCGTCTTTGTGAATGTGCCAGTGCATGGCGGTGGTTTTGCGGTCGTACACTTGCATGCGGTAAAGTCCCACGTTTCTGATTTTTTTATCGGCGCTGCGATTGATCACGATGGGGAAGGTGATGAATCGTCCCGCGTCCTGCGGCCAGCATTGCAAGATCGGGATTGTCCCCAGATCAATATCATCGTCCACGTGGACAACTTCTTGGCAAGGGGGATGAGCGGTTTGCGTAAGTTTGGGCGGAAACTGCGTCGCTTGTAAAAGCATGGGCAAGAGTTTTACTTTTTCCAGCAGGGTGGATGGCGGCGAAATTTTAATATAGCTTTCGATTCGTTTGGCGATGTCTTCAATATTGCGGACACCTAGCGCCATGTTCATTCGCTTCGTACTACCAAAAGCGTTGATGAGCACGGGCATGGAACTGCCTTCGACGTTTTCAAAAAACAGAGCTTTGCCGCCGCCGGTTTGTTTGGATACACGGTCAGTGATTTCCGAAATTTCGAGGATGGGCGAGACGAGCTCTTTCACCCGCAAGAGTTCCCCTTCAAGTTCCAGCCGAGTTATGAATTCTGTCAACGAAGAATATTTCATCGTGTCCCGTGAAAAGAAAACGGCTTGGCATTATATCCCACTGACCCGCATCAAGAGGAAAAATTATTTCCACCGAGAATAGCGAGTCCCTTCTTCCTCTCGAATGTTGGTGGTGGTAAGATGCTGGCATGTTGCGTTTTGTTATCAGGCGGGTTTTGTTGGGAATACCAGTTCTGGTTACGGTTGCGACGCTCACCTTCCTCATCATGCATGTAGTTCCCGGGGGACCGTTCGATACGGAAAAAATTCTTCCACCGGAAATCATCGCCAACATAGAAGCCAAGTATCATCTCGATAAACCTCTGCCTCTGCAATATCTTCTTTATATGAAGCAATTATTGCAAGGCGATTTGGGGCCGTCTTACAAATATTTGGGGCGGGACGTTTCGGACATTATCCGAGACACGTTTCCCGTCTCTTTTATGTTAGGGCTCTGCGCGGTTGCGATCGTTTTGGGATTGGGGATTCCCGCCGGGATGGTTGCGGCGTATTGGAAAAATTCGTTGCTGGATCGGTCGATTCTGCTTTTGGCGGCGATGGGAATTTCGGTGCCTAGTTTTGTTTTGGCGGCGATGTCCGTTTGGATCTTCTCGCATCATTGGCACTTGCTTCCCCCGGCTTTGTGGGAAGGTCCGCGTCATATGATTTTGCCGGCGTTCGCGCTGGGCGCAGGTTTTGCCGGGTATGTCGCGCGGCTGACACGAACCACGGTGCTAGATATTTTAGCTTCGGATTATATTCGAACCGCGCGCGCCAAGGGGCTGACGGAACCTGTGATTATGTTCAAACATGTTTTGAAAAACTCAATTTATCCCATCGTCTCGGTGATGGGTCCTCTGGCGGCGGGGCTGGTCACCGGTTCCTTCGTCATTGAATATATCTTTTCGATTCCTGGGATGGGGCGATTTTTCATCACCGCTGTGACGAACCGCGACTACCCTTTGATAATGGGAGTGACGCTGGTTTACGCGGTGCTGATTGTAATCGCGAACATGATCGTGGATATGGTTTACGGTTGGTTGGACCCGAGAGTGAATTTTGACTAAGGCGCGTTTTATAAATCCCGCGTTGGCGATTTCAAAGTTTTCAATAAATGCGAAAATCACCTAAAGAAATTTTAAATAATATTTTTGGCTTCGATTCTTTTTTAGGCTTGCAAGATGAAGTCATCGACCATGTGATTGCAGGGGATGACGCTCTAGTGCTAATGCCGACAGGTGGCGGTAAATCGCTCTGCTATCAAATTCCCGCGTTATACAGGGACGGGGTGGGATTAGTGATTTCTCCGTTGATAGCCTTGATGCGCGACCAGGTTGAATCGCTTAACCAGTTAGGCGTTAGAGCATCGGTATTAAACTCAACGCTCTCCCGTTTGGAAGCTAAGGAAGTGGAACAGAAATTATTAAAGGGTTCACTGGACCTCGTCTACGTGTCTCCCGAAAGGCTGCTTGCGGAAGCATTCCTCAATCATTTAAGCAAATGCAAATTGAGTTTGATCGCAATTGACGAGGCGCATTGTGTTTCTCGATGGGGCCATGATTTTCGGCCGGAATATCTAAAATTAAACGTATTGAAAAATCTTTTTCCCAACACACCGAGGCTCGCGTTAACGGCGACCGCTGATGGCCCAACTCGCCGCGACATAATAGAACGCTTAGAACTAAAAGACGGGCGTTTGTTTGTTTCCAGCTTTGACAGACCGAATATTAAATACGCGATTGTTTCTAAGGACGAGTCAAAAAGTAAACTATTAAAATTTATTGAAGAGAATCACATCGGGGATTCGGGGATAGTTTATTGCATATCAAGAAGTAAGGTTGAAGCGACAGCCGAATGGTTAATCAAAGAGGGGTTTAACGCGTTGCCCTATCACGCTGGAATGGATAAAAACCACCGCGCGGCAAACCAGGATAAATTCCTCAAAGAAGAAAACATTATCATGGTCGCTACAATTGCTTTTGGTATGGGAATTGACAAACCCGATGTACGTTTTGTGTGCCACTTGGACCTGCCTAAAAATATAGAGTCTTATTATCAGGAAACAGGCCGTGCTGGTCGAGACGGACTTAAATCAAATGCATGGCTTGCTTATGGACTTGAGGATTTGTCGAAGATTATTAACTTCATTGTGTCGTCGAATGCTTCGGAGGATCAAAAGAGAATAGAGCGACAAAAACTCGATGCCCTGCTTGGCCTCTGCGAAACAACGCGGTGCAGACGTCAAGTTCTACTTGAATATTTTGGCGAAAGTTTAAAGGACCCTTGTGGCAATTGTGATACTTGCCTGGAACCGGCAAAGTCTTTTGACGCAACCGTGGCAACGCAGAAAGCCTTATCATGCGTTTATAAAACAGGCGAACGATTTGGCGCCGTGTACATAATCGATGTCTTGCTGGGAAGTGATTCCGCCAGAATTATTCAATTCGGGCATGACAAAATATCAACTTATGGAATTGGAAAAGAATATTCTAAAAATCAATGGCGATCTATTTTCCGTCAATTAGTAGCAAGAAATTTGTTGGTTGTTGACATGGAAGGCCACGGCGGTTATCGCTTGGGCGAGAATTGCAAAGGAGTTTTACGCGGCGAAGAAAAAATACTGTTAAGGGAAGACCAGTTTAGTAAAAAAGCAGATCGGTCAAGAGATAAAAAAATTAAGAAGCCAAAGGTCACGCTCGACAATGATGCAGATGAGGCTCTTTTTCAGGATTTGCGCGCGCACCGCCGAGCATTAGCCGACGAACAAAAAGTCCCTCCATTCACCATTTTCCACGACAGTACATTATTAGAAATGGCGCAAAAAAGGCCCGCGTCAACCGTAGAGTTTGGCGGATTGTCCGGTGTTGGAGAAGCCAAGTTGAAGCGTTATGCGGCCAGTTTTTTGAAGGTGATTTCTGGCGAACAACCGCCCTGCGAATCGAGTTGATAAAGAAATTATTTTTTCCAATCTAAAATAAAATGATGAACCGATTTTCTCTCGCTTCCAAATTGAGCGCCGGTTTTCTCCTAATCGTTTCGGCGACGGCGGTGTTGGCGCCATGGGTGGCTCCGTATTCTTATGAAACGCAGGACACTCTCAAGACTTTGGCGTTCCCCAGTTTCGAGCATTGGATGGGCACCGACCGACTCGGCCGCGATCTTCTTTCGCGCATGATTTATGGCGCGCGGGTGTCGTTATTCATCGGCGTGTTCACGACCTTGTTCGCCTTATTGATTGGAACAATCTACGGAGCCATCTCGGGTTACGTCGGCGGCAGGACCGATAACCTGATGATGCGATTGGTCGATGTGGTTTTTGCGTTGCCGGACCTGTTGATGATTATTCTCATCACCGTGTTGATGGGGCGTGGGGTGGCGGGAGTTTTCATCGCCTTGACGCTGGTAAGTTGGGTCACGGTTGCAAGACTCGTGCGCGGAGAAGTTTTGCGGATAAAAGAGTTTCCCTACGTGCAGGCGGCGCGCGCTTTGGGAGCGAGTCCGACAAGGATTTTGGTGCGGGAAATTTTCCCTAATATTTTGAGCATCCTAGTGGTGACGATGAGTTTTCGCGTGCCCGTGGCGATTTTGGCGGAGTCGACATTGAGCTTCATCGGGTTGGGAATCGCCCCGCCGTTTAGTAGTTGGGGGAGCCTCGCCAATGATGGTTGGACGGCGATCAAGTTTTATCCGCACCTTATTTTATTTCCTTCGTCGGCAATATTTTTAACCATCCTCTCATTCAATTTTTTAGGAGACGGTTTGCGAGAGGTTCTCGACCCGCGCACTTCGGAGAGCACGGCTTAAGAGTTTGCGCCGTATCCACGCGCCCACTCCTATCAAAAAGATTTATGACGCGGCGTTTTTTTTTGCAACCGTAGAGACTAATCTTCCACCGCGTTTTGTGTTAGAATTTTTGGTATGAGCCAGATTCAAGAAGATTTGATTTGTGAAATTATACGGTTATCCCAAGCGAACCTGCTGGATAAAAAATGCGCCAGCACGAGTCGCGAAACTCGGGAACGAGTTGCCGTGGATTGGATTCGCAAAAATGCCGCGGACTATCGAGCGGACTTTCGTTCGCGGTTAGATATTTATTCTGCGTCCGAGTTGGGTGAAATTTTGAAAAACATCACCCGAACAGGAAAAGATTTGCATGATATTTTAGAAGAGACTAAATCCTCTTCGGTGTCCAGAGGTTGAGGATGGTAGAAACTCCCCCGTCTGACAGCCAGTTATCACCCGCTGAAAAAGCCAAACTTGTGGCGACGAAAAAAGCGGCGGCGGCGAAAAAGGCCGGCCCCGTAGGAAAGCCTCTCGTTGACAACGGCGACGGGACGATCACGGACCCGAACAGCGGTTATATGTGGAAGAAGACCGATGCCTGGCTGGATACGAAAAAATTTTATACCTGGATTGATCATCGGGAGTATGTGGATTGGGTCAACAAAAATAAAGAAAAGTTTGGCGGTTACGATAATTGGCGAATCCCAAATAAAGCCGAGGCGTTGACTCTTTTCGACAAGAGCGGCGCGAAATCTCTTGCAGATAAAAATGGGACGGACTATCCCATCGATTCAATATTCGCGCCGGGCGGTGCGTCCAACACTTGGATCACCGAATGCTCCGATGAAAAAATTATCCGCATGGATTTAAAAATAGGGATCGACACACCTTATCCCACTCAAGAAGTTTGGTCGTCCATGCGATTGATTCGCAAAGAGGACGAGGCGGCGCCTGCGCCAGTCGGGAAGACGGATGCCCCCGTCGCCACGGCAGAACCCGCGACTGAGAATTCGACGGACGCTCCTGCTACGGCGGAACAATCGCCGGCGACACCGACCGCGGTCAAGCCGAAGTCCAACGTCTCAACGCCCGTCCCTCAAAGAGAATTTTCCTCAGAGGAAAGAGCCGCGATGTTGAAGAGGGCTAAAGCACACGCGTCGGAAGTGAAGACGCGCAAAGGTTGAACTTCGTTTTGCGCGCAACCGTTGTCGCGCTCCCCGCCAGAAAATAAATATCAACAAAGGACGGTCGCGGTCACGGAAACAGTCACGGAAAAAACCGTGATCAATCATCTTCAATATTAAATTTGATGATGAGGTCTCCCCGCTTTTTCCCCCAACTCATCGCCGCACCTTCCCCCGGTATGCGTAACTCTTCGCCAACCAAAGTTGCTTTTTCCACTTGAATGGTCGTGGTGGCGTTCAAGGTTTTGACTTCAAGATGCCCCCCTTCCTCCGCCAGCCTGGAAGAAATGATCACCTCTTGGATGATGTCATTTTTGACCCGCTTGAATTTTAGGTGAGGTTGGGTGTGGATTTTCAAATACAAAGTTCCGGGGGGACCTCCATTTCTTCCCGCGCCGCCTTCCTTGAGAATTGCTAGAGTGTATTGGTCGGCGACGCCCGGCGGAATTTTTACGTCAAGGGTAACGGGGCGGACGACCAATTGTTTGCCGCGACACTCTGGACATTCGCTGTCACCACAAGTTCCGGTTCCGTCGCATTCTTCGCAACGCACATATTTTTCGTAAGTGTAGGGGATTGTTCCTCCCAACGCCACGACGGGGAGGGGGACATCGACGATGAACTGCAAGTCAAATCCACTGGCCGGCATATCGGGATCGACCGGCTCCGGTTCCTGCGCGAAAGGTTCCTCGAAGCCTTGCTTGTCGCCGCCGGGTTCTCTTCCGAATCCGTCGCGCGCCGTGTTCCAATCGGGTCGGCTCTTAGGTCGCCGCGAAGATTTTTTTCGGTAAGCTCTCTCGCGGTCATAGGCTTTTCTTTTTTTCGTGTCGCTGAGTATTTCATAAGCCTCGGAGATAATTTTGAACTTGTCCTCGGCCGCCTTGCTTCCCAAGTTGGTGTCTGGGTGATATTGTTTCGCCAGCACGCGGTATTTTTTTTTGATATCCGCCTTGTTCGTTTTTTGGGTAACGCCGAGAATCTTGTAATAGTTTCGCGTGGTGGATTGAGGCATGAAGGGTAATTTCTAAATCGCAGGGATGAACAGATTTCCAGACAATTCATTTTATATTCTATCGCGGAATCATTCAACGGGATGAGGAGGAGTCGGCAAGTTCAAGTAGTCCGGCGATGGTGGTGACGGCGGCGAGGGGGGAAGACAATTAGAAAACTGGTCGGGATGAGAGGATTTGAACCTCCGGCCCCTTACTCCCGAAGCAAGTGCGCTACCAGGCTGCGCTACATCCCGACTATTTTTAGATTTTGAAATTCTTCCGAGGTGTCTATAACTTATTTGGCGTTCAGGATTTCTGCGATTATGAATTAATTATTTTGCGTTTTTGAGTAGTTGTAACGGTCAACACTCTCACTCCAAAACGTATTATTGGTCACGTGGCGCGAAACTTTTTTCGACCCGCATTCCGGGCAAGAAACTTTTTTTTTATCTACTTCAGACATTTTCATTTCCGTGACGAAATCCTTTTTACATTTTTCGCATGTGTGATCGTAATGTGGCATCGGAAAAATTCCTCTTTGTTTATGTCGCAAACTCCCTGTTCGCGGGCGTGAAAAGTCAGTCGCCAATCATACAATAATTTCTATTTTAACGCAATGAAGCCGGCGAAGTTGTTCCACTTGAAAAATATGTCAGCCGCTGGGAAGCCCGCCTGCTTGATGAGGTTGCGGTTCTCCTCCGCGGTCCATGGAATGAGTACGTTTTCCAGCGCCTCGCGCTTCTTGGATATTTCCAGATTGGAGTAGCCTCGGTCTCGTTTCAACTGATGGTGAAATTCGATGAAGGCGCGGTCTAGTTCCGGAACGCCGCTTTTTATTTTTTCGATGAGGACGAACGCGCCCTCGGGTAATAATCCCTCATACACATTCTTTAAAAGTTGAACCCGATTTTCCGGTGCGACAAATTGCAGAGTGTAGTTCATCGCCACCGCGGACGCGTTTTGAATGGAAACGCCTTGGTTTAAATCTGCCTCGATAAGTTTGCAAGGGACCGGCGATTCTCTGCACGTTTCTCTGGATTTTTCCAGCATGGCTTGAGAGTTATCGATTCCGAATATGGCGATTCCTTCATCCTTGTCCACCGCTTGCGCCAGTTTAAGAAGCAACGTTCCCGTCGAACAACCCAAGTCGTAGACGGCGGTATTCGGCTTGGCAAATCGGGCGCACCAACGCACCGTTAAGGATTGGCATTCTTGATACATCGGGACGCTGCGTTCCAACATGTCCGCGAATACATTTGCCACCGACTCGTTGAACTCGAAAGGCGCGGCGGTTGCGGCTTGATTGAATAATGTATCTCGTTTGGAGATGGTGTCGTCTCCTGTCGAAAAATTTTCGGCGCGAAAGTCGCTCGCAAATTAAACGGAAGGATGGAAGTTATTCCGCGGCGCTGGTTACGGTCCCAGCAGTTCGCCGTCCTTGTCTGGCTCAGACTCTGACTTGACGAGAAATTTATTGATCGCGTTCAAGTAGGCGATGCCGCTAGCTTCTATCGTGTTGACCCCGGTGCCTTTTCCCAACAACTCTTTTTTTCCGTGCTGAACGCGAACGGTTACTTCGCCTTGAGCATCTTGCCCCGTGGTTTTGGACATGACTTGGTAGTCCAGAAGTTTGCAATGGAGACCCGTGATTTTGTCGATGGCGTTGTAAATCGCGTCGACGGGACCATCGCCGTTCGCGCTGGAAGAATGCTTGCTCTCATCGCGGTCGACCAGAATCACCGTGGCCTGCGGCACTTTTCCAGTTTCAAAATTACATTGTAGGGAACTCAGTTTATAGATGTTCAACTGTTCCTCCGAAAACTTTTGCTTCTGGATGAGCGTATGAAGGTCGTCCTCAAAGATTTCTTTTTTTTCATCCGCGAGAGTTTTGAACGCCGCGAACAATTCGTCTAGTTCATTCTGTTTCAGGCTGTATCCCAACCCTTGAACCTTGTGCATGAGAGCGCTCCGCCCCGAGTGTTTGCCCATCACCAATTCCGATTCCTCCCCGCCGATGTCCTTCGGGTTCATAATCTCAAAGGTGTCCTTGCGTTTGAGAAACCCGTGCTGGTGGATGCCGGACTCATGCGCGAAAGCGTTTTTCCCGACGATGGCTTTGTTGCGTTGCACGAAGAAGCCGGTCAAACTGCTGACCAATTTACTGCAGGTCTGTATATGTTTGGTTTCGATTCCGGTGTACACGCGGTGGAAAAAATCTTTTCGGGTTTTAACCGCCATGACGACTTCTTCCATGGCGGCGTTCCCGGCGCGTTCGCCGATGCCGTTGATGGTGCATTCCACTTGCCGCGCCCCCGCCTGCACCGCGGCAAGAGAATTGGAAACCGCGAGTCCGAGGTCGTCATGACAATGCACGCTGATGACGGCTTGGTCAATGTTGGCGACATTCGTTTTTAGATACTGGATGAGTTCCGCGAATTCTTCGGGAACGGTGTACCCAACGGTGTCGGGAATATTGACCGTGGTGGCGCCGGCGGCGATGACTTCCTTTGTCACCTCGGCGAGAAAATCTTTTTCCGTCCGGGTCGCGTCCATCGGGGAGAATTCCACGTCGTCGCAATATTTGCGCGCGAAGCGGATGGCGTTCACTCCCATCACGACGATTTCTTCTTTGGCTTTTTGCGCCATGTGTTCGCGATGAATTTTGGATGTGGACAGGAAAACGTGGATGCGCGGCGACTCGGCTTTTTCCAAAGCGCGCGCCGTTGCTGTAATATCTTTTTCCAGCGCGCGGGAAAGTCCGGCAATTTTCGATCCGCGGATTTCTTGCGCAATCTGTTTGACCGCTTCGAAGTCGCCTGGCGAAGCAACCGGAAAACCCGCTTCGATGACATCCACTTTGAGCAGGACAAGTTGCCGGGCGATTTCAAGTTTTTCCTTGATGTTCAAACTGGCGCCGGGGCATTGCTCTCCGTCTCGTAGCGTGGTGTCGAAGATAATGAGTTTCTCGGGTTGCATAGTTATAAAGTTCCCTTTCAAAGTTTAGCGTTCACGGGATTAAGGCGCGACGGCGTTCGGTTGTTATTGGCAATGGTTAAAAAATATTACGCGCCGTTAGCGGCGATACTCTTGGCCTGATGAGCCGGGGACGTTTTCAAAGTTCATCGGAATCAGGAAGAGGGAAATTCAAAAAGCCGGACTTCAGTCGATGGCGTTCGACACTTTGAATCCGTCGGCTTCCAACTTTTTGACTAGAGAGTCTGTCTCGCACAGGTCTAAGCGAAAATAATAGACTTGCTTCTTTTTATTTTTTGCGTAGGAGAACATGCCGACGATGATGCCTTCAAGTTGATTTTTCCGGACGAGTCGGCAAATGGCGGGTGGAGTTTTCAACCATCAAACTTTGCGCGTTGTAAAGCGTGTCTTCGAACTTAATGATGATGACCGTGCGGGTCATTATTTCATCAACAATCACTGCGCTCCCTGATTGGCTTTCCCGAAACCTTCGCGTCAACTTGCACTAATTATTCAAATTATACACTTTGTTATGTATAATATCCGCATTAATTTATCAGTTCCTCCGCAGAGCCTCTTGATGTAGAACTTGGTGGCGCCAAGGGACTCCCACTAGTTGCGACTTTTGCTTGTGACGGAAAGTTTCCGCCTGAAAGTTTTTGGTTTCTGCGGGATGTAAGGGACATTCCAAATTCAACGGGTTAAGGAAATCTATGTACGCTTTCCCAAAAAAACAGGGACTTTATGATCCCGCCTTCGAGAAAGATAGTTGCGGGGTGGGGTTCGTCATGAATATGAAGGGCGAAAAGTCTCACGAAATTATTACCCAGGGATTGGAAATCCTCACGAAGCTGGAGCATCGCGGAGCCTGCGGTTCCGACTCGGCGACGGGCGACGGTGCCGGGATTCTCATCCAAATTCCGCATTTGTTTTTCCAGGAGCAGAGCGAGCAAGTCGGCGTCAAGTTGCCCGAGGCTGGGCGATACGCCGTGGGAAATATTTTTCTTCCGCCCGGCGACGGCGCAAAGCAAGGTCAACAAATCATGGAGCGCGCCGTTGCAACCGCGGGCTTGGTGCTTCTCGGTTGGCGCGATGTTCCGGTGGACAACACAATGATCGGAGTGAAAGCCCGTTCCGTTGAACCGGTCATCAAACAAATTTTTGTCGGCGCTAGCGCGGACGTTAAAGACCAGTTGGCTTTTGAACGCAGGCTTTATTGTGTTCGCAAACGCACCGCGTGGGAAGTGCGGCAAGCCGGGCTCAATGACAACAACGAAAACTTTTACACCTGCAGTCTTTCCAGCAAGACCCTAATTTACAAAGGGCAACTGATGGCTCCGCAATTGGAAACTTATTATCTCGACCTCAAAGACTTGAACATGATTTCGGCTTTGGCGTTAGCCCATTCTCGTTATAGCACCAATACATTTCCATCGTGGGGACGAGCCCAGCCGTTTCGTTACATCGCGCACAACGGCGAAATCAATACAGTCCGCGGAAACCAAAATTGGATGCGCGCCCGCGAGTCAATGTTTGCGTCGCCTTTGTTCGAAGACATCAACACCATCCTCCCCGTCATCGCCCCGGGCGGTAGCGACTCGGCGGACTTTGATCAAGCATTGGAAATGTTGTTCTTGACGGGGCGCTCGTTAGCCCACGCCATGATGATGATGATCCCCGAACCGTGGAGCGGGCACGAAACGATGGACGAAGACAAGCGCGGGTTTTACGAATTCCACGCTTCCATGATGGAACCATGGGACGGTCCCGCCTCCATCGCTTTCACCGACGGCGAAACTTGCGGCGCGGTGCTGGACCGAAATGGTTTGCGTCCGTCACGTTATTATGTGACCAAAGACGGGCTCGTCATCATGGCGTCCGAAGTAGGCGTCCTCCCCGTGGACGAAGCCAACATTGCTTACAAGGGAAGGTTGCAGCCGGGCAAAATGTTTCTCATCGACATCAACGAAGGGCGCATCATTTCCGATGAAGAATTGAAAACTAAAATCGTAACGCAAAAACCTTATAAAAAATGGGTGACGGAAAATCAGGTTAACCTCAAAGATTTGCCGGCGACGAATTACAAGTTCGCGCCAGATTACGATTCCCTCTTAACCCGTCAGACCGCGTTCGGATACACCCTCGAAGACATCAAGTTCATCATCGCCCCCATGATTGGAACCGCGCAGGAAGCGACCGGCTCGATGGGCAACGACACGCCGCTCGCGGTTTTGTCGCAAAAGCCGCAACTGTTGTTCCATTACTTCAAGCAACTTTTCGCGCAAGTGACCAACCCCGCCATCGACTCCATCCGCGAAGAACTTGTTATGTCCATGGAGGTGACGCTCGGAAAAGAAAAAAACCTTTTGGAAGAGAGCCCCGAACATTGCCGCAAACTAAAAGTTGCGCACCCCATTCTCACCGGCGAAGAGATGGAGAAAATCCGCAAACTCGATGAGGAGTATTTGAAGACCGCCGTGCTTTCAACTTTGTTCCCCGTCGCCGAAGGGAAAAAAGGAATGGAACGCGCTTTGGATGTGTTGTGCGAAAAATCTTCGCAAGCGATCGAAGACGGCGCCACCATTTTGGTTTTGTCCGACAAGGGAATCGATGCCGACCACGCCGCCTTGCCCAGCCTCATCGCCACCGCTGGAGTGCACCATCACCTTTTGCGCGGGAGGACGCGCACTCGGGTAGGGTTGGCTGTGGAGACCGGCGAAGCGCGGGAGATGATGCACTTCGCGTTGTTGATTGGTTACGGCGCCGGCGCGGTTTATCCTTACCTCGCTTACGAAACGGCGGTGCAGATCGCGAACGAAGCGGTGTATATCGAAAAGCAAGACGCGCGCGCGGCGGTCGATAATTTTATCGAGGCGACAAAAAAAGGTTTATTCAAAATCATCGCGAAGATGGGAATCTCCACCATCCAAAGTTATCGCGGCGCGCAAATTTTTGAAGCGGTTGGATTAAACGAAGACGTGATAGAACGTTTCTTTACCGGCACCCCTTCCCGAGTAAGCGGCGCGGGTCTTGACGTGCTGGCAACGGAGACGCTGGCGAGACATCAACGAGCTTTCGGCGGCGAACTTTTTCCGCAACTGGAACTTGGCGGTGACTACCATTGGCGCCGCGGCGAAGAAAAACATATGCTCAATCCGCACGCCATCGGATTATTGCAACACGCCACCCGCACCAACGATTACGCGACCTACAAAAAGTTTTCCCAACACGCCGACGAAGAAAGTACGCGGCAATGTACTTTGCGGGGACTACTCAACTTTAAGGCGACGACACCGATTCCCATTGACGAAGTGGAACCCGCGGCGGCGATCACCAAACGTTTTTGTACCGGCGCCATGTCCATCGGTTCGATTTCCCGCGAAGCCCACGAGACGTTGGCGATCGCCATGAATCGACTGGGCGGGAAAAGCAACACGGGCGAAGGCGGCGAAGATTCGGTGCGCTATATTCCAGACGCGAACGGAGATTCCCGCCGTAGCAAAATCAAGCAAGTCGCCTCGGGACGATTCGGGGTGAACAGTTTTTATTTGGCGAACGCCGACGAAATGCAAATCAAGATTGCCCAAGGCGCGAAGCCCGGCGAAGGCGGTCAGTTGCCGGGGCATAAAGTCAGCGAGTACATCGCCAAGATTCGCAACTCAACGCCGGGCGTGGCTTTGATTTCTCCTCCTCCTCATCACGATATTTATTCCATCGAAGATTTACAGCAACTGATATTTGATCTTCACAATGCCAACCCCGACGCGCGGGTGAGTGTCAAACTCGTCGCGGAAGCGGGCGTCGGCACCATCGCGGCGGGAGTTTCCAAAGCGCGCGCGGAAGGAGTGTTGATCGCCGGACACGATGGCGGGACCGGAGCATCGCCGCAGACTTCGATCAAACACGCGGGACTTCCTTGGGAACTTGGTCTTTCCGAAACGCAACAGGTTCTCATACTCAACGATCTTCGCGGGCGCATTCGCGTTCAAGTGGATGGGCAACTCAAAACGGGACGCGATGTTGTGATTGGCGGAATCCTTGGCGCCGATGAGTTTGGGTTTTCCACCACCGCCCTGATTACGATGGGTTGCATCATGATGAGAAAATGTCATCTCAATACTTGCTCGGTGGGGATTGCAACACAAGACCCGGTCCTCAGAAAAAAGTTTGACGCGAAGGCGGATTATGTCGTCAATTTTTTTCGCTTCATCGCGGAAGAAGTCCGGGAAATTATGGCGCGATTGGGAATTAGAAAGTTCATCGACCTGATTGGCAAAGTAGAATTGCTCGAAGGAGAAGAAGCGGTTGACCATTGGAAAGCCAGCGGTTTGGATGTGAGTAAAATTTTATTTAAACCCGCGGTGGATGAAAAAGTGGCGCTGAGAAATGTCTGCACGCAAGATTTGAGCGGCGACTTGGACAACGCGTTAGACCATAAACTGATAGCGATGAGTCAGCCGGCCATCGCAAATAAAATTCAGGTCCACGGTGATATCTCCATCCGTAACACCGACCGAGCCACCGGGGCGATGCTCAGTTATCGTATTTCTAAATTGCACGGGGAAGAAGGATTGCCGGCGGACACGATCCAGTTTAATTTTACAGGCTCCGCGGGCCAAAGCTTCGGGGCTTTCCTTGCGCCGGGGATAACTTTTCGTCTTGCCGGAGATGCCAACGACTACGTGGGAAAAGGTTTGTCGGGCGGAAGATTGATTATTTATCCGCCGAAAAATTCCACCCTCGTCGCCGAAGAAAATATTTTAATAGGAAACACCGTTCTCTACGGTGCCGTTTCCGGAAAAGCATTTTTTCGCGGAATTGCGGGGGAACGTTTCGCCGTGCGCAACAGCGGCGCGCAGGCAGTGGTGGAAGAGGTGGGCGACCACGGTTGCGAATATATGACGGGAGGAACCGTTGTGGTTCTCGGTTCCACGGGCAGAAACTTCGCCGCCGGAATGAGCGGCGGACTGGCGTATGTTTTCAACCGAGACAATACGTTCCCCATTCACTGCAACAAAAATATCGTCGATCTACTTGCCGTTGAAGAACCCGAAGATGTTCAACAATTAAAGCAGTCGATTGAGGAACACTTTCAAAGTACGCAAAGCCGCGTCGCAAAAAAGATGCTTGATGAGTGGGAAGAAACCCTGCCAAAGTTCGTCAAAGTTTATCCGCAAGATTATCGCCGAGTGCTGGAAGAACGTAAGAGAAAAAATGCAGCGCTGGTCGCCTGACGAAAATTTCTAGAAAGGAATTAAAATTTTCAATGGGTGCGCTAAAAGGATTCATGGAGTACGGGCGAGAGACGCCGTCTGTGCGGCCGGTTGAAAATCGGCTCAAGGATCAGAAGGAATGCTACGCTCCGTTCCCGGAAGAAAAGTATCGGCAGCAAGGAGCTCGGTGCATGGATTGCGGAGTTCCGTTTTGTCAAAGCGACACCGGCTGTCCGCTAGGAAATTTAATTCCCGACTGGAACGACATGGTCTATCGTGGCCGGTATCGAGAGGCGGTGGAGTTGTTGCAGAAGACCAACAATTTTCCCGAATTTACCGGGCGCATATGTCCCGCTCCTTGCGAAAGTGCTTGCGTGTTGGGCATCACGGAACCGGCGGTTACGATTTGCAAAATCGAAGAGATGATCGCGGAAAAAGGATTTGAGTTGGGATTCATCAAGCCGCGCAAACCTGCGTTTCGAACGGAAAAAAAAATAGCGGTTGTCGGGTCGGGGCCAGCGGGATTGGCCTGCGCGGATCAACTCAACGCGGCGGGACACGAGGTCACCGTTTTCGAAAAAGATGATCGTGTCGGCGGACTCTTGATGTACGGCATCCCTCACTTTAAGTTGGAGAAGGAAGTTGTAAAACGCCGATTGCAGGTGATGAAAAAATCCGGCGTAATCTTTAAGACCGGCATCAACATCGGGGTCGACAAATCGGCGAACGAATTGAAAAACGAATTTGACGCGGTGATACTTTGCGGCGGCGCACAGAAACCCCGCGACATCGCCGTGGAAGGACGGAACCTTGACGGCATTCATTTCGCCATGGAATTTCTCCCGCAACAAAATAAGCGCAACGAGGGAGATACGATTGCTGAAAAAATATCCATCACCGCTAAAGATAAAAATGTTTTGATTCTCGGCGGCGGGGATACTGGGTCGGATTGCCTGGGAACTTCGCTCCGACAAGGCGCGAAAAATGTTTATCAGTTTGAACTTTTGTCAGAGCCGCCTCAGGAAAGGAGCGGCGATAATCCTTGGCCGCAGTGGCCAAAAATATTCAGGGTTTCTTCTTCGCATGAAGAAGCAAATGTGCACGGCGGGAAAAATGGCATCACGGAATATTGTGTTGCCACGAAAATGTTTTCCGGCAAGGACGGTAAAGTTTCCAGAGTGCACGGAATAAAAATTGAGTTCGGCGACATCGATCCTAAAACAAACCGTCCCGCAATGCGGGAAGTTCCCGGCTCGGAGTTTGAGTTGGATGTTGAACTGGTTTTGTTGGCGATGGGTTTTGTTCATCCTATCCACGAAGGTATGCTGCAGGAACTTGAAGTGGAACTGGATGCGCGGGGAAACGTAGCCTGCGATGATAAGAAAATGACAAGTGTGGACGGAGTCTTCGTCGCCGGAGACATGACCCGCGGGCAATCGTTGGTGGTCTGGGCTATTGCCGAAGGCCGCGAAGCCGCGAGGTCGGTAGACCTTCACCTTATGGGGACGACGCAACTTCCGCACAGTCAGTTTTTGAAATGACTTTTAGATTTCCGCAAACCTCTTCGCTCCGCTTGTGATTTTGCAGATGGTCGCCGAGGATGTTGACTATACTTTCCCGCCCGTTTATTTTCCGATGTAAAAAATTAGAAAAGGGACCGCGCCCTTGACAACGCAGTCCCCTTTCAGGAGGTAAGCCCGCCTGTTGCAAACTTGCGGGAAACTAGGCGGGTTGTTCTTCCTTCATCGCTTTTATTTTGATGTCCAGTATTTTAGATTTGCCGTGGCGGATCACTTCAACCTTCACGGATTTTTCCGGCTTCACGGATGCCACCTGCTTGGGTAACTTTTCCACGGAAGTTATTTCGACCCCATCAAACCGAGTGATGACATCCCCGCGCTTCATTCCGCCGCGGTCGGCGGGACTATTGGGGACGATGTCATTGACGAGCGCACCGTTTGCGTTTTCGAGATTGAAAGATGTTTGCAGTGCCGGGGTGATTCTTTGGATCATGACTCCGAGCCATCCGCGCGTAACTTTCCCTTTTTCCTTCAAGTCATCGAGAATGGCTTTTGCCATATTGATCGGCAGAGCAAAACCGATGCCCATGTTTCCGCCGCTACCAGAAAAAATTGCCGTGTTGATGCCTATCACGTCCCCGTTCATATTCAGCAACGGTCCGCCGCTGTTGCCGGGGTTGATCGAAGCATCAGTCTGGATGAACTCATCGTAGGGTCCGCTGCCGATGTTCCTGCCTTTCGCGCTGACCACCCCCGTGGTCACGGTGTGGGATAGACCGAACGGGTTGCCGATGGCGACGACCCATTCTCCGACCGCGACTTTTTCTGAATCGCCCATCGACATAAACGGGAAGGAAGTGCGCTCACCATTTTCCTCGATGATTTTTATCAGCGCGACGTCGGTCTTTGGGTCCGAGCCGACAAGTCGAGCGTCGTATTCCTTTCCATTTTGCAAGGTCACTTTTATGATGTCGGCATTTTCCACGACGTGGTTGTTGGTCAGAATATGTCCGTCATGATCGATGATGAACCCGCTGCCGGTTCCGCTCCTTGGTCGCGATGGCGGAGTAAAAGACCTGCCATCATGCGGCGGCGCGAACCGTCCGAAAGGTTGCGGGGCGTTTCCTCTTGCCGGTTGAAATTTTATTTTAGAGGTGACGAAGACGACCGCGGGATTTTGTTTCTTGGCAATCTCCACGATCAGATTGGTTCCTACTGGATTAGATTTGGTGCTCAGTCCAAACGCGGAATCCGCGGCGCGAAAATCTAAAATCCCAATTTCATATGAAATGGGAAGAAGCAAAAAGGTGAACAGAGCAAACGCCGTTGGGATTTTAAATTTCCTAGCCATGATGGAATCCTCCAGTTCTGTTGCGTTTTCAAAAATGCACAATCGCCGCGGTCGGCGATTATTTTTTCTGGCTGCCGAGGTGATAATAAAATCTGCAAATTAAATGGCTGTTAATGCGGAATTAAAAATCCTTAATGCGGCTTGCTTGATTGTCGCGAGACGCTGATGGTCTCGTCGCGCCGTGAAAAGTTACACTCCTAATTTTTGGAAAAATCCTTTTAGTGTTTCCTTGATAGGGTTCCCCTCTATCTCCGCCAGTTCCTTGAACAATTCTTTTTGTCTCTTGTTCAAACGCTTGGGAGTTTCCACGACGAAATGAATAACCTGATTTCCTCTGCGGTGTCCGCGCAGTTGCGGAATGCCTGCGTCCGAAATACGATGAGTGTCATTGGTCTGCACTCCGGCGGGGACGGATATGATTTTTGTTTCCCCTTCATTGAGCAGGGGAACCTGAATTTTTGCGCCGAGCGCCGCTTGGGAAAAAGTCAAATTCATTCGGCAATGGATGTCGTGACCTTCCCGATGAAAAAATTTGTGCGCGGAGACATGCGTCATGACATAGAGGTCGCCGGGGGGAAGACCCTGCGCCCCCAGTTCTCCCTCGCCCCTCAAGCGGATGCGGGAGCCATCGTCCACGCCGGCTGGGATGTTGATGGAAAGTTTTTTGTTTATAATGACCCGGCCATCTCCGTGACATTCGGCGCAGGGATGGGTGATGATTTGCCCAGCGCCGTGGCAATTGGGGCAGGTGGATTGGACGCTGAAAAAACCTTGCGCGCGAATAACCTGACCAGTTCCTCGGCAAGTCCGACAAGGGCGGGGACTGTAGCCGGGTTTGGTGCCAGAGCCTTCGCAAGTTCCGCAGGGATGATGCTTATTGACTTCCACATTCTTTTTGATTCCGAAGGCGGCTTCTTGGAACGTGATGGAAATATCTAGGCGCAGGTCGGCGCCGGTTCTTTGCTGTCCGCCGCCGCCAAAGAAGTCACCAAAAATATCCCCGAACTGGGAAAAGATATCGTCGAATCCGCTGAACCCACTAAAGCCGCGTCCCTTAAGACCTTCGTGGCCGAACTGGTCATAGATTTGTCTTTTCTCAAAATCTTTCAGGACGTCGTAGGCTTCCGAAGCTTCTTTGAATTTGTTCTCGGCCTGTTTGTCGCCGGGGTTTTTGTCGGGATGGTATTTGAGGGCTTGTTGCCGGTAGGCTTTTTTCAGTTCGTTTTCGTTTGCGTTTTTGGAAACTCCGAGCACTTCATAATAATCTCGTTGGTTCATGAGTTGTTATTTTCGCGGAAGTGCTAAGAGGTTTTTAAATGCGCTACTTTTACTTTAGCGGCTTTGATCAACTTGTCCTTAAAAATATATCCCGGCTCCATCTCTTCGACAATCGTATTGTCCCGTTCCGGGTCGGTGGTTTCTTCCGTCATAACTACCTCATCCGTTTTCGCGTTGAACTTTCGGTTGTCGGTATCGATCTTTTGTACTTCATTATTCTTGAGTTCCCGGGCGAATTGTTTGGTAACCATTTCCATGCCTTGATGCAGGCTATCAAAATCTTTGTTGGAGATAGTGGATTGGACGGCTCTGTTCAAGTTGTCCAAAATGGGGATTAACCTAGTGAACAAATTTGCCTTGAACTGGTCGAGGCGGGCATCGTTGTCTTTTTCAAGACGCTTACGAAACTCATCGTCTTCGCTGGACTTCTCCTTATAAGCGGCGATGTATTCGCGGAGGCGTTTGTCTTTTTCTTCGGCTTCCTGTTTGAGACGTTCCACGTAAGTGGGCAGGCGCTCCTCGCCGGCGTCCCCAATTTCCTTTTCGTCAAGCATGGAAGACCTTCGGTCCACAACGCTGATTTCAGGTTCGTCTTGCGGCGCGGTGTTGGGTTTTGATTTGTTTTTTGCCATGGGGATATTCGCGGTTACTGGATAATAGAATCGCGCCCCCGAAGAATTCGAAGGCGCGACGCGACGGGGTGATATTATTTTTTCCCGACATCCTCAAACTCTGCGTCGACTACATCATCGTCGGGCTTGTTGTCGTCGCCAGACTCCGCGCCCGCGCCATCGGGCGTTTCGCCTTGCTCTTGGGATTGGGAATACATCGCCTGCGCCATTTTGTGGGCGACGTCGTTGACTTTTTCGAGTTGCTCTTTCATCGCCGGTATTTCGCCTTCAAGGTGTTTCTTGGCTTCTTCGATGATGCCCTCCGCTTCTTTGGCGTCTTCATCTTTGATCTTGCCTTTGTTGTCCGCCATGGTTTTTTCGGTGCTGTAGATGACCGAGTCGAGTTGGTTTTTAACGTCAATTTTTTCTCGCCGTTCTTTATCCGCTTCGGCGTTGGCTTCGGCGTCTTTTACCATCTGCTCAATCTCGTCTTCGTTTAACCCGGTCGAGTCGGTGATGGTTATTTTCTGTTCCTTATTGGTGCCCTTGTCCTTCGCGGTAACGTGAATGATGCCGTTGGCGTCTATGTCAAAGGTTACTTCGATTTGCGGTATGCCCCGCTGCGCCGGCGGGATTCCGTCGAGATGAAATTTTCCGAGCGATCGATTATCTTTTGCGATTTCCCGCTCGCCTTGAATGACGTTGATTTCCACCGAGGGTTGATTGTCCGCCGCCGTCGAAAAAGTTTCCGCCTTGCGGGTGGGGATGGTGGTGTTGCGCTCAATTAGTTTTGTGGTGACTCCGCCCAGCGTTTCAATCCCGAGAGAAAGCGGAGTGACGTCAAGCAAGAGGATGTCGGTCACATCGCCGGAGAGGACGCCCGCCTGAACCGCCGCGCCCAGTGCAACCACTTCGTCTGGATTGACTCCGTGATGAGGGTCTTTCCCAAAAAGATTTTTGACCAGCTCCTGCGATTTCGGGACGCGGGTTGAGCCGCCGACCAGAACGGCCTCATGAATTTGGTCCGCTTTTAGCCCGGAATCTTTCAACGCTTGGAGACAGGGCTTCTTGGATTTTTCCAGCAAGTCATCGATCATGGATTCAAACTTCGCTCGCGAAAGTTTTACGTTGAGATGCTTAGGACCTCCCGCGTCCGCGGTGATGAAGGGGAGGTTGATGTCGGTCTCGTTGGTGGTCGACAGTTCCATCTTGGCTTTTTCGGCTCCTTCCTTCAGCCTTTGCAAAGCCATGTTGTCTTTGGAAAGATCGATGCCGTGTGCTTTCTTAAATTCGTCCACCAACCAGTTGATGACGCGCTGGTCTAGATTATCGCCGCCGAGGTGAGTGTCCCCGTTCGTGGCTTTAACTTCGACGACATTGTCGCCAACTTCGAGAATTGAAATATCAAAAGTGCCGCCGCCGAAATCATAAACCGCGATGGTATGATCTTTTTTCTTGTCCAATCCGTAAGCCAACGCCGACGCCGTGGGTTCGTTGATAATCCGCTTGACTTCCAATCCTGCGATTTTGCCGGCGTCTTTGGTCGCTTGGCGTTGAGCATCGTTGAAGTACGCCGGCACGGTGATGACGGCTTCGGTAACGGGTTGACCGAGATAAGCCTCCGCGGACTTCTTCAGTTTTTGCAATATCATCGCCGATATTTCGGGCGGGGTGTAAGACTTGCCGCCGGCTTTTATCCGCAACTCATTTTTCGGTCCCTGTATGACCTCGTAAGGAACCATTTTCATTTCTTCCGACACCTCGTTGAGAGACCGTCCCATGAAACGTTTGATGGAAAAAATCGTGTTATCCGGATTAGCGACGGCCTGCCTTTTCGCCACTTGCCCAACCAGTATTTCGCCCTCTTTGGTGAACGCAACTACGGAAGGAGTGGTTCTGTTTCCTTCCTCATTGAGGATTACTTTAGGCTCGCTTCCTTCCATCACTGCGATTACGGAGTTGGTGGTGCCCAGGTCTATGCCGACGATTTTTCCCATGAGTTTTGATCCTTTCCTTATTTTTATAAATGCATTTACCAGTTTGAGTAAACGGGTGTCATCTCCTCACAAACATTCAGGTTAAATAAGATTTGTTCCCGACGATGTCAAGCCGCGGCGAGGATTTTATGCTCAATCTTCAGAGGAACTTTATGGCGTTGGCGACGACAACTTCCTGCAAATAAAAAGGTTATTTTGGTTATTGCGCTAGCCTCACTCATTTCACCACCAAAGTTTCCTCGCCCAGCATATCAATTATTTTT